>PNBE01000146.1 GCA_003135895.1 Candidatus Dormiibacterota bacterium
TGGCGCGACGCGCGAGTTCTCGATCCACACCGGTGGTACTCTGCGGCTTGCGTCGCTGCGCGCGAGGAGGCACCGATCGGGATCGGACTCGTCGCGGGGGATTCGCGTCGAAGTTGAAGGGAGCAATCGTCGCGGCGACATTGGGAATGCTCCCGGCCGCAGCGGCGATGCGGTCTTCGGTCCGATCCTGCATAACGCGTTGGAGGCGTGACTGGAATGCTCGACGAGGAAGCAGGACCGTGCACTCTGTCTTGCCATCGGCCACGATGTCGGTGACGTACTCGAGCACGGCCCGCTCGAGGCGGCGGTCCTTGCACTCGACGATGTCGAGCGGGAGATATGCGAGCCCGAGCCTGCTCCATTCATCCTTCAACGCTTCGGCGCGTACACCGTCGAGATTGAAGTGGACGACGCGCAGAGCATCGGGGCGGAGAGTGCGAGCGTATTGCACGGCACGCGCCGTCGCCATGTGCAACCGGCCAACGACGACGACGACCACATGCCGCTGCGGGACCGGCTCTTCGGCAGCTGCGCCCGCACCGCTCTCGAGTTGCCGCTCCTCTTCCACGTACTGACGGTGCAGGCGGAGGAGTCCGAAGTACATTGGCGGTCCGACCACGGCAACGATCCAGGCACCTTCCACAAATTTGGTCACCAGCAGGATCAGCACCACCGCGAGCGAGAGCGCGCCCGCGATGCCGTTGATCCAGGCGCCGACNNCCCACCAGCGCGTTGAGCTGTGCCTTGAACACGATGATCAGCAGGATCGCCACCGCCGCGAGCACGAAGATGCCGTTGGAAAAGACGAGACGGTGGCCGCGCTTGGTCAGCTGCCGGGGTAGGAACGAGTCGCCCGCGACAAAACTGGCGAGGTATGGAAAGCCGTTGAAGCTCGTGTTCCCGCCGGTGAAAAGAATGAGCACCGTGGCCGTCTGGACGACATAGAACCCGACGGCTCCTATCCAGGTGGAACCAAGGACGTAGCGAACCTCCTGCGATACCACCGTCGGAGTGCCGGCAGCGTAGGGAACCGCATGGGTCACGTGCGCGAGCAGCGATGTCCCCAGCACGAGAAACCCCAGGATGGAGCACATCACGGCTAGTGCGATGCGCCCGTTGCGCCCTTCTGGTCGGCGGAAACTCGATATCCCGTTCGACACCGCTTCCAGCCCGGTGAGCGATGCTCCACCGTTCGCGAACGCCCGCAGACAGTAGAAGATGCCCAACCCCATGAGGAAGCCGGTCTGGTGGCCGGGCGTGTAGCCCAGTGCTGTCGGGCTTGGCAGCGCGTGCGCGTGCAAGCCGCCGAGTGCCGCCTTGATCAGGCCCGTGATCACCACTAGCGAGAGCGACGCGATATAGAAATACGTGGGGATCGCGAAGATTGATCCAGCTTCGCGGATCCCGCGCAGGTTGCCGAACAACATCACGAGCGTCACCGCGACGGTGATCGCAACCGTGTACGGGACGAGCGACGGAACTGCCGACGTCAGCGCCGCCGTCCCAGCCGACGTCTGCACCGCAACGGTGACTATGTAGTCGATCAGCAGCGCAACCGCGGCCACCTGGGCAACGCGCGGACCAAAGTTGTCCCGCGCCACGACGTACGAGCCGCCATTCTTTGTGTAGACGCCAATGACCTGCATGTACGAGGCCATCACGAAGAGCATCACCGCGAGAATGGCCAGCGTGATCGGGATCACCATCGTGAAGGCGGCGAGTCCGATGACCGGGACCATGATGAGGAGCATTTCCTCGGTGCCGTACGCCGACGACGAGATCATGTCGGGAGCGAGCACGCCGATGGCGATCGGGGTGGACAGTCGCTCCTGCGCGAGTTGCTCCGATACCAACGGCTTGCCGAGGACCAGGTTCTTGAGCCGGTAGGTCAGCGACTCGGGAACGGTGTAGTCGCCGGCCGGGCGCGCACGCTCGGGGGCAAGCTGCCGCGCTCGCTGCGGAGTCGGCTCCGGAGGATCGTCCACGAGCGAAGTATCGGCGTCGCCCGGCAGCATGCGCTCACCCTGCCGGCATCCTCACCCAGCGAGCGTTCGCCCAGGAGTGGAGCCCGAGGGCGATGAAGCTCAGGGCCACGACCGCCAGCAAAACGTGACCCAGCGGTTCACGGGCAACGGCGGCGAATGCCTGGCCCTAGCGCCCACCCCACGATCTTGTGCACGGAGTCGCCGCTGTTGCTCTTGGACGCACCGAGCAGCAGTCCCGCGGCGAACACCGCAAGTGCCGCGTACCTGGCACCACGGCTGACGATGAGCGCGCGGGTCATCGCCCCGTCTCCCCGGCTCACGCGTGCGACCGCCGCGATGCGCTCCACCGTCTGGGGATCCAACGCCCGCTCGGTGTCGGCAGAAATCGTTCCGGGAGCCAGAGGATGAACGCCGACCACGCCAGGCCGAGCAGGAATCCCCCGATCACATCGGTCGGCCAGTGCGCTCCGGCCCAGATTCGACCGATGCACGCGAACACGACCACAAACCCCGCGACCATCCAGGTGACCACTCGCCAGCGCGGGCCGACGTGGGGCGAGATCGCGACCGCGAGCATCAAGGCCAGCCAGGTGAAGAAGATCGCGTGCCCGCTCGGGTAGCTGTAGCCGCTCGACGGGTTGAGAATCGTCACCACATCGGCGGTAGGCCGATGACGCGCGACCGATACCTTGACGATCTGGGCGAGCAGACTGCCGATCGCACCGAGCGCCATCAACCAGCCGGCCCTGCGATCCCAGAGAAAGAGCGCCACTACGACGGCGATGCCGAACAGGTCCTGGATCAGGCCGCCGGTCACGTTGGTCAGGGTCATCCAGTAGGTGAGCGGCCCCCAGGGCACCTGCTGGATTGCGCGCTCGACGGGGAGATCGAACCCCGCTCGGGTCACCCCGCTGATCACCAGGACCGTGAGGACCACGAACAGCAGCAGCGAGATCAGAGCCACCGGTCCCAGCCAGCGACGAGCTGAAGGACCGGGATCGCCGGCGAGGATCTCGCTCGCGGCCTGGCCGCCATCCTCGAGGGTCGATTCGACAGCGCCCGTGCTCACTCGCCGCGCCTCTTCACGCTCGACATGATATCAACGGTATAATATTTCGTTATGGCTCGTGCTGCTGCCCCGAGTGCACAACGACGGACCCAGGAGGCGTCGGGGCTCCATCGGCTCACCGGCGACATCAACTGGACGTTGATGTCGGTCGCGATCGTCGCGGGGCTGCTGTTTGTCGCGCTCACCGTGCTGGTGGCCATCCACCCCGCGCCATTCTTCTTCGACCGCCCCATCGAGGTGGCCGTCCAGTCGATCAACGTGGGGTGGTTCAGCTGGTTCAACTCCTTCGTCTCCGCCTTCTCGGGGTTCGTCGGCCTTGGTGTTGGCGCCGCGGTGATCGTGCTCACCTTCCTGCTACGACGTCCTGCCACGCCGCTGGTGGCCTTCTCGGCGATCTATTCAGTCGTATACAACGTCGTGAACATCATCATCCGCCGGCCCCGTCCGACGGGTGTCGCACATACGACGTCCAAGCTCATCGGGTACAGCTACCCGAGCGGGCATGTGGGATTCTTCTTCTGGTTGAGTGTCCTGGCGATGGTGCTCCTGGCTCGCAAGCTCCCCCGTCTGCTGTACATCGCGTGCTGGTTTCTGGCCGCCGTGCTTGTGGCTGCATCGGCACTGAGCCGCATCTACGTGGGGGCACACTGGCCGAGCGATGTCGTGGGGGGCTTGCTCCTCGGCGTTGCGTGGACCTGCTTGAGTTTCTCGCTGGGACGGCTCACGAAAGCGGTGTTCGCCCCCGAGCGCTCGACAGCCAGATGATCACCGAGCTGCTGACCCGCGCCGACGGACAGGTCGGCGAGGTGATCGAGAATGCCAACCGGCGTCACCATGTCCGTCGCTTGAAGCGGATCGGTTGGGATCACGCATTTCGCGGCAACAGCTCGGGTTGGGGTACCGGCATGCTCCCCACCGAGGGCAATCATGTCGATGTGCACATTGATGGGACGTCGGCGCTGCCGGCCATTGTGGCGGCGGTGCGTGGCGCTCGATCGTTCGTGCACGTGGCGGGATGGACGGTGAACCCAGACTTCGCAATCGAGCGCGGTACTGAGCTGGTCACGCTGCGAGGGCTGCTCTCCGAGGTGGCCAAGCGCATCGACGTGCGGGTGCTCGTGTGGGCGGGCGCGCCGGTCCCGGTGATGCATCCGACACGCGCGGAATCGAAACAGCTCATGGAGAAGTTGGTGCGCGACAGCCGCATCCGAGGCGCGCTTGACAAGCGGAACCGTCCGATGCACTGCCATCACGAGAAGCTGATCATCGTCGACGGAACCCTTGCGTTCGTTGGGGGTATCGATCTGACCGATCTCGGTGGCGACCGGTTCGACGGCCCACCGCATGACAAGGCGACGAAACTCGGCTGGCATGATGCAGCCGCGAGTCTCACCGGGCCAGCCGTTGCGGATGTCGCCGCGCATTTCGCGATGCGTTGGGAGGCGACGACCGGCGAAACGCTGCCCGCGACAATCGTTCCCGCGCCGGCAGGCGAGAGCCGCGTGCAGATCATTCGCACCGTGCCGGAGAAAACGTATCCGGCGCTTCCCAAGGGGGACTTCAGCATTCTCGAGGCGTACATGGGCGCGCTGCGGCGTGCGAAGCGGCTGATCTATCTTGAGAATCAGTTCCTCTGGAGCGCTGAGGTGGTGGCGCTGCTCCGCGAGAAGTTGCTGCGGCCGCCGACAGACGACTTCCGACTCTGCCTGGTGCTGCCTCGGCGGCCCAACAATGGCAACGACGACACGCGCGGCCAGCTCAGCGTGCTGGAAGCAGCGGACCGACAGCACCGGCTGATCTTCGGCACCGTCGGCACGCCGGGGCGACAGAAACCAGGCGTCTACGTCCACGCGAAGGTGGGGATTGTTGACGACGAGTGGCTCACCGTTGGGTCGGCAAATCTGAACGAACACTCGCTCTTCAACGACACGGAGGTGAATCTCGTCACCGATGACGCAGCGCTTGCACGAACTGTCCGCGAACGGCTCTGGAGTGAGCACCTGGCCGTGGACTGCAGCGGTCGTGATCCCCTCGAGGTCCTCGAGAGCGAGTGGCGCCGCGTCCTCAACAGTCCACCTCCGCATCGCCAACCGCTGCGACCGATTCCTGCTGTCTCACGGCGATCTGCGCGCTTGCTCGGGCCGTTGAAGGGGTTGTTCGTCGACGGCTGATCTGAGACCTGACTTATCGCGCGGGGCTCCTAGGGATCCAGGAGCCCGCGCTCCTCTACCATCCGACTTCTCGACGGATCCATGAGCTCACGGCAGACACCAGGAGGTTGGCGATGTTCAGTCCCACCGCGGCGTTCAGCGGCTTCTCTGTCGACGACCTGACCAAGGCCAAGGAGTTCTACTCGTCGACGTTGGGGCTGACGGTCGAGCCCGATGGTGTTGGGGCACGGCTGCACCTCCCCGGCGGCGGCACCGCGTTCATCTATCCGAGGCCCGATCACCGACCGGCGAGCTTCACGATCCTGAACTTCGAGGTCGAGAACATCGACGCCGCGGTTGAAGATCTCACCAGCCGGGGCGTGCGGTTCGAACGCTACGAGGGCATTCAGTATGTCGATGCGAAGGGCATCATGCGCGGCAGTGAGCACAACATGGGTCCTGACATCGCCTGGTTCCTGGATCCGGCTGGGAACGTTCTCTCCATTCTTCACTGAGTGAGCGCCCTGATTGGTGAGCACCGGCTGGACCAGTGCCCACCAACGGACGCGGTAGGTCAGTTCCCGACGATCATTTGACGACGGCAACGCCGGCAGCATTGACAACTTCCCAGCGAGCGCCGAAGGCGTTGATCCCCTCGCCCGTGGCCAGCCCGGCTGCGCTATCGGCGATGAAGTAGTAGAGCGGGTGCCCGTGGTAGGTGACCTGGGTGGTCCCGTCTCCACGCGTGGTGGTTCCGAGGAGCCTGGGCCACGCCGCCCATCGCATGCGGCGCTCCCTTCGTCGTCACCGGAGGCCAGTTCTGCGCGCACTGCCCCGAGCAGGTTGATGTCATTCCCGTGTCAGCAAGGAAGAAGTACACCGTCATGCCGTTTGCACCGACAAGGATCTGCCCGAGACCACCCACGCTGCGCAAGCTCACGGCGGTGCCCGCCACAGGTGGCGGCGCCGCTGGCACGGCTGTCGGCACAGGCGTGGCAGTTGGTGTCGGTGCTGCGGTCGCAGGCGGCGACGTGGTGGCAACCGGGCCGGCCACTGTAGAACCGCACGCAGCAAGAATGAGCAGACTGACTGCTCCACCAGAGATGAGGAGTTGTCGTTTCACGGGTCTGTTCTCCGCGGTCGCCGCCGCATATCACCGGTCCTGATCGGCCGGTTCGCCATATGGGATACCCGCGTCTGTTACAGCGATCTGACCGTCTCCGGCGACGTTCTGGGTGCGCGTTTGCGACGTGTACGGAGCCGTGTAACCGCGCTGCGTATCTATCAGGAAGGCTCTCGTGTGCTCAGAGCGGCCGCCCCCCGCTCTCGCTCTGCTTTGGATAGCGCCATTAGTGGCACTAACAGCCCGCGGCGACGTGCGCCGCGACCGCTCATGCCTCAGGCGCCCGACGTTCGAAATCACTCTCGCGTTCAGGCGGATGGTTACGGTCGGGAGTCGCGGTGGAAGGTGGCTGGGTAGCCCGCTACCGTCTCCTGGCGATGCCCCCGCGGCGTCCTCCCGGGCATGGTCACTGTCTCAACCTCTGGATCGACCCCCGGTTCCCCGATACATCTGTCGGCGAACCTACTGAACGCCCCCGTGAGGCCATCGCAGGGGCTAGGATCTCGACCGGCACGCTTGCGAATCGGGTTGCAGAAGCCGTCGCGCGCGCCGAACTTGGGGTGGACCAGTGTTGGCTCGGCAGGACCTGGCGGGGAGGGGCGAGCGCGAGGCGATCGGGATCATGACGCCAGCCGTATCGCTGACCGGGCTCACCAAGCGGTTCGGCGACCAGGTCGCCATCAGCGGCATCTCGCTGGACATCGCGGACGGCGAGTTCTTCTCACTCCTGGGCCCGTCGGGATCGGGGAAGACCACGACCCTTCGCCTCATCGCCGGCTTCGAACGGCCGACCAGCGGGAGCGTGCGACTGCATGGGCGCGACGTCACCAAAGTGCCGCCATTCGAGCGTGACGTCAACACGGTCTTCCAGGACTACGCGCTCTTCCCGCACATGACGGTCGGCGACAATGTCGGGTACAGCCTTCGGGTGCGCCGTGTGCCCCGCCGCCAGCGCGCCGCGAGAGTGGCAGAGACCCTGGAATCCATGCGTCTCGGCGGCTTCGAATCGCGCAAGCCGTCGGAGCTCAGCGGCGGCCAGCGTCAGCGGGTCGCACTCGCGCGGGCGTTGATCAACCGCCCCCGCGTGCTCCTGCTCGATGAGCCGTTGGGTGCGCTCGACACCAAGCTGCGTGAAGAGATGCAGGGAGAGCTCAAGGACGTGCAGCGCGGGGCCGGCATCACCTTCATCTTCGTCACCCACGACCAGCACGAGGCGCTCGCGCTCAGCGATCGCATCGCAGTGTTCGGTGCCGGCCGCATCGAGCAGGTGGGCACGCCGTCGGAGATCTACGAGCGCCCGGCGACCCCGTTCGTAGCGGGATTCGTGGGCGCATCGAATCTCATCGAGGCTGACCTTGCCGCTCGAATCATCGGCGAGCGCGGCCGGTTCATGATCCGTCCCGAGAAGATTCGCATCGTCGGCGTTGCCGACCCAGTCGCGAACGGTGACTGCACGATCGTCGGCACGGTGCGGGACATCGTCTATCTCGGAGCCCAGACGGTGTACGTCGTGTCGGTCTCACCTGACCGCACCCTCAGCGTCGTTACCCAGAACGTCAACGCCACGGCGATAGACGCGCAGGCGCAGAAAGACCGCGAGGTGCGACTCGTGTGGCAAAGGGATCAGACCATGGCACTCGGCTCGGGTTCACCAGGAACGTCATTGGAGGCAGGAGCATGATCACTCGCAGGTCAAAACTATGGGTCAGCGCGGCGTGCGCATCCCTGGGGATCGCCGCGTGCGGCTCAGCAACGACCGGCAGCAGTGGGCCCGCCACGCTGACTAAGATCGGCACTGGCGAGGGTGCGCTGAACATCATCGTGTGGGCCGGGTACGCGGAGGCCGGACAGGACGACCCGACCGTCGACTGGGTGACGCCATTCCAGAATCAGACGGGTTGCAAGGTCAACGCGAAGATCGCCAACACGTCCGACGAGATGGTGGCGCTGATGCAAACCGGTCAGTACGACGGTGTCTCGGCATCGGGCAATGCCACCCTGCGCCTCATGGCCGGTGGCACCGCCGCGCCGATCAACGTCAACCTGCTGACCAATTACGCGGACATCAACCCGAGTCTCAAGGACCAGCCGTACAACACGTACAACGGCGTGCACTACGGGGTGCCGCACGGCTGGGGCGCCAACCTGCTGATGTGGCGTACCGACATCGTCAAGCCGGCGCCGAACTCCTGGGGCGTGGTCTTCGACCCGAACTCCCCGTACAAGGGAAAGATCACCGCATACGACGATCCCATCTACATCGCGGACGCGGCGCTCTACCTGAAGTCGACGCGACCGGACCTGCACATCACCGATCCCTACGAGCTGGATGCCACCCAGTTCAACGCAACCGTCAGCCTGCTCAAGGCACAGCACACCGTCATTGGGACGTACTGGTCCGACTACACCAAGGAGCAGTCGGCGTTCGCCAACGCCGATTCCGTTGTCGGGACCACGTGGCAGGTCATCGCGAACCTCCTGCTCACGGACAAGACCCCGACCCCGGTCTCGGTCACCGTTCCCAAGGAGGGATCGACCGGGTGGTCTGACACCTGGATGATGTACTCGCATGCCGCGCACCCCAACTGCATGTATCTGTGGATGAACTGGATCACCACGCCCGCGGTACAGGCGCAGGTCGCACAGTGGTTCGGCGAGGCCCCCGCGAACCTCAAGGCATGCGACATCATCGCCAAGAACGACCCCACGTTCTGCGCGACGTACCACGTCGGTGATGCGATCTACCTGCACGACCTGGCGCTCTGGAAGGTGCCGCTCACCAACTGTGGCGACAGCCGAGGCAACGTGTGCAAGGGATACTCGGACTGGCTGCATGCCTGGACCGACATCAAGGGATAGACATCAGCGCCCGGTGGTGATATGAGTGCCGGCCAGCTGTCGACCTCCCGGCCGACACTGACCCGCCGCATCGCCCGGATCCTTGCCCGCTGGCCGAGGATCCGGGTCGCCGGCCTGCTGGCTGCGCCGGTCGGGTGGCTGGTGGTGTTCTACCTCGGCTCCCTCGCCGTGCTGTTTGCTGCTGCCTTCTGGCACTACGACGCAAACATCACCTTCACGATCACCAAGACCTTCAGCTTCGAGAACTTCGTGGCGCTGTTCACGGACCCGGTGTACAGGAGCATCGCGGGACGCACGGTCATGATCGCGGCGCTGGTCACGGTCACAGACGCTGTCCTCGCGTTTCCGATCGCATTCGTGATGGGCAAGCTCGCGGGGCCGAAGCTCCGCTCTGTCCTCGGTGTGCTGGTGTTGATGCCGCTCTGGACGAGCTACCTCGTCAAGATCCTCGCCTGGCGCCTGATCCTCTCGGACGGCGGCGTCCTCAACTGGTTGTTGAAGCCGCTGCATCTGACCGGGCCTGGGTTCGGCGAAGTCGCCGTGTATCTCGTGCTCTCGTACATCTGGCTCCCCTACATGATCCTGCCACTAGCGGCCGGGTTCGAGCGCGTGCCCACGTCGCTCCTGGAAGCATCGACCGACCTCGGCGCGCGCACGTGGCAGACGTTCCGTTCGGTGGTCCTGCCGCTCGTCTTCCCCGCGCTCGTGGCGGGATCGATCTTCACCTTCTCGTTGACGCTCGGCGACTACATCGCCGTTAGCCAGGTGTCGAGCACGCAGTTCATCGGGAGTGTCATCTACGACAACCTCGGAGTGGTCGGCGACCTGCCGCTGGCAGCAGCGTTCGCCACGGTCCCGGTGCTGGTGATGGTCGTGTACCTGCTGCTCGCACGCCGAGCCGGCGCGTTCGAGGCGCTGTAGCGATGCAGCTCTCGCGACGGCTCCGCGTTGTGCTGGTGGGCTCTTCGGGCTGCCTGCTGGTGTTGATCTATGTCCCGATTCTACTGATCGTCCTGTACGCGTTCAATCCATCCAAGAGTCAGAAGTGGCCGGTGACAGGTCTGACGCTGCAGTGGATCCAGGCCGCCATCGGGAATCCCGGGGCGCGGAGTGCGCTGGTCCTGTCGGTGCAGGTGGGTCTGATCGCCACCGGGATCGCGCTCGTGCTCGGCAGCCTCCTCGCCGCGGCGGTNNACCGGCATCGCGCTGAACACGACCTTCCGGACGCTGTTCGGCGGCCTCAGTCTCTTCACACTGATCGTCGGCCACGCGACCTTCTGCGTGGTGACGGTCTACAACAACGTCATCGCGCGGATGCGTCGCACGCCTGGGTCACTGGTCGAGGCCTCCGCCGACCTCGGCGCGGATCCCTTGCAGACGTTTCGCTTGGTCACGCTACCGGTGATCCGGTCAGCGCTGATCGCCGGCGCGCTGCTCGCGTTCGCGCTCTCGTTTGACGAGATCATCGTGACCACGTTCACCGCCGGATTCAACGAGACGTTGCCGATCTGGATCTTCGCCAACCTCTCACGGCCGAATCAGCTGCCCATCGTCAACGCGGTGGCGCTTGGGGTGATCATCGCGTCCGCAATTCCCGTCTACCTTGCACAGCGTGTCGCGTCGGATGCGGCGGGCTACGGCTGACTGTTGCTGCGATGGTGATGCCATCCGCTGAGGAAACGCGGGGAGCGCCGCAACGCTGGGGCTCGACCTCACCCGGTCAGAACACGCTGGCACCAACGGGTGACAGTCCAGCATCCGGCGACGCGACGCCCAACGACGGCTGATCGCTGCAGTCGTTGACTACAACCTCAGGGATTCTCGCATCACGCGGGGCCCGTCACGTGAGGACCGTTGCGCTTATCGGGTCGCCAGCGAAACCCTGAGGTGGCAGGGTGGGTTAGCCGCTCTCCGCCCGTGACCGAGCCCTGTCTGCCGCAGCGCCGACCAGCTCATCTCGAATGAGGATCTGCTGCAGCTGGGCGAACGATTTTGTCTGGTGATGTCCCCCCGCGCTGTGAGAGAGCGCGGGCGAAGACTCTTGGCCGTGCACCTCTACGACGGTGGGGGCGAGATGCTCGTTCATGGTCGGTGCTCCGGCGCCCTTCGCCGCTCGCCATGGGATGTCCTGCTCCCACGGGGAGAGAGATCTTCCCGAAGGCAACGACGCGACATCAGCGGGGCGGCCCTGCTGTCGCTTGGGTCGGCTCTGCATTACTTGAGCTCGCATGCTGACAGCTCTCACCTCCGGCTTTCATGGGTGAAGAGGTAGGCGGAACGCGGTCGCAGGCCGCTGAGGGCGGCGCGATCGAGGAGTGCTGCGGCAACGTCTTCGACGTCGGAGGCCATGGTTGGCTTGCCCAATCCAAAGCCCTGTCCAAGGCTGATGCCGGCGGCCTTCATCATGTCCGCTACGTATTCGTTCTCGACGCCTTCGGCGATGACCATCGCACCACTGATGCGCGCGAAGCTCATGGTTGCGTTGATGACCGCCCGCGAACCGATCCGGCTTGAGGTCATGGTGAGGCTGCGCCCGAGTTTCAGGTATTCGCTCGACGAGGCAGCAAGAAGTTCGAGGGTGGAGTGCCCTTCACCGACGTCGTCAAGCGCAAACCGGATGCCTTCATTTCGATAGTCGGCAAGCACGCGGCTCAGCAACTCGTAGTCTCGGATGCGCTCGTGCTCGGTGATATCCAGCACGACTGTCTGCGGCGCGCGCCCAACCGAGCTGAGAAGATTGAGCAATTGGTCGACGCCGTGAATGGGATCGATCAGGCTGGATGCGCTGATGTTCAGAAAGAGTGTGGCTTCCTTGGGAAGCTGCTTTCCGTCTTCGACGGCGCGGCGCCGGCAGACCCAGTCGAGATCGCGAATATGGCCGCTCGTTCGCGCAGCCTCAAAGACCTCTTCCACCGAGTCCATGGCGGCGAAGCCCTCGGGCCGTGCCAGGGCTTCGTAGCCCAATACGGACCCATCGAAGAGACTCACCACGGGCTGAAACACCGTCGCAAGGAGGCCGCCAGCGAGGACGCGCGAGATCACATCTGAATAGGATCGCTCGGCGATGTCACCGGCTTCACCGGCTTCGTAGGAGCAGCCGGTGACGCGATCGCCACCGGCGTGCTTCGCCTTGTAGAGGGACTCGTCGGCTCGCTGCCACACTGAGACCGGGTCCGCGCCCGCCGGTGCCGCGCTCCAGCCGACCGTGATGCGAGCCGGTGTGCCGGGGAGGACGAGCGCGTGCATGGCCAGACGCATTCGCTCAGCAACGACGTTGGCACCAAAGACGCCGACCTCCGGCAGCAGCGCCGCGAACTCATCTCCTCCGACCCGAGCCATCACGTCCCAACCTCGCACGAGGAGACCGAGCGTATGTCCCACCAGGCGTAGCAGCGTATCGCCGGCGGCGTGACCCTCTGTGTCGTTGGTCGCCTTCAGGCCGTCGACGTCCAGGGACAGGATCGCGAATGGTTGACGGGGGATCGTGCGCAGCGCCCGATCGAACTCTCGTCGGTTCTTCAGCCCCGTCAGTGAGTCCGTTGACGCCAGTTCGGCGAGCTCCATCGCCGAATCATGCAGAGCGCCTTCGGCGCGGACGCGGTCGCAGAAGATTCCGACGTGACGGCACGCGGCGAGCACGGCATCGAACAGCCCCTTCGGTGGGCGACCGGGCGATTCATGAAAGATCATCAGGACACCGATGACTCCGCTCTTCGCTCGTATCGGAAACGTCAAAGTGCAGCGAATCCCCACGGCCGCGGTTTCGGCTACCCGGTCTTCGGGACCGCCGGTCGGACTCGGCGGTGCCATCGATCCGCGGCCGGTCCTCATGGCTCGGCCGATGAGCGAAGGTCCCGGCCCGATGCCAAGCGCCCTTCCAGCTGCCTCGAAGGCACTGACTCCNNGTCACGAGATCCAGGGTCTGTTGCAGCGCGACGTGAACCTCAGTGGACTCGTTCAGCAGCGCGAGCACCCTGACCAGCAACCCATCGCGCGATATCTGATCGACGGTTGGGTACTGAGCCGTGCCGGTTATTTGAACGGTTTGATCCAACGCTCCCCCGCGTCCCCGACCACGGGCTCTGTCCGGGTTGTGCACGGGTATGCCATTGGTCGCGGCTTCCAGCATTCCTGGGTGGATACGGGAGCCTGACATTGCCTTGCCTACCTCGTGACCGGATACCCCTCCGACGTCACCGTGCGAGGTTGGATCACTTGAGTCGGTGCGCTACCGTACGCAGCGTCGTTCTTGATACGCCACCGACACAACGTCGATCATTCGCGTACGGGTACCCGTTGCGGCCTGGGACAAGCACTTCAGATCGGATCCCGGCGCCAGGGCGGTGCCACTCTGAAATTCACGGTGGAATGCAACACATCTGAGCGGAGACTGTCGCGACGTGGTCCGGGCCACCTCGAGTGTGAATGACCCGCTAGGGTAGAGAACGTCGATCGCATGGATTCGAGCGTCGGCACCATGGGCGACGGGAGCCGGGTGATCGCCGCCAGGAAGGGAGCGAACGCCGGGCTCAAGCGGAGCCTCAGTTCGGATCGTTCCGCGAGCGCATGACGTCACCTGCGTAGAGCTGTTCTCCGCACGCCAGGCACTTCATGATGGGGCGATCCGGAGGATCAGTGCGTTCGGGCTGACCAGCGACATCTGGCTGGCCGCCGTCGTCTGGCTCGGCAACATTGAAGGTCAGCCGGATCAGACGGTCGCCACCGCAGCGCGCGCACCTAGCCAAAGCCTCGCTATCGTGGCACGCAACCCGCGCCCAACTCGGTACCGTTGCGTACAGAGAAACGGGCGACTGCGCCAAGCGTCATGATCATGACGCGAAAGGGGATCATTCAGTTCTCGACGCTTGACACGGAGGACATCGATGACAGACAACGACAGTCCGCACGACCAGCACGACTCCGAGCTCCAACTGGTGCTGACATTCGGTATCGAAGGTTTTCGAGAGCTTGTGGGTTGGGTGGCGGAAGGCGCCACGGAAGAGGAGCGGCACGCACGTGGATCACGGGTGCGGCAGGCCATCGATGACGTGGTCAAGGATGGTGATCCAGCGAAGATCAACCAATCACTTCTCGATGAGGCGGAGCGGCTCAGGAGTGGCGAGGGTCACTGAGTTCGGTTAGGCAGCCGCGGTCGCGGATGCAACGAGCACACGTGGGCGAGCCGTTCCCACCCCGAATCCAGCGGCGGTCGTCGGAATCATCTCCGTCAATGCGGATGCGATTTCACGCAGTCCCATCGGCTTGTGCAGGATGCGAAGTTCGGGGATGGCACGCAAAGGAATCAGGCGTGGATCGGCCTCTCCCGAGCCGGTGAACACGACGATAGGGAGAACTGCATAGTCGCGCAAGCCTCGGAGTACACGACTGAGCGTGAGACCGTTGAGACCTGGCATCTCAAAGTCGGCGACGAGACCGTCAGCGCCGTCGGACAGAATGGCCGCCAGCGCCGCGTCGCCGTTCGACGCCACGACAACGTCGAAACCGCAACTGCGAAGCATTAGCGCGATGCTCCAGATGAAAGTGCGCCATCAGGTCGCCGATTTGCAGGCGGCCGGCGTGGAGGTCGAGTTGAAGACGAAGTCGACATTCGGCGAGACCGCTCCGGCACTAGTGGAAGTGGCGCGCGAGTGTCGCGCGGATCTCATCGTGACAGGGGAAGGGCCGCGCCGCCGCTTGCCACGGATCGCCTTCCGCAGCATCGGGCAGCGGATGCCTCGACTCGCGTCGTGCCCCGTGCTCGTCATCCCGCCACAGAACTAACGCCGCGCATCGGCGGTCAGACGGTCAGCACCTCGATCTGGCCGTCGCGGATCCGCGATTCCATCAGCGGCAGTGGTGGCAACGCGTCGGGCATGTGCTTGATCAGTATGTGGAAGGCTTGCCGACGGCTGCTCGTTCACCCAGCGTTCTTCACCCCGGGAGTGGGTGCCCGCTCGCCCGTCTGACGGAACGGAGGAGCCCACGGCACCCTCGCGCGTGCGTGCTCCCGCGCGACAGCATCGGCGCGGCATGCTCGGCACATTTCAGCTGCAGATGGGGGCGAGTGAATCGCCAACTCGGCGATGTCACGCCGGAGGCGAGTGAACATACCCCTTCAGCGAATTGATGTTGTCCACGGGGTTGCGCCGAGGACGGAGTGGAGGCGCTGGTTGTTCGCCATCAAGCAAGGGCCGGTCCGCGCACTTTCGACCATCCGCCTCCGGCGGGGTGAACGGCGACTCCGAATCGTTGACGTACAGTGCCGATTGCCGCTCCGCGAGTAGCTGCTGCATGGACGGGGGCTGCTTGGTCATGATCTTTCACCTCGGCGTGCCAGGGGCGGTCCGGGCTCGCAATGGGCCGGGCCCGCCCGAGGGGCGGCGGTTAGACCGACGCTGTTGCCAGCGTCCGCATCGCTGCGAATCTGGCGTTGGGATGCGTGAGCACGCGCATCGCGTCCTCGTCGTGTGCGTTGAACGCCTTGATGAAACGCGCGGCGTTCTCGTGTCCGTCTGTCATGCCTCTTCCTCCTGATGGATCAGTGCGGTGTGGAGGGCCGAGAGAAGGGGTACGAGGAGCCGGACGGCAACCCGTGGGCTGCCCTGACCTACGCCATGAGGGCTCTCGCCTCAGTCCTTAACCACCACACCATAACAGGTTGGGCAAGAAATTGTTGCGCCGCCGTGCTAGTATAGTGAGGCCATTCTAGGACCCCGCCCGATCTCTGTCGTCGAAGCCGCCGGCGTGCTGAACGCCTCGCCTGCTTACGTCCGACGCTTGCTCGCCAGCCGGCGACTCTTCGGGATCAAGGTCGGACCGGTCTGGGGCGTCTACCTCGAGGACCTGGAAACCTTCCGGCGTGGACGCCGTCCCCCCGGTCGCCCGCGCAAGGCCGTTGCGCGACCAATTGGCGAGGATGACACGCGAGACCGGATCACCCATGTCCGAGCTGCGGCCGGGACGGATGACGCACTCCTCAAGCCGAAGGCGGGAGGCTAGCCGCAGCCCGGCGTCAGACGTGGTTGTAGAACTCGAGCTGCCAGCGCCACTCACTCCCATCGCCGGCATTCCACCAACGCTTCAACTCACCGACCTCCCCTCCGGGCAGGATCACCAGGGCGCCGATGTCGTCCGCGACCGGCCAGCGGTCTTCGCGCTGAATTGACATCTCCGCGCGCTGCAAGCGTGCCATGGGAAAGCGCGGCCCTTCACGGCGGAGTTCGCCCGCGTGCGAAATGATGCCCTCCTCACCGTCGCGAACCACCACGGAGAGGAGTTCGGGCGGCGAATGCACCCACACCGAGTCGCACGGCTCGATGCGTGAGCGAGCGAAGAGCAGTCCATTGGCGGCGGCTGCCGGAAACCACAGTTCCCACGTCTCCATGCTCAATGCTCCTCACTCGAGGTGACCAGCCCAGCTGTCGTCATCGTGCAGCAGCGGTCAGCGCGACACGTGTTGGAGCCCCAACCGGGTCGGTGACAGGACCGATGATCCGGCAACCGAAGTCTTCGAGGATCGCGATCGCGAGTCCAGCACGGTCAACGACGGTCAAGCGATACGTCTCACTGCCGTCGCCTCCGCGAGGTTCAATCCGAGTCACCTCTATGTTGGCGCTCCCCAGCGCCACCACGATGCCTGCGACGCCGCCATGGAGGGGAGGCACGGCAACCGTGATGTGGCAGGCTCGCGGATCGATGGCAAACACTCTCTGACCCTGTTGGTACGCGCTCAACCCCTGCCCCAGCGTGGAACTCAGGCCAGATCAGCGTGCGCGCAAGCCCGTAATAATTCCCGCAACAGTTGGTGGAGCACGGCGTCCGTTCCGGCGTGGCGCTACTGCGCAGGTTCGTTCACCCAGCGATAGCGAGGATCGATGTACACGCGCATCGCGCGCTGCTCTCCGGCGAGGATCCAGAGGTAGTACAGGTCGTGACCCGCGGCGGCGACCAGCGGATGGAAGCCCGACGTGATTGTCGCGGCGTCGCCGTCGCGCACCATATTGAGGTCCTCCCGCCCCGTGTCGGTGTCGTAGCGGACCTGCACCGCGAAGCCGTTGGCAGGATGCACGCGGTAGTAGTACACCTCCTCGAGCTTGGTCTCGTCCTGCGACTCCCGATCGTGGCGATGCGGTGGGAACGATGACCACGCGCCCGTACCGCTATGCACGGTCTCACCGACGATGAGTCGGGACGCCGGGTCGTCGGGACCGAGGATGTTCCGGACGATCCTGCTCCAGTTGTCGCGTCCGACAACTGTCTCGCGCTGTGTCGCCGCCGGGATGATGCGCGCTGCGCCCGGCTGTTGCGGGCCGGATGGTGCGGAGATCACTGCCACGGTGAGGTTGGTGCCGTCACCGTCGCCGGCTGCGACCAGCGCGGCCCGCGACGCCGGCGGCAGGTAGACAGCGTCACCCGGTCCCTCGAAAACGTCGGCGCGCCCGCCCACGACGCCAGCGTCCTCGCCGTCCAGGGCGACCTTCGCGCGCCCGGAGAGAACGACTGCCAGCCGTTCGGCCCCGGGTTCGAGCTCGATCGTCTCCTCCGGTTGCGCTGCGATCAGGTCGAGCGAGATGTACTTGGTCTGCTCGCCCGCGCGGATCAGCGAGGTCCCATTCACGCCGGCTGTCGATCAGCGTCGGGGATCATGGCATCGCGTACGAATGCGTTCAGGTCGCCGCACGCCGCGCAGAACTGGCGCCGCGTGCGCCGCGTCGCGCCGAAGCTGTCGAATTCCTCAACGCTCAGACCATCCTCCGAATAGGCGCGGCGAAAGTCTGCAAAATGTGCGAGCAGGTCGTCCACGACCGGAGGATCGACTGGCACGTCGATGCGTGGGATCACCTTGATATCGCCCGCATTCAATCGCTTCTGCCACGCGTAGGTCGGTGAGATCACCGCGTCGGCGCCGATGAACTCACTCCAGTGCATGTGATTGCGAAACGCCGCGGAGAGCAGCCGGATCCTGTACCCGCGCTCGCGGAAGATCCCGTATGTCTTCTTGAACACGGCCACGCCGGCCCACTCGAGATGTCCAGGGTCGATGGTGATCCCATCGCGCTCCATCACCACCTTGAGCCAGTCATCGAGCCTGCCGACCATGATCGTGCACACCGGGCCCATCGGAGCGATGTCCTTCTCTTCCTGTTCGCGACGCCGAAGGCCGCGTTCCACAGCTTCGGCAACCGCGACGCATTGTGGGAGCGTGAAGCAGACGGTCGCGTTGATGCTGACTCCGTGATACGTCGCCTCCTCGATCGCGGGGATTCCAGCACGAGTCACCGGGATCTTCACGATCATGTTCGGTGCCAGCCGGCTGAACGCGAGTGCCTGCTCGACGATCGCGGCGCTGTTCCGGAAGAACCGGGGATCGGTCTGGATGGAGAGGCGCCCGTTGCACCCGTGATGCGTCTCGAATATCGGTTCGAGGAGTCTCGCGGCCCGGACCGACAACTCCTCGACGAGCTTCCAGGCGATCGTGTCCTCGGTTGCGGTGGGGAGCTCGCCAAGCAGTGTCTGCGTCCGTGGCCGCCATGTCGCCGTATCACCCGCGAGCACCGCGGCGGCAATCACCGGATTGCACGTCGCCCCGACGGCCCCGTTCTCGATGGCATACGCCAGCTCATCGATTGCTGCCGAGTCGTTCCAGAGACACGTTGCCGTGGTCTGGGTCATCTGATGGAGTGGGCTCCTGTACATGACGCTCGTGCCGGCGCTGGTCATCTCCGCATCTCCAGTCCAGAATGATCCGCAGTCTCCGAGCTAGAGTACGTGCTCGAGGGCTTGCGGACGCATCTGGGCGTGGCGCTCGGCGATGATCCGAACCGCGGCCGGCTGCGCGCTCACAACTACCGGGACAACGACGTCTTCTGCTCAGCGGCCGCGGAACCGCTCACCGCGAGTCCTTCGCGCGCCTGACTGCCACCTGGTCGGCTGAGCTCAGGCCGTCCGATTACGCCGGCGGCGGCCCCGCGAGATCACCGCGATGCCGGTGCCCAGGATCACCAGGGATGCACCGAGGACGTTCCACGGCCCGGTCGGTGCGGCCCCGGTCGACGGGACCGACGGGTCGCTCGCCACCGAGAGCACGCCGCTGCCGACGGCGCTCGACCCGTTGTAGTCGCCATCGCCTGAGTAGGTCGCCTTCACAGGGTACGAGCCGGCGGGAAGGTTCACGGTGGTGGAGCAGCTCGTGGCCGGGAGCGTTGCTGTACACATGACGACGCCGCCGGAGGTGAAGGTCACGGTGCCCGTGGCGCCGGGCGGCAGGCCGGAGGCCGACACGGTCACCGTCGAACCTGGCGCTGTCACTGACGGCGAGACCTTCACGGTGATGGCCGTGTTCGCCTTGATCACGGTGAACTGTGCGCCGGTTGCTGTGGCAGCGCTGTCATTGGTATCGCCGGAGTAGGACGCGCGCACGGGGTAGGTCGCCGGCTTCAGCGTGGCCACCGTGTGGCAGCTCGTCGCTGACAGGGATGCGACGCACAGCGTCGTGCTTCCGGAGGTGAACGTCACCGTCCCCGTGGCACCGGCTGGCAATCCCAGCGCTGAGACCGTGTCAGTCGACCCGTACACGATGCTGGCCGGAGCCGCGGATTCGTTGAGCGTCACGGTCGCCTTGGTGACCGCGAAGCTCGCGCCGGTCGCGGTGGTTCCGTGGTAATTGCCGTCACCCGAATAGGTCGCGGTGACCGGGTAGGCGCCAGGAGGCAGGGTCGTCGCGGTCTGGCAACTGCTCGTGGGCAATGTGGCGGTGCACAGCGTCGATCCACCCGAGGTGAAGGTCACCGTTCCTGTCGCGTCACCCGGCAGTCCCGTGATCGAGAGGGTGTCCTGCATGCCAAACGCGATCGTTGACGGCGCCGCGAACTCGGTCATCGATGTGTCCGCAAGCGTCACCGTGAAATTGGCACCGGTCGCGACCCCGCCGGTGTAGTTGCCGTCACCGGAGTAGGTTGCGGTCACCGGGTACGCGCCTGGTGTCAGCGTCGTCGATGTCTGGCAGCTGAGCGTCGGGAGGTCGGCGGTGCACAGCGTCGATCCACCCGAGGTGAAGGTCACGGTGCCGGTGGCATCACCGGGCAGACCGGCATCGGACAGCGTGTCAGCGGTTCCGAACGGGACGCTCGCCGGGGCTGCCGATTCCGTGTAGGACGGGTCCGCCTTGGTGACGATGAAGCCGGCACCGGTTGCGGTGGTGCCGTTGTAGTGGCCGTCGCCGGAATAGGTCGCGGTCACCGGGTACGTGCCCGGAACCAGCGTCGTCGACGTCTGGCAGCTGATCGCCGACAACGCTGCGATGCAGAGCACAGAACCACCTGATCTGAAGGTCACGGTGCCGGTCGCATCGCCGGGCAGACCGGCAACCGACAGCGTGTCCTTCGCCCCGTACGCGATGGTCGCTGGAGCCGCCGACTCGGTCATCGCGGTGTCCGCCTTGGTGACTGTGAAGCTCGCACCGATCGCTGTCGCGCCGTTGTAGTTGCTGTCACCGGAATAGGTCGCCGTCACCGGGTAGACGCCCGGGTCCAGCGACGTCGACGTATCACAACTGGTCGCCAGCAGGATGGCGGTGCAGAGCGTCGATCCTCCCGACGTGAAGGTCACCGTTCCGGTTGCGTCGCCGGGCAGACCCGTCACGGAAAGCGTGTCCGCCGTGCCGTACGGTACGCTCGAAGGTGCGGCCGACTCGGTGAAGGACGGATCCGCCTTGGTGATCATGAAGCTCGCGCCGGTTGCGGTCGTGCCGTTGTAGTTGCCGTCACCTGGGTAGGTCGCGGTCACCGGGTACGCGCCCGGCGTCAGCGTCGATGACGTCTGGCAGCTGGTCGTCGGCAACGTCGTGGTGCAGAGCGTCGACCCGCCCGAGGTGAAGGTCACGATTCCCATTGCCCCGCCTGGCAATCCGGTCACGGACAGCGTGTCCTGCGACCCGTATCCGATCGACGCCGGGGACGCCGATTCGCTCATCGCGGTGTCCGCCTTGGTGACCGTGAAGCTCGCGCCGATTGCCGTCGCGCCGGTGTAGTTGCTGTCACCCGAATACGTCGCGGTGACGGGGTATACGCCGGGAGCAAGCGTGGTCGAGGTGGCGCAGCTCGTGGCCGCCAGCGTGGCGACGCACATTGGCGATCCGCCAGACGTGTAAGTGACGGTTCCGGTAGCACCGACCGGCAGCCCCGAGACTGAGAGCGTGTCGGGCGTACCGTAGGGGACGCTCGCCGGCGCTGCGGACTCGGTCATGGTGGTGCTCGCCACCGTGACCGTGAAGCTCGCGCCGACGGCCGTCGTGGCGGCGAAGTTGCCGTCACCCGAATAGGTCGCGGTGACCGGGTAGGTGCCGGGGGTCAGCGCCGTCGAGGTGGCGCAGCTCAACGCAGGGAGCGTCGCGACACACAGGGTTGATCCACCCGATGTGAAGGTGACGCCGCCGGTCGCGCCGCCAGGCAGCCCCGCAACCGACAGCGTGTCCGCGGTGCCGTACGGAATGCTCGCGGGCGCCGCCGACTCGATCATCGACGTGGCGGCCTTGGTCACCGTGAAGCTCGCACCGATCGCCGTCGCGGTGGTGTAGTTGCCATCGCCGGAGTACGTGGCGATGACGGGGTAGGCGCCCACCGCGAGCGTGGGCGCGGTCTGGCAGCTCGTCACCGGTATCGTCGCGATGCACAGCGTCGATCCACCCGACGCGAAGGTCACAGTTCCGGTCGCGCCGGCGGGCAACCCGGACGCCGACAGCGTGTCCTGGGCTCCGTAGGCGATCGATGCCGGTGCTGCCGACTCAGTGAAGGTGGGCGTTGCCTTGGTGATGGTCAGCGCTGTGGTCGTGGTCTGCGCCGCGTAGTTCGTGTCACCGGAGTACGCGGCGGTCACCGTGTCCGTCCCGACGGGGGCGTTGCTCGCCGTGCAGCTCAACGACGGCAATGTGGCGGTGCACAGCGTCGTGCCACCGATGCTGAAGGTGACCGTTCCGGTGGCGGTCGAAGGCAGGGACGCCGTGTAGGTCACGGGCTGCGTATACGCCTGCGGTGACGGCGAAGCTGTTGCAGTGAAGGAGCTCACGTTCACCGCATCGCTGCTGACCGCGGGAAGAGCGTCGGTCGATGAGAGGCGCGCGGTGTTGGTCACGGTACCGCTCAACCCCGCCGAGAGCGTCACCGGGATCGTGATATCAGGCAATGCAGTACCCGCTGCGATCGCCGATGGCGGCGTGTACGTGCACGTCACCGTCTGGCCCGTTGTGGTGCAGGACCAGTCGGAACTGCTCGTCGCGGTGCCCGGGATCACGCCTGCCGGCAGGATGTCGGTGACGGTGAGTATGTTTGCCTCGGAACCGCCACTCCCGCTGGTGCCGGGCGCGAGGATGAAGTTGGCGTGATTGCCCGCGACCATTTGCCCGCTCTCATTGTCGGATTTGGTGAGCGACAGCTCGGGCACAGCACCGATCAATGTCGATGCGGTGAGCTGGTTCACCTCGTGGTACTCGTTCGATCCACCGGTCGACGCCGTCCAGCCGAAGGTGAGCTGGTAGGGGATCCCGGTCGCGGGGTTGATCCACGAAGCCGGAAATGTCGCGAGCGCGGGGTTGTTGGTCGTGGTAGGCAGTGCGCCGGTCAGCGACTGCTGCGTGGCTGTGCCGAGCGGCGTGTACGCGATGATCCAGGAGTTGGCTGGTACCGAGAGGCCGCTCGTCGTGGTCGTCGCCGACGCCGATGGGTTGATCGCCATCTCGACCGGGACCATGACCCCGCTCCGCGTCAGCGCCGCTTGCTTGTCGAGCGTGTTGCCGGAGCCGACGTTGCTGATCGTGCCGCCGCCGCTGCCGCCACCACTCGATTTGTTGTACGTCGTGGCCGTCGTCCCGAGGATGCAGTAGCCGACCGTCCCGTCACCAGGCCCGCGCGCCGTCACCGCTTCGGGATACGCCCGGTTTGCCACCAAAGGGGACGGGATCGTGCAGCCCGAGCCACCGGCGAGTGGTGTGTTCTCGTAGTTGCCATACACATCGAGGCCGATGCCGAGGTAGCCGTAGGGCATGCCGGCGGTCCCCGGGCTGCCCTGGGTGTTCGCCGCATATCCGAGGTCGCCACCGAGCGGCCCGGTGGTGGATGGCGGTGTCGGGTTCGACGGATCGGCTGCCGCGAGGGTGAACACCATGCCATCGGCGCCGGTGCCATTGAATTGATAGGTGTCGAGGGTGACGTCCAGTCCCTGGGTGGTCGGCAGGCTCGCCTGGTAGAACACGGCACCGACCTGGCTGCCGGCGTTGGTGGTCAGCCGCAGCGCGCCGCTGCCCGACGCATCCGACGGCGATGCGCAGTTCGGGATCGATGTGATCGCCGACGCCGGACCCGCCGTCAGGCACGCGAGGTTGGTACCGCCCCGGCCGGCTGGGAGGATCCACTGCCCGGCGGGGGTCGAGTTGTTGGCGAACGTCTCGCTCTCGAGGGGCGAGCCCGCGGCCAGGGCCTTGGCCGGGAGGAGCGCGACCAGCGTGGCGCACGTCGTCACCAGGCACATCGGCGACCGAAGCCGCCGTGCCCAGGAGCGTCGGGGCGAAACATGTGGGTGAGTGTTGCTCACAAAGGATCTCGATCTGATAGACGCGGACACGACGACCGTAAGCGAAAGCCTGTTCGTGTTAAGGCTTTGTGATCGGCCGTGCTCCGATTTGTGACGTCAGGGGCAGCCGCGCGTGAGGGCCCCGCCCAACTGATGCGATCGCGAGGGCCTACGGTTGCGTTCCTGTGACGGAGGACGAAAGCGCCGTCAGCCCCTCTTCTGCAATTGACGAAGCTCTACGATCCCGTCGTGCTCGCCTGGATGGACCTGGAGATGACCGGCCTCGACCCGGCGCGCCACGTGATCGTCGAGATCGCGACGCTGCTGACCGACGACGACCTCACGCCGATCGCCGAGGGCCCGGACATCGTCGTCCACGCGACCGCTGAAGAACTGGACGAGATGGACGGCGTGGTGCGGACGATGCACAGTCGATCCGGGCTCACCGCTGCCATCGAGACGTCGCATATCTCCCTGGCCGATGCCGGCCGACGCACGCTGCTATTCCTCCAGTCCCACATCAGCGAGCCGCGATCCGTTCCACTGTGCGGCAACTCCATTGGGACGGACCGGCGGTTTCTCGCCGCCCACCTGCCCGAGATCGAGAACTTCCTGCACTACCGCTCCGTCGATGTGTCGAGCATCAAGGAACTCTGCCGGCGGTGGTATCCCGAGGTCCTTGCAGCCGCGCCTCCCAAGCGAGAGGCGCATCGAGCGCTCGACGATATCCGAGAGTCGATCGCTGAACTTGCGTACTATCGATCAACGATCTTCGTGGCCGGGATCAACTCTCAACAAGCGCCGTAGGCGTCGAATCCAGGTCGCGTACCCACGAGGGCACCGCAGCGGCGCGGGCGGCCGCACGCCGCCCGCGGATCGCCACGGCAAGCACGAGAACTGTCGCGCTCACGAACACAGTCGCCGCGATGAACGCGTGATCGGCTCCGACGACAAACGTCTCCCGTGCCGCGACAACAGACTGCAGGGCAGCTCCGCGCGCGGCCGTGCCGAACACCGAGATCAGCACGGCCAGCCCGAGCGCTCCACCGAGTTGCTGCATCACATTGACGAGCCCGGACGCCGCGCCCGCATCCTCCTGGAGCACGCCGCTCAGTGACGTGGAGGTCAGAGGCACGAACGCCAGCCCGTTGCCCGCGCCGAACAGCATCAGGGGCGCCAGCAACGAGAGATAGCTGCTCGTTGCCGAGAGCTGTGTCATCAGGAGCATCCCGATCGTCGACACCGAGAAGCCGACCACCATCACCGGCTTGGCGCCGAAGCGCTGCACGAGCCCCCGCGCGCTCAGCTGCGACATCGAGAAGAGCGCCACGGTGAACGGCAGGAACGCCAGACCCGTCTCGAGAGGACTGTAGTGCAGCACCTCCTGCAGAAACTGCGTGAGGAAGAAGAACATCCCGAACATCCCCGCGGTGAGGAACAGACGCGCGACGTAGGACGCACTGCGGCTGCGGTCGGCGAAGAGCCGCAACGGCGTGATCGGCTCGAGCGCCCGGCGCTCGAGCACCACGAAGGTTGCCAGCAGAGCGAGGCCGGTGGCGAACGCGACCATGGTGATCGCATCGCCCCATCCTGAGGTTGCGGCTCGTACGAACCCGTACGCAAGGGCGGTGACGCCGATCGTCGAGGTGAGCGCGCCGCGCACATCGAAGTGGCCATTGCGGCTGGGTGTCTCGGTCAGCAGGCGACGTGCGAGCACGATCACGACAAGGCCGATGGGCACGTTGACGAAGAGCACCCATCGCCACGACGCCCATTGAGTCAGCAAGCCTCCGAGGATCAGGCCGATGGCGCCACCGCCGATGGACACGGCGGTGTACCAGCCGATCGCCCGGACACGCTCCTGTCCGTCCTGGAACATGGTCATCAGCAGCGCCAGCGCGGACGGCGCCGCCAGCGCTCCGCCGACGCCCTGGAGGGCGCGAGCCGCGAGCAGCCAGCCGCTCCACGGCGCCACGCCGCCGAGCAACGACGCAGCGGTGAAGAGTGCGATGCCGGCGATGAACACGCGCCGGCGGCCGAGCAGATCGCCGGCCCGCGCGCCGAGGAGCAGGAAACCTCCGAAAGCAAGCGTGTAGGCGGTGATCACCCACGACAAGTTCGCCGGCGAGAAGTGCAGTGCCCCGGCGATGTCCGGCAGGGCGATGTTCACGATGGTCGCGTCGAGCACGACCATCAGCTGGACGGCAAGGATGATGCCGAGCACCAGGCCCCGGCGGGGCCGGCGCTGGGTTGCCCGGCCGGGCGGGGCGACGAGAGTGGCGGTGGATTGCATTGGGGACCTCCGTGGCGTAGACTTGGGAAACGGACGCTGCCTCCGGAAGTATACGGAGGTTGCCTCCGTTTTGCAAGTTGAGGTTGGTATCCAGTGGTGGCACCTGACGTCGCGGTGGCTGCGAGCGAGGCAATTGAGCCCGCCGATCCGGCATCCGCAGATCGCCGCCCGCGCGCTGACGCGGTGCGGAACCGCGATCTGCTGATCACCTCGGCTGCGGCGGCCTTCGCCGCCAGGGGCGCCGATGTCTCCCTCGAGGACATCGCCCGGAGCGCGGGCGTCGGCATCGGCACCCTGTATCGCCACTTCCCGACGCGCGACTCGCTCGTGGAGGCGGTGTATCGCCACGAGATCGACGTGCTCTGCCAGAGAGCCGACCAACTCCTCGAGACAATGCCGCCCGACCAGGCGCTGGCCGAGTGGATGCAGCTCTTCGTCCGCCACGTCGCCACCAAGCGGGGAATGCTGTCCCTGCTCAAGCCGCTGCTCAGCACCAACCCGAACTTCTCCGACCAGACGCGCGGACGCGCCACCGCAGCTGCGACGAAGCTGCTCGAGGCAGGCGTCGCTGCCGGCACGGTCCGCGCCGATGTCGATGGCGGGGATCTGCTCCGTGCCGTCGGCGGGATCTGCATGTCGACCGACCAGGAGCGCTCCGAAGCCTCCGAGCGCCTGGTGGGACTCCTCTTCGACGGCCTCCGCCACGGTGCAGCGGGGCCGGCGGCGACTCCGCCTCCCGCAGCCGCGTCCGCTTAGGCGGTCATCAGGCCGAACCTCGAGCCCTCTCTCGGCAGTCGAGGATCAGGCCGATCCCGAATCTCCGGCGCATCGCACTGCATGGATTCTGCAATCGCGGGTGCGCAGCATGCGTCCCGAGGTGCCCTGACGGCGCCAGCAGGATTCACAGGAGGCATGCGATGCCAACCACTGTCTCGGCGGAACACAAGACCCTGAGTCGCCCCGACGAGGAGCGGGTTTTCGAGAAGGGACGTGTCGATCTCGTCAACATCGGCGGGGGCACGGTCGGGCGCCTGACCCTGCAACCCGGGTGGCGGTGGTCGGTGCACGTGAAGCCGATCGCTGGGACCGAGCTCTGCGAGGCCCCACACTTTCAGTACCACGCGTCGGGCGTGTTGAGGATTCAGATGGCTGACGGCAGCGAGTTCGATGCGAGCACCGGCGACATCACCGCGCTCCCCTCCGGCCACGATGCCTGGGTGATCGGCGACGAGCCCGTCGTGCTCATCGACTGGAACGGCGCGAGCAACTACGGGAAGGCGTGATTTCGCGCCACTAGTGCTTCCCTCGCGCGGACCCCGCGGCACGTATCCTAGGTGCCGTGGTCCGCGCCGAGGCGCCGCCGTCGGTGCGCCCGGTCTCACCGCCGGACGCAGTGCGCGTTCGCGTCATCGACGGACTGTCGGTCGAAGGATTCGCTGAGCACCAGCTCGGCAGCCGCAAGGCGCGGCTGGCCCTCCGGATGCTCGGGATCGCGCAGGGACGCCCGGTGAGCATCGAGCGACTGGCCGATGTCCTCTGGGTCGAGGATCAGCCACGAGACCCGCCCGCACAACTGGCGGTGCTCATGAGCCGGCTGCGTGGCGTCCTCGGCGGTTCGCGGATCAGTCACAGCGATGCGGGCTACGCCCTCCACGCTGACTGGGTGGATCTCACCGCTGCGTCCGAACTCGAAACGGAGGCCGACCGCCGCTTGCGTGAAAACGAGCCGGCAGCTGCGCTGGCCGCCGCCAGCGCAGCTAGTGCCCTGCTGGCACATCCCGCGCTCGACGACGAGACCTGGCCGTTGGAGGATCGTCGCGGCGTCGAGCGACTGTGCACTCGAGCCCGACACCTGGTCGCGCGCGCCGCGCTCGCAGCCGGGGATGTCGCCAGCGGCGTTGAGGCCGCTGAGCAAGGCCTCGACGAGGACGCCTACGACGAGGAGTCATTGCGGCTCCTGATGGCGGCCCTTGCCGCGCAGGGCAGATCTTCATCGGCCCTGGCGATGTACGAGCGGATGCGGACGCGGCTGGCCGATGAGCTCGGCACCTCACCGTCCGAGCCGACCGACGCTGCGCACCTCGCGGTGCTCAAGGGCCTTCCGGTTCCCGGCATTGTCGTGTCCGCGCCGCGGTCACGCTCGCACGTGGGGAGCGACGGAGCAGATCTCCCCGGCCGGGAGGCCGAGTTGCGCGTGCTCGATGACGCGTTCACCCGTGCGCAGATCGGAACACCGGTGGCTGTGGTCATCGAGGGAGAGCCGGGGATCGGCAAGACCGCGGTGGCGTCCGCGTGGATCGATCGCCTCGGCGCGGAGACGGTCGTCCTCAGCGCGCGCTGCGATCAGCTGAGCCGATCGCTGCCGCTTCAGCCCGTGCTGCACATGATCCGCAATCACCTCCGCAGGGTCGGTACGGACCTGGGTCGCGAGCTGCTCGGCGCTGATGCGACGCTGCTCGGGCCGATGCTCGATTGGACGTCGACCGAGAGCGAGCCGCTCGCCGATGTCGCGCAAGCGCAGGCATCGGCGCCGGCGGGTCTGGCGGTTGTGTTCGCAGCGCTGCGACGGGTCGTCCGGCGTGCGTGCTCGGCGCCGGCGGTGCTCTTCATCGACGACGTGCAGCGCGCCGACACGCTCTCCTGGGCCTGGATCGCCGAGCTGGTCACGAGCCCGGACCTCTCACTGCTCATTCTGCTCACCCGGCGCAGCGATGAAGGCACCGTCCCGGCCCACGCGATACACCTTGTCCTGCCACCATTATCGCTCGAAGCGGCGGAACAGATCGTGGGGGCCGAGCAGGCCAGCCGCCTGCACGAACGCAGCGGCGGCAACGCGCTGTTCCTCACTCAGCTGGCGTCAAGCGACGAGCGCGCCGCACCTCCCGAATCGATCCAGGCCGTGGTGCTGGAACGTTTCGCGGAAGCCGGTGCAGCGGCGCGGACGTTGATGAGCGCGGCGGTGCTGGGCGCGTCGGTGGACATCGATGTTCTTGCAGCGGTGCTCAGGACCGATGCGATCGGACTCCTCGAGGATCTCGACGTGGGAGTCCACCTGGGATTGCTCGAGGCGCGCGATGGCGCATATGGGTTCCGCCACGCCGTCGTGCGCGAGGTTCTCGACGCCTCCACCTCGTCGCCACGGCGTGCGCTCCTCCATCGCGAGGCGGCTCGTGTCCTCTCGGGAATGCCGGGATCGGATCCGCTGCTGGTTGCCCACCACGCTAGGCTCAGCGGCGCGCGAGCGCTCGCATCGGCGGCGCTGACCGCCGCGAGCCGGATCGCGGCCGACAGATTCGATTACGCGACGGCGCTCGACCTCGCCAATGAAGCGATCGAAGCTGACGACACGTCTGACGCTCGCCTCCAGCGCGCGATCGTGCATCTGCGCCTCACCCGGTTCGAGGCGGCACGGGCGGATGCAGAGCGTGCGATCGAGAGCGCCGAAGATTCCCGTGCGCTCGAGGTCGCCGGGTCGGTCGCCTACTACTGCAGGGATTTCGAGCGCGCCGCACGACTCGGGGAAGCGCTCATCCAGCAGGCGAGCGGTCCGAGCCAGCGCGTGCAGGGTCAGCTTATCCGCGCTCGAGCGCTGCACGCAATCGGCGATGTCGCCGCGGCCGACGAGATCATGGAGCAGGCGATGGCGGATTGTCGCAAGTACCGGCTCCGCCAACCCATCTCTGTCTACGCGTTCCTGAAGGTGCACATGGGCGAAGCGGGGCTCGCGATCAGCGCCATCGACTCGAGCCCCTACGCTGCGCTCGACGCCGTGTCGACGATCTACACGCCGGTGCATGGATATCTCGCCCATGGCTATGGGCTCGCGACCTGCGGTCGTGGCGGCGAGGCACTGGATGTCCTCGAGCGCGCGTCCGCCGAGGGCCGCCGGCGCGGCCTGACGCGCTATGCCGCGCTGAGTGTGAACATGGCTGCGTGGGTGCGCCGCAACATCGGTGATGTTGCCCAAGCGCGTGACTCCAATGCGTCGGCGCTCGAAGCCGCTCGCGAGTCGGTGTATCGCGAGCTCGAGGTCTACGCGCTGCTCGACCCGTGCGACGATGCCATCGCCGAGCGCGATATCGCAGCAGCGCTGCGTGCGATCGGGGCTGCGCGCACGCTGATGCAGGACACGTACGCGTACCGGTGGCGCAACGAGCTGCGCGTGAATCTCCTCGAGGGCAGGATTGCGCTCCTGAACGAGGACCCCGAGGGGGCGCTCGCCCTGGCCGAGCGACTGATCGCTGCGGCGAACGATCGATACGCTCCGAGGTACACGCAGCTCGGGGCAGTCCTTCACCTGCAGGCCTGCGCAGCGCTCGGAGACGAGCCGCCGGCTGCGGATGCGCTCGCTGAGTTGAGCTCGTCGCTCGCCGCCGTTGCGGGCGTCGAGGCCTGGTGGGTGATGGCCGAGCTCGGCGCGGCGCTCGGTTCCGATGTCTGTTTCGAGCTCGCGGCGACGCACCGCGACCAGCTCGCCGCGCACCTCGACCCAGCCGCACGGACGGCGTTTCTCGCCTATGCCGGAACGCGACTCGAGAGCACCAGGACACGCGGCCGAACGGGCTGACCACGTTCCCGGACCGCGGCGACGGCCCGGTCGATGAATGCGGCGCGCTGCGGGCCAGGCAGTGAGGCAACAAAGGGTGCGACGTGTGCCAGACCGGTGCGATATGCGGCGATCGACTCGGGTGTCTCGAGCCCGGAGTCGACGATCACGTCGGCGATGTCGACGTCCACCAGGCCCGCGGACTCCGCGCAACCCCGGAGCAACGCCGGTGTGTTCGATCGTGGCTCCGTTCCGGTCTTGAGCCGGAAGTACCAGTGGGGTGGGCGAAAGCCGAAGTCTCGAGCGACCTCGTCGACGACATCCTTCGACGCGCCGGCCGGGGCTTCGCCGAAGACGCAGGCGATCACGCACCCGCCCGGTCGCACCACGCGGTGCATCTCGCTCAAAGCATCCTCGGGCGCCTCGATGTGCGAGATGGCGAACCCGCTGACCGCAGCGTCGAACCGGTGGCCGGTGAAGGGCAGCGCGCACATGTCGCCGACGAGCGCGTGCGCGGCTGCGTCACCGATGAGGTCGAGCATGTCCCTGGATGTGTCGACGGCGATGGGGATCGCCCCGGCGCCTCGCAGTGCACGGCAGAGCGCGCCCGTGCCCGCGCCGACGTCGAGCACCGTTGCGCCGCGAAGCCGGTCCGCGACCGGCGAGATCGCAACCGACGCGATCCTGTCGTACATCGCCGCGGGGCCGTTTGCCCAGGCGGCTGCCACGCCCTGATAGGCGTTGCCTGGTTGGTCGGTCAGGGATTCCACGCGGCGAGGCGTTCGCTCCACCATCCGAACTCGCGTCTGTCCTCCGTCTTCGACCATGCCAGCTGCAGGAATGCACCCGCCAACGCCGCGTCGAGCTGTGCGTCCCACCACGACGAGGTGGAGACGTCCGCGGACTCGAGTGCGGATCGATAGGCGTTGATGCTCGCCTCCTTCGTCTCCGGAAGCCGGTCGCAGTTGACCGCCAGGTACCAGGCGAGATCGACGAGCGCGGGCCCCACGCCGGTGCGATCCCAGTCGAGCAGGATGGTCCGCGCCCCGTCGCGTCCCAGGTTGCCGAGCTTCCAGTCGCCATGGATGAGCGTCTGCGGTCCCGCCCTCAGGGCGGCGACCAGCGGCCAGGGGTCAGTCGCGAGCTCGCCAAGCCTGCGCGCGTCCGCCGGATATCGCTCCCCGAGCTGCCGCCACCCGGCCGCAACCGCCGGTGGGACGGGATCTGACCGAGGCGTCGCGGCTTCGAGCGCCGCCATCGTGGGAGTCAGGATGACGTAGTGGTGGGCCAGCGGGAATGGGTCGGCATCATCACGGAATCCCCAGTACGCGGCGTGCAGCTGGGCCATGTCCTCGATGAAGCCACGGTGCTGGTGCATCGAGATCGGTTCGCTCCCGGAGGGAATGAGTGCGTCGGACACGTCGCGCATCAGGAGTGCGACGCCCCGGTGCCCATGGTCCCCGGTGAAGGGGGCACAACCGACGACCGCGTGATCGATGGATGCGGGAAGCGAGGCAAGCACGCCGGACGACAGCAGCGTCAGCTGGCGCGACCCGAGGTCGCCGGTCGCGCGCATGATCCAGTCGTTGTCGACCGAGCTGTACTTCACGACGAGGGGAACCCCGTCGATGACCACCCGCTCGAAACGGCTGCCGGAGAGCGAATCAGCGGTCTTCCAGGCTTCACGGCGCTCACAGCCCTGGAGCAGCCTGTCCACCGACTCGGCGATCCGAATCGTTCCGTCCGCTTGCGTCAGAGCGTTCACAAACGCGCGGCCTCAGCCATCTCTGCCTGGAGCGCGGCGCCCCACCTGCCGCCGCACCAGGCGCGATCGCGTGTGATCAGCCCGTCGTGGACCTCGATGACGTGGGCCTGATGGGCCATGTGAGGTTCACCATCCTCCTCCCAGCTGAGCACGAACTCAACCAGCTCTCCTTCGGGGAGCTTGGTTCGACGGATTTCCTCAAAGCGTCCCGGGTCGGCGTACCAGCGACCGAGCTCCGCCTCGATGTTCGCGGCGCCATTCACTGTGTAGCGCCAATGGGGGACGGTTGCATCGAGGATCGCATCCTGCGCGAAGACTCCGGCCCCGCCGAGGGAGGCGGTTTCGATCGCCTGTGTGAACCTGTCGATCGGGTTGGTCATGATGGCGCTCCTGATGATGTACGACTTGGCGCATCGTGCAACCCGCCGATTGCAGTCCGATTGCGGACCCCGAGCGGCACCGTCGGAAGGAACAGTCTTCGAGTTTCGAGCGCCGTCACGAGGCGAATCCGGGCAGCCCTGACACGGCGTCTGGACGACGTGGCCTCGCCTCCCACGCGCCCCACCCCGGCACCGTGACTGAAAATGATGGCGTGAGCTTCGACGAAGAGCTGGCCGGTCGCATCCGCGATCTCGTGCAGGCCGAGAAGGGACTGACCGAGAAGAAGATGTTCGGCGGCCTCGCCTTCCTGATCGGCGGGAACATGGCCGTCAGTGCCAGCGGACAGGGCGGCCTCCTGGTGCGGGTCGATCCGGGCAAAACCGTCGAACTGGCCGGCGGGCCGCATGCGCATGTCGCCGTGATGCGCGGACGCGAGATGCCGGGTTGGTTGCGGGTCGATGCCGATGGCGTCGGGACCAAAGGGCAGCTGCAACGATGGGTGGACGAGGGGGTCGCATATGCGCGATCTCTGCCGGGGAAGCCGTCCGGCTCTCGATGACCCGGACAGTCGAGGAGTCGAATCGCCGGCTGCTTCGTGCCCGCGACGCCATGGATCTCACGTACGGCCGGCCACTCGACATCGCAACACTCGCGAGCATCGCCTGCGTGTCCGAAGCCCACTTCATTCGCGCGTTTCGGGCGGCATTTGGGGAGACGCCGCACCGCTACCTCCAGCGCCGGCGCGTTGAGCGAGCGCTCTACCTGCTGCGCTGCACCGATCGCAGCATCACCGACATCTGCTTCGACGTCGGCTTCGCGAGCCTGGGCACTTTCAGCAAGACGTTCCACCTCATCGTCGGCGAGTCGCCGACAGGCTACCGGCGGCGGGGAGAGGTCATCGCCGTCCCGACCTGCTTCGCCATGGCCTGGACGCGACCGAGCAGTTTTGGAGAAGACGGTCGCGGATCGAACGGGTAGCTTTGGGGAACCATTCACCGCGCAACACCAAGGGGACCAGCGACATGCTCANNAAACTCGGCCTGGAGATCAACACCGATCAGGATCTCGGCTTCATGCGATTTCTCACTGTCAGCCTGCCGGGCGACCCCGAGCGACAGATCATGCTGGAGAAGCCAGGGCCACCGGCGATGGATCCCGCAACAGCTGACGAGGTCCGCTCGCTCCTGACCAAGGGTCGCACCGGCGGACACCTGTTCTTCACCACCGGAGACGCCCGCAAGGCCTACGAGGAGTTGCGCGCCAAGGGCGGCGTCGAGTTCACCCAGGAACCGACCGAGCAGCCATATGGCGTCGACTTCGGCCTGCGCGATCCGTTCGGCAACCACATCCGCGTCGCCCAGATGGTCCCTGTCACGTCGTGAAATTCAAAGCCAGGATCCTTCTCTCGGGCGAGACTGCTACCGGCATCGAGGTGCCGGAGCAGGTCGTTGCCCGACTCGGCGGAGGCAAGCGACCGGCGGTCAACGCGAACATCAACGGCTATGCGTACCGAACCACGGTCGCGCCGATGGGAGGCGCGTTCATGCTTCCCATCAGCGCGGAGCATCGCGCGGGCGCAGGTGTCGCCGCCGGTGACGACGTGCGTGTGACGCTGACGCTCGACACCGAGGAGAGGATCCTGCCTGCGAGACGGTGTCGCTTGAGGGCCGCCGAGCGGGCGACCCGTCATTCCCATGCCGGCGCTGGGCGATCGGTCACGACGCCATTCTCCGCAACGATGACGAAGCGGTTGAAGCGCCTGGCAAACCACCTGTCATGCGTCACTGCGATCACCGTTCCCTCGAATTCGTCGAGACCGCGCTCGAGTGCGTCCGCCGAATGCACGTCGAGGTTGTCGGTGGGCTCGTCGAGGAGCAGGAGCGTGGCGCCGTCGATCTCGAGCAGGAGAATGAGAAACCGCGCCTGCTGACCACCGCTCAGTGTTGCGAAATCCTGGTCGCCGTGGCTGACCAGTTCGTAGCGGTCGAGTGATCGCATCGCAGCGGCGCGATCGAGTCCATGGTCGTGCAGCGACTCCACGAGGGTCTGCCCGCGCAGCTCCGGGTGCTCGTGCGTCTGCTTGAAGTGACCCGGCACGACTCGCGCACCGAGAACGAACCGTCCCTGGTGTGCGATCTCCTCGCCCGCGAAGAGCCGGAGCAGGTGACTCTTACCGGTGCCGTTGTTGCCGAGCAGAGCGATCCGTTCACCGAACGACACCTCGAGGTCGAACGCCTGCACCAAATCGGGAATTGCCAGCTGATGGCAGGTCAGCACGCGCACGCCGGTGCGACCACCACGCAACCGGATACGCACGTCCTGGCGTCGTGGTCGTTCGGCCGGCGGGCCGGCCTCCTCGAATTTGCGCAGCCGCGTGACCGCAGCCCCATAACGACTCGCCATGGCGGGGCTTATGGTTGCCTGGACACGGAGGCGGCGGACCAATTCCTTGAGGTGGTCGTGCTCCTCGTCCCAACGCCGGTGCAACTCATCCAGCCTCCCCAGGCGCGCCTCACGGGCCGCCGCATAGTCCGCAAATCCTCCGCCGTGCACCCACACGCCATGTCCCTCGAGGGTCACGATCCGGTTGGCGGTCTCGGCGAGCACCTGACGGTCGTGACTGACGTACAGCACCGTCTTCGGGGTGGCACGCAACGCCTTCTCCAGGCGTCGTTTGGCGGCGACGTCGAGGTAGTTGTCGGGCTCGTCGAGGAGCAGCACCTCCTCACGTCCACGGAGCAACACCTCGAGCGCGAGGCGCTTCTGTTCGCCGCCACTGAGCGTCGAGACGGGCCGATCGCGGATGTCCTCGAAGGACGCGTCGATGCTGCTCTCGCAGCACATGTTCCAGGTCACCTCCGCTTCGTACCCGCCGGCGGATGCCCAGTCGGCGACGGCTTGCGCGTAGGCGATGGCGACCGCTTCGTCATCCGGTTCCTCGGCGAGCCGCCGCTCGGCGCCGGCAAGGGCGGTGCCCGCGACGCGGATGAGATCCGGGGCCAGGCCGAGCAGGAATTCGCGCACGGTGGTCAGCCCGCCTGTGCTCCCGATGAACTGGCGCATCACGCCAATGCCGCCACTGTTGCTGATGGTCCCGGTTTCCGCCGAGATGTCGCCCGCGATCAAGCGCAGGAGGGTCGTCTTACCAGTGCCGTTTGCTCCGACCAGGGCGACCTTGCTTCCCTCGCCCACGCGAAAGCTCACGTTATGGAAGAGGGTGTGGCCGCCGATCGAGTAGGTCAGCTCGCTGACGTCGATGAATCCCATCGCGGTGCGACGATGTCACAACGCGTCCCCGGGAGCAGGGCGGCTAGGCTGGGAACGTCAACGCGCCGTCATGGCGCCAACTCCACCGGGGAAGAACCATGACCACCGCATCGCTCGACCAATCCATCCGCGACGCCCTCGCCCGCGGCGGTGTCATCGACATCACCACCACCGGCCGCAAGACCGGTCAACCCCACCGCATCGAGATCGTCTTCCACAACATCGGCGGCCGGCTCTACATCAGCGGCATGCCGGGGTTCAAGCGCAGCTACCTTGCGAACCTGGCAGCGAACAGGCACTTCACCGTTCACCTCAAGGGGTCGGTGAAGGCTGACCTGCCTGCCACCGCCCGAATCATCACCGACGGGGCGGAGCGTCGCGAGGTACTGCCCGGGATCGCGCGCATCTGGAAGCGCGACGACGTCGAGACCATGATCGAGCAGAGTCCGCTGTTCGAGGTGACCATCGACGGACTCGCCGGCTGACGGTGGCGAGGCTCATCTACGCGACGATTGCGTCTCTCGACGGCTACGTGGCGGATGCGGATGGGAATTTCGACTGGGCCGCGCCGGACGAGGAGGTGCATCGCTTCGTCAACGACCTCGAGCGCCCGATCGGCACCTACCTCTACGGGCGCCGGATGTACGAGGTGATGGCGTACTGGGAGAGCGCGCACACCATCGCCGGCCAGCCGCCCTTCGTGACCGAGTTCGCCGAGCTCTGGCAGGCGGCCGACAAGATCGTCTACTCGAAAACGCTGACGGAGGTCACCAGCGCCAGAACCCGGATCGAGCGAGAGTTCGACCCTGAGGCGGTGCGGCGCCTGAAAGCCGCCGCAGAACGCGACATCACGGTCGGCGGTCCGCATATCGCCGCTCAGGCCTTCAAACACGGCCTCGTCGACGAATGCCACGTGTTCATCGCCCCGGCCATCGTCGGCGGCGGCACGCGGTCCTTGCCCGATGGTGTTCGCGCGGGACTCGAGCTCCTCGACCAATGTCGCTTCGACAACGGCGTGGTCCACCTCCACTACCGCACCAAGGACTGAGTCCAGCCGGTCACGAGGCGATGGCGTCCATCTGGGCGAAATCCCGGACTGCGCAGCACTGGCGACCAGGTCGTCGATCGCGTGCTGGGCGAGTCATTCTCGATCCTGACTCCGGCAGAGCTCGCCGCGTTCGACGAGCTGCTGGCCAAGGTGCTCGCGCCGGATCATGCTGCGAGTTGACCCGACGCCTGCTCCACAGCCGGGGCGGGACGCCGGCCCAGCATGGCGACCGCAACGCCCGCGACCGCAAGCGCGGCGGCAACAAGGCCGGTGACCGGCTCGGGAAGCGTGATGCCGAAGAGCGAGTCGAGCGAGTAGGAGCCGGGACCGGTGATCCCGAGCACAGCTGCGGGGACCAGGTAGAGCAAGGGCATCTCGAGGCCGCCCTGGCCGAAGAATCCTTTGCCCCAGTGGACACCGACGATTGCCATGGGCATCGCGGCGCCTGCACCGACGGACCCCAACGGGCTGAGAAAGCCGAGTGCAAGCAGCAGCCCGCCACCCACCTCGGTGCCGACTGCACCGACGACCCAGAGCGATGCCGGCCGGAAACGCATGTACGTGAGGTGCTTGCGCATGCCGCCAAGACCTGAACCGCCCCACCAGCCGAAGAGCTTCTGCGCGCCATGCGCCGCGAGTGCGATGCCCACGACCAGGCGAAGGATGAGTAGACCGGTGTTCATAAAGAGTGCCTCCAAGCGACGAGTGGTGAAGTAATACAAGGAGCTTACAGATAATAAGCTACAGTGTCAAGAGTGCGGAACAGAGCTATGATGTGGTCATGCTCATCGCACCCGATACCCTGGCCGCGCCCCTGCCCGAGGTCGAACACGACCCCGCGGTCGTCTGCGCCGTCTACCACCAGGCGATCGAGCTGATCGGCAAGCGCTGGACGGGCGCGATCGTGAGCCTCCTGCTCCGCGGACCGCTCCGATTTCATGCCCTGGTCAGTGCCGTCCCTGGAATGTCGGAGCGGCTCTGCGCAGACCGTCTCCGCGAGCTCGAGGCCGCGGGACTGGTGTCGCGACGGGTCCTCCCGGGCCCGCCCGTCGGCGTGGAATACACCCTGACCGACGCCGGGAAAGACCTCAACGAGGCGCTTGGCGCACTGGGCAAGTGGGCGCACCGCTGGCTGGGGCCGGCCGCCGCTCAGCCACCGCCATCGATCGCCTGATCGGCTAGGCGGTCCCGCCCGATACCGCCGGGGCGACAAACACCTCGGCACCGTCCCCGACCGGCGTGTCCATGGGTGCACCCCCACGCACGCTCACCCCATCGACGAACATCAGGACGTGTGGCCGGAGCCGGCCCTGCTCGTCGCGCAGCCGCCGTTCCAGTTGGGGGAGACGCTCGGCGAGGTCATCGAGTGCGTCGCCCAACGTGCCGCCGTGGATCTCGACCTCCGCCTGCTCTTCGGCGTAATGGCGCAGGGCTGCGGGCAGCAGCAGCCGCGAGGTCACGCGATCTCAGCAACTCGCAGGGAGAGTACGTCGGGAAGGTGACCCGCGATCAGCGCCCATGTATCCCCGTCGTCTCGGCTCGCATACACCTCACCGAGCCTGGTGCCGAAGTAGACACCGGCGGGATCTCCGGAGTCGGCGACCATCGCGTCCCGGAGCACGGCGCCGTAATACGGGTCCGTCGGGAGCCCCTGCGAAAGCGGCTCCCAATCGGCACCGGCGTTCTCGGTTCGGTACACGCGCAGTTTGGCCTTTGGTGGAAACCGCTCGGCGTCGGCCTGGAGCGGAAAGTTGTACAGGGTTTCGGGCCGGTGCGGGTGGGCGACGAGCGCAAACCCGAAGTTGCTCGGCAGCCCGGACTCGACGGGGGCCCAGGAGTCGCCGCGGTTCTCGCTGCGATAGACACCGAAATGGTTCTGGGCGAAGAGGCGCTCCGGATGTTCAGGGTGGAAGGCGACCTTGTGGACGCACTGCCCGAATTCGGGGAAGCGCTGGTCCTCGGGAAGAAAGGCAGCCTGGATACCGCGATTCGCCGGCTCCCAGCTCGTGCCGCCGTCTCGGGTGCGATAGACGCCCGCCGCGGACATCACGACCATCACGTCGTCGGGATCGGTTGGGTGGGGGAGGATTGTGTGAAGACACGCGCCGCCGCCGCCAGGTGTCCAGCTCGGCCGGTGAGGATGCTCCCAAAGGCCCTCGACGAGCGCGAAGCTCTGCCCACGATCATCCGATCTGAAGAGGGCATGCGGCTCGACCCCCGCGTAGACGACGTCTGGCTGCTGATCAGTCGCGGGCTGAATCTGCCAGACGCGGGCGACCGACGCCTCACTGCCCTGGGGAAAGCCGATCGGCGGTTCCTCGGGTTCGGTCCACGACTTTCCGAGATCGTCCGAATAGGTCAGCAAAGGACCCCAATGCCCGGTGCCGACGCCCGCAAAGATGCGCGGCGGATCGCGGCGGGTGTCGACCGCCACCGAGTAGACCTCCTGATTGAGAAACTGGAAGTCGTCGGTCGCCCAGGTGCGGCGATCATCGGTGCTTCGCGCGATCATCAAGCCCTTTCGCGTTCCGATCAGCAGGATCGCCAGTCCCATGAAAGCCCCTCCAGGAGTTGCCGGATCGCGCGCAGTCTAGTACCCCCGACCCAAAAGCCGCAGACCAGTCGCCGACAGCCCACCACGGTGCCGGGAGAGTGACCATGGAACTGGAGTCGTTCGAGCTGATACTCCTTCGCCGCCCTCCGGATGCGCCGGGGTATGACCACGAAACGCTGCAGCGCATCCAGAAGGAGCATCTCGCATACAACGCGTCGCTTCGTGCGTCCGGGGAGATCGCCACCAACGGTCCCGTGATGGATCAGCGTGACGAGTCGCTGCGCGGTCTCACGTTCTACAGGACGGGATCACTGGCGCGCGCCCGGGAGCTCGCAGAAGCGGACCCGGCCGTGCGCGCCGGGCGGCTTGTCGTTGACGTCATGACATGGCTGTGTCCGCCGGGTGCACTGCGGCAGTCCGGACACGTCATCACGCTCAGCGACAATTGAGCGTTGCGTCGGCTATGCCCGCACTGGTGCCGGCCGGCGCGAAAACAACTGGAAGATGCCGCCGAGGTGCAGCCGCTTGTTGATCAGCGCGTACGACGCGAAGCCGAGGATCAGGGACAGCCCGGTCATGAGTCCGCGCTGGATGATCGCCGCGGCCCCGGCGCTCCCCGCGTCGAACCCGAGAAAGATGAGCAGCGCGGCGACGCTTGCCTCATTGGCGCCGGCGCCGCCCGGAATCAGACTCACCGCGCCGCCGATGGTCGCAAGGGCGAGGACGAATGCCGACTGCCACCAGCCGATCCTGCCCGGCTCCAGACCGTAGAGCACCAACCAGAAGGTGGTCACCGCGACCACCACACGTGCGGCGTCGAGCACGGAAAGTGCGAGAGCGTCAGGGCGATGCAACAACGTCGAGGTTTCCTGCTGCAACTCGTCGATCGCCGGGAGCAGCTTGTTGAGAAACGGTATGTGGGCCACCAGGTTGTGGAAGTGGCAGAACACCGGTGACACGGTCAGCACGACGACGATCAGCGCGATGCCGGCAGCGACCGGTATCACAGCCGCGAGCCCGTACCCGAGCGCGAGGATCGCTGGAAGCGCTGAGAGAATCAGCCACAGCATGTAGGAGAGCTCCTGCACGGTGACCGTGGCCGCGACGGTACCGAAATCGGTCCCGTCTGCGCTGCTGGCGAAGGCGGCGCGGGTGAGATCTCCCAGGGGCACGATCGCGGTGATGGTTTGACCGGCGAGGTTGATCAGGATCGTGTCCCGGAGGCGCAGCTTGGTGCCGACGTCAGTCAGCAGGAAATGCCAGCGGATTCCCTGAAGGATGTAGACGAGCACCGAGAGCAGCACGATCGGCGCAATGAACGCGAGCTGAAAGTGCTCGAGGGCGCTCCCCACCCGAGCTGGGTTGAGGAAGAGGACGACCGCGGCAATCCCGGCCAGGCCGATCACCCCGGTCAACGCTCGCCGAACCGGGACAGGCACTCTCCGCCGCGCGGAGTTCGGCACCGGGGGTTTTCGTTCAGCCAGCGTCAGACGACAGCACCATCGAGGTCGTCGTCGGTCGCTTCCTCCGGGTTGTGCAGGATCGCTTCGGCGCGAGCAAGTTCCGCGAGGACCTCCTCTTCCACGCCGGGCACACCGAGCAGGAAGCTGTCATCGGGCGGAGGCTCAGGGTCCTCCGGTTTTTCGTCCGCCATGAGCCTTCACTCTATACGGCGAAACGAGACTCCGGTCGCCGCCGACGAATCGGCGACGACCGGGATGCCTCAGGCAGCGAGGATCAGGCCGCCCGGACCTGGCGGGCGCGCGGGCCCTTGTCGCTACGCTCGATCTCGAAGCTCACGCGCTCATCGCCCGCGAGATTCTCGAATGTCAGCGAACTGTCAAGTCCACTGCGATGGAAGAAATATTCCTGTCCATCCTCGGCGGTGATGAAGCCGAAGCCGCGTTCGGCGACGATCTTCTTTACGGTACCAGTCACTCTGGTCTCTCCAATTCCTTCTCGTTTATGTAGAACAGACGCAGCGCGTCCGTTCGAGAAGGACTGACGACCACGAGCGATACCCCTCGAGAATCGAGGCGATGCCACCACCATACCCTATCGGCACGATGCTCAACCTTCGGCAGGCTGGACGGCCCCGGCGTGGGACCCCTCATCGGCCTTGCCTCCCGATCGGGCGCCCCCCACAATTGCCCCTGTGGAGGTAGCAGCGTGGGGTTCGTGAGCCGGGCATTCAAGGGGCGACCTCGCGATCAGCCTCGAGATGCGCGCGTGCCGCCGGGTCAGTACCTCGTCCGAGACTTTCCGGTGCTCTCGGCCGGCCCAACACCGCACACACCGCTTGCCGAGTGGTCGTTTTCCATCGACGGGGAGGTGGATGCCGAGAAGCACTGGACCTGGGAGGAGTTGCGTGCGCTCCCGAGCGAGACCGTGACTCGCGACATCCACTGCGTCACCAAATGGTCCAAGCTCGACACGATCTGGGAAGGTGTGTCGGTTGATACCTTGCTCGAAGGGGTGGAAACGGCCGCGGATTACGTGATGGCCGTTTGCGATGGTGGGTACACCACGAATCTCCCGCTCGAAGACCTCACCGGCGGCAAGGCGTGGATCGCCCACGCATTCGACGGCCAGCCACTCGAAAGCCAGCATGGCGGCCCCGGACGTCTGCTGGTGCCTCACCTGTACTTCTGGAAAAGCGCCAAGTGGATTCGCGGGCTGCGGCTCATGAACGACGACTCGCCGGGCTTCTGGGAGACATACGGCTATCACATGTACGGCGATCCGTGGCTGGAACAGCGCTACAGCGGCGACTGACCTGGCGCGTCGCCGAGGTCGTCGACCTCGGCGATGAAACCCCGCGGGTGCGCAGTCTGGTGCTCTCGGTCCCGGGCTGGCCGGGACACCTCGCCGGCCAGCACGTGGATGTCCGTCTGACCGCCGACGACGGATACCAGGCAGAACGCAGCTACTCGATCGCGTCGGCTCCGGCTGCCGGCGAGCGCCTGACCCTGACCGTGGAGCGCCTCGCCGACGGCGAGGTTTCGCCGTACCTCGCCGGTGAGCTTCGCGCCGGCGACAAGCTGGAGCTGCGTGGTCCGATCGGTGGATATTTCGTGTGGGACATCGCCATCGGAGGTCCGCTGTTGCTCGTGGCCGGTGGATCGGGTATCTGTCCCTTGATGGCCATGCTCCGCCTCCGGCAGGCTGCCGGCAGTGACATTCCGACGCGACTGCTCTACTCGTCGCGCTCACTGGAGGAGGTCATCTACCGCAACGAGCTCGACCGTCTCGTCGCGACGGGGACCGCGTTGGACGTGCGACTCACCCTGACGCGCGACCAGCCCGAGCGTTGGGCCGGATACCACCGGCGCATCGACACAGACATGCTCACGGAGGTTGCGTGGGCACCGAACGAGCGGCCCTTGACCTTTGTATGCGGTCCGACGCCGCTCGTCGAGTCGGTCGCAGAGTCACTCGTGAATCTCGGCCACGAGCCCACGCGCATCAAGACCGAGCGATTTGGCCCAACAGGAGGGTGACATGGAGATCCATGAGCAAGACGTGCGTCTCGACGGCAATGCGGCAGCGGGGCTGCTCCAGGAGGTCTTCGTTCACGAGTTCAGTGGAGCGCGCGGTGCCTGTGCTTCATGTGGCGCCGTCGGCGAGATGGGCGCCCAGCACTTGTACATGGCACCACTCGCGCCTGGGGCGGTGCTCAGGTGCGCCGCCTGTGAGGGTGTCCTGATGGTGGTCGTGCACGCGGGAGGACGATTCCGCCTCGGTTTTCGAGGTCTTGTCTGGCTTGAAATGAAGGACACCGCCGTCACGAGTTGAGCCCGGCGGCGGCGACGAACGCGCCGGCTCGGCGCCGGCTAACGCGCCGGCTCGGCGGCGATGAGATGCACCGTCCGCGGCGGCGGATCTGACAAGGACCGCGCGTCGTCCAGGTATGCGGTGTCGGTCCCGGTCAGGCGGTCAGAGTGCTGACGCAGGTGCTCTTCCCACGATTCCACGACGAAGAGCTCGACGAACTCGTGAGGGCTCTCGCCGTCGCGGAAGAGGCCCCATTGAGTGGCGCCGGTGCGAAGCCTCGAGAGGCGCACGCGGACCATCGCCTCCAGGAAGGCGTCCTCGCGTTCCGATGAGATCGTGTACGTGATGCTCACGACCACCGGACCCTGATCGGGTGCGGCGTCGAAGGCCAGTTGCGGCTCGGACCGCGCCACCGTGCGCCGATCCATGCCGGCTGTATCGATGAGCGGCCATATCCGGATGGTCGCGGCGCCGCCGACCATCAGGGCCGCGGCGATGAGATAGGCGGGGACCACGCCCTTCGGCGCCGCGACGACGCCCCAGAGGACGGCACCGACCGCCTGGCTGCCGAACAGCACGGTGAGGTACACGGACAGGCCTCGAGCGCGAACCCATTCCGGGAGGAACAGTTGCAGCGAAGCGTTCATCGTCGACAGCACGGCCATCCACGCAAGCCCTGCCGGCAGCAGCGCCAACACCGCCACGATGACGCTGGGGATGAGCACCACCGCGACCATCACGGCCGCATACACCGCGCTTGCGGCGACGAGCAGGCCGTTCGCGGACAGCCGCGTCCGGAGTCGATGCAGGAGGAACGAGCCCGCGACCGCGCCGACCCCGAGCGCACCGAGGAGCAGCCCGTACCCGCTGGCACCCATCTTCAGTCGCGTGGTCGCCACCAGCGGCAGGAGCGCCCACAACGCACTGCCCGGCACCAGGAACAGCGCGGTGCGCAGCAGCATCCGGCGCATGACCGGCGCATACCGGACATACCGGCCACCGGCGCGCAGCGCCGAGACAAACCGCTCGGGCAGTCGCGTCGAGGACTCGATGGTCGGGTGCCAGGCCGCAGCCACGATACCGTAGAACAGAAAGGTCGCCGCGTTGATGGCGAACACCGCGCCGACTCCGATCCGCGCGATGAGCACGCCCGCAATGGCGGGCCCGATCGCGCGAGCGAGATTAACGCTGATCGACCCGAGCGTCGACGCGGCGGCAACGTGGGTGCGGGGGACGAGATCTGGAATCAGTGACTGATACGCCGGCAGCGAGATCACCGACCCAGACCCGAGGACGAACGTGAAGGTCAGCAGCAACGCGGGCGGCATCTGACCGGCGAAGGTGAGCACGGTGAGGGCGATGCCGGTCACAGCCATGAAGGAGTTAACCGCGATCAGGAGCCGGCGCCGGTCGAACATGTCCGCAAGCACGCCGCCCACAAGGCCGAAGATGACGTCGGGGAGCATGTCCGCGGTCTGCACGAGCGCAACCAGGATCGACGCGTGGGGCTGCTGGACGAGCAACCACTGGGCCCCGACGGTCTGCATCCACAGGCCGATGTTGCTCACCAGCACCGCGAGCCACATCGCGCGAAACACGCCGAACCGCAAAGGCGACCACGTCGACGCGTGTGTCCCGGGGTCAGACGTCGTGGGAACGTCGCTCACGCAGCGGACACATTAGCCTCCCCGGCAGAGGGCGACAACCCGTCCATGCCAGCCGCGCCCTGGTCCGTCAGCATCATCATGGGGGGATGGGCGACGCTTCCGGGGAGTGGCCGGCTCTGCCGTACTCGGAGTGGCGAGACACTCGAGACACCCTCCACATGTACACCCAGGTGATCGGCAAGCTGCGCCTCGCCCTGAGCCCCTTCGAGCCGGGCTGGGCGAACGTGCCCCTGTACGTGACCGCCCGGGGACTGAGCACGTCGCCGATGCCGATCGGCCTGCGCGCCTTCGATGCCGAGCTGGACCTCCACGACCACGTGCTCGTGCTGCGCACCAGCGACGGACAGACCGAACGCCGACCGCTGGGCGGAACGGTCGCCGATTTCTACAACGACGTCATGGACGCGCTGCGGCGCCTCGGGATCGACGTCAAGATTTCGGTGACCCCGTCAGAGGTGCCGGACCCGATTCCGTTTCCAGAGGACCGCACCCACGCCACCTACGACCTGGCTCAGGCGACGCGCTTCCACCGCGTGCTGTCGATGATCGACATCGTGATGAAGGAACATCGCGCTCATTTCCATGGGCGCACCACGCCGGTGCACTTCTTCTGGGGTTCGTTCGACCTCGCGGTGACGCGCTATTCGGGCCGGTTTGCACCGTTGTCCGGTGACGACGTCATCAGCCGTTTCAGCTCGGACGCCGAGCAGATCTGCGCGGGATGGTGGCCCGGCGATCACCGCCTGGCATCGCCGGCGTTCTTCTCCTACGCGCATCCCGCGCCTCCGGGGATAGCATCGGTGGCGCTTCAGCCGCCCGAAGCGGCCTGGAGCCCGGACGCGGGAGAGTTTCTCCTGGCGTACGACGCGGCACTCACTTCTGCTGATCCACGCCGTGCCATCCGCGACTTCCTTGCCACGTCCTACGACGGCGCCGCGACGCTGATGGGATGGCGCAGCGAGTTGACCACGTTCGCCGAACCGATTCCCGCATCCGCTGACCTTGCTGCAAGGAGACCAACATGATCGACGTCTGCAGGCATCTCGACCAGATACTTGACGTGGCTCCGTCGGGAGCCGGCTGCGTCGAGTGCGTCGCCGCCGGACGGCACGATTGGGTACATCTCCGCGTCTGCCAGGAATGCGGTCACGTCGGCTGCTGCGATAACTCGCCCGGGAAACATGCGACAGCGCACTTCAAGACGATCGGTCATCCGATCATCCGGTCATACGAACCCGGCGAGGACTGGTACTACTGCTACCTCGACGACCTGATGTTCGAGCTCGAGGACGCGCCGCCGGCTCCGTCGCACCCGTAGCGCCGCGCTCGAGTGGCGCTGCGGTCCGAGGCTCAGGGTTTCTCGTAGATGGACACGTGCGAGCGACTCAGGCTGGTGAACGGTTCCCGCTTCCACCCACCCCAGCGCTCGCGCAGGCACATGCCGGCGAGCCGGGCCATGAGGTCGAGTTCCGAGGGCCAGGCGTAGCGACCCTCGACCGGGTAGGAGCCGACCCTGCCGTCGTCGACGACGAAGTGATTGGAGGTCAAACGCTGGGTGACCACGTCATAGACGTCGAACGACATGGTGCGTGCATCGACAGCGTAGACGAAGACGTCCTGGCCGGGTGGCAATCGCTGCAGGTCGGGCACGCCGAGCTCGATGACGAAATGACCGCCGCTGTCGAGATGGTCGGCAGCATTCTGGAAGCAGGCAACCTGTTCGTCCTGGGTCCTGAGGTTGAAGATCGTGTTGAAAATCAGGTAGACCAGCGCGAACCGGCCATCGACACGCGCGGTGGCGAAGTCACCGATCGTGACGTCGATCGCGTCGTTTCCCGTCTTGGTCCGCAGCTTCGCAACCATCGCCGCCGAGGCGTCGATGCCGTGGACGGGAACGCCCCGTTCGGCGAGCGGGAGAGCGATTCTGCCCGTGCCGATCCCCATCTCGAGTGCCGCGCCTCCGCCGGCGAGCTCGGACAGCGTCTCCACCACCGGCGTCACCACAGCGGGATCGAACATCTCCGCGACGTGGTCGTCGTAGACCGCTGCCTCTCGCTCTCCGAAGAATGCCGCGCCGTAGTGTTCCGACATGCGTCGACTCTCTCAATTCAGCCACGCGCTTCGCAGCGCGCCCACACCAGGGGCTGGCCATGTCTACGGGGCGATGGTCACCTCGACCCGGCCACTTGCCGACTGTCCGGCAGTGTCGGTCACCTGCATGCTGAATTGAAACGTTCCGGCGCTCGTCGGGGTGCCGGCGAGCTGATTGCCGTTGTCGGCCGGGGAGTCGGTGGAGACGAGCTTGAGGCCTGGCGGCAGCGTTCCAGACAGCAGCGACCATGTGTACCGCGGTGCACCAGCAGAGAGAAAGAAATTCGCTGCGTAGGTGCTGCCGGCGTCTCCCGGAGGCAGGGGGGTGATCGTGGTATCGCGCAACGGGAGTGGACCACCCACTCGGATGCTGTACGCCTGGCGCAGCGGTTGCCCCTGATCGTCGCTGCCTCTGACCGTGAAGGGGAACCTGCCCGAGGCCGTCGGCGTTCCGGCAACAATTGTTCCGGCGGCGCCGTATGACGCCGGCATTGTCATGCCGGGCGGAACGGTGCCTGAGACAATCGAGAATGTTCCGCCTGAGCTGGTGCTGGTGAGGATGAATCCTTCGTACGGCTGACCGACTGATGCCGCAGGCAGGATGCACACCCCCCGCACCAGGACTCCACCGTTGGAGGACCGCGAGCACACCAACTTGTCGGAGGACGAGTGCGCACCGACATTCATCGGCGCGCCAAATGACAGGTACAGCAGGCCGGCACCGATACCGCTTGCAACGCTCCTTCTCATGGCTCGTCTGCTCCGTGGTGACTCAGGCTCATATCCCTGTAACTACGGAAGCGCGTTACGCCGGCGCTCGAACCTGAACGTAGCGGGCGCCGAAAGTGGTGGCGAGCGTTCGGTGCGCCGGACCCGCACCCACGAGCGCTGAACGAGATGGGTCGATGCCCTCTCTCCGCGCGAACGCCTGGAGGAGGCCTGGCAGGGGTGGGCGGCACCAGCACACAGGCGCCCCACCCGGGTGGGGGCAGATCGCACCCACGACAGAGCCGGTGACCCGAGCAGAAAGTCGCTTGACGTCGGCGTCCAGGACATCGACAGTTTCGCCGGGCCTCCATTCGAACACCAGGATCGGCACATCCCCGGGCTGGGCGGCAACCGCATCTTCCCCACCCGGCAGCGTCAACGCCGCGGCAGCGACGAAGATGCCGCCCTGCAGGTCGGTCGCGAGCGGATGCGTCGCTCGGGGCGCGCGCTCGAAGCGGATCCGCTCCACGGAGACGAATCCTTCGTCGGTCGAGGGCGGTTCCAGCTCGCGGAATGCGCGCATCTGCCTGGTCGGCGTGAGGATCCCGGGCTCGCGACGTGCCAGCTGATGCAACTGCTCGGGGTCGGGAAGCGCGTGGAATCGATCGAGGAGGCGATCGACGAGATTGACCTGCGCCTGGGCGAGCGGGGTGTCCATCCACAGGCACCGAGCCCCGACGTGATGCCGTGCGGCGGTCTCGATCACGTGGCTTCGCGCTGCGCGGGTGAGGTACGTGTTGTCGAGAACCACGCGGCGCATCCCCGATGAGAGCGCCTCATCGAGCGCTTCGCTGAGCTGGCGGAGTGAACCACCACGCTCGTCGCGATTCAGACGAGCGTAGCCGCGTGCAACGAAGTCCTCGGCGTACCTGCTCTTCCCGGCGCCAGGGACACCCATCACCACGACCACCTCGGCCTCGTCGATCGCCGGCAAAGACCGTTCCTCACCCACCGGCCGGGGCCATGCGAAGCCCCTGGTCAGGTGCGCTCGGTCGCCCGCCGTGAGCCGGAGCGCCGCTGCACGAGCGGCCGAGCGGGCGGTTTCCGGACGTCGCGCTCCCGGGATCGCGACGACGACCGGGGAGAGATCCAGCACCCACGCAAGTGCAACCTCTTCAGGAGTCGTACCGCGAGCCTGCGCGACGTCCACAAGCTCCTGGCGGCGAGCGAGGGAGCGCACACGGCGCGGGCCACCGAGGGGTGAGTATGCGATCAGCGCGATACCTCGCTCCGTGCAGAAGTCGACCAGCCCCCCTCTGACGGCGCTGTCGTCGAGCGCGCTCAAGGCGACCTGGATGGCCGTGACCTCGACCAGGTCTGCCGCCTCCTCCAATTGAGGCCGGTTGACATTCGCCAGCCCCACGTGCTGTACCGCGCCTTCGTCAAGCAGACGCGCGAGCGCGCGCACTGACGTCTTCCATGGCGTTCGCGGGTCCGGCGCATGGATGAGGTAGAGGTCGATGCCCAGGCCGTCCAGGGCGGCGAGGCTCGCTTCGCAATCGGCCAGGATTGCCCTGGCGCGGCCGTCCGGAACCCAGCCACCCCCGGTCCGTGTCATGCCGCCCTTCGTGACGATTCTCACCCGCGAGTCCGCACCGCATTCGCGCAGCGCGCGGGCGAGGAGGCGCTCGTTGTGCCCCGCGGCGGTTTCGTCCACGCCATACGCGTGCGCGGTGTCGAAGATCGCTATCCCGGCATCGGCAGCGGCGGTGATGGTCGCGATTCCGGCTGCATCGTCAGGCCCAGCGGCCGTCGAAAGACGCATGCAGCCGAGGCCGATTCGGAGCTCCGAGGGGTCGAGCCATCCAGGGCTGTTCAGGCCTCAGAGGGTACGGCACAGAGCGGAGTCCTGTGACCAGAATGTCAACGGTATGGCCGGACAAGGTTGACAATACTCGGCGTGCGCCGGCTGATCATGGCCCTCGCGATCCTCGTGCCGCTGCTCACGTACACCGAGGTGGCCGCCGACTGGCCCACCTACCACGGCAACAACACGCGTCAGGGCGATGACACCACGGACCAGGCGGTGAGCGGAAGCGCTCCCTGGACATCGGTCGCGCTGGACGGACAGCTCTACGGGCAACCGGTCATCGCCGGCAACCAACTCGTGGTCGCGACCGAGAACAACACCGTGTACTCGCTCAACGCGACAACCGGAGGCCTGGTGTGGACCAGCCATATCCCCGGCGCGTCACCGCGCACTGACAACTTTCCCTGCGGCGATATCGACCCGCTCGGGATCACGGGGACCCCGGTGATCGACGCGGGCAGCGTCTTTGTGGTGGCTGAGGTTGAGGACACCCCCAGCACGTTCGAATTTGACCTGGTGACGCTGTCACTGTCGACCGGCGCCATCACCCGGCGCGTCAACATCAATCCCGGCAACCGAGGCGGCATCAACTTCGACGCCAACTACCAGCAGCAGCGCGGTGCCCTGACGATCGCAGGCGGACAGGTGTACGCCACCCTCGGAGGGCTCGCCGGCGACTGCACGAATCCAACCAACAACACCGACGGATATCGCGGCTACGTGATCACATATCCGGAAACCGGAGCCGGCACCGTGCAGTGGTGGGCGTCGGCCGCGCTCAGCCCGACTGACATGGAAGCCGGAGCGTGGGCTGCAGGCGGGGCCTCCGTCGACTCCGGCGGCAATGTCTTCGTCGCCACCGGCAACAGCAATGAAACCAGCAGCTCCGATACGTACGACCAGAGTGATGGCGTCATCAAACTCGCGCCGAGCAACCTGGCGCTGCTCGACGAGTTCGCCCCGAGCGGAGTGACCGACGCGAACCATGACGGCGGTCCGACGTGGTGGCAGGACAACGGGAGTGACGCCGATCTCGGGTCGACCACACCTCTCCAGCTGCCTGGGAACCGGGTTTTTGAGGTCGGCAAGAGTGGCATGGGATACCTGCTCGACAGCACGAACCTCGGGCACGTGAGCGGCGGGATCGCCTCGCATCAGGTCTGTTCAGCCACCAGTGATGCGGCTTTCGGAAGCCTGGCGTACAGCCTCGTCGGCGGCGTCGAGACGGTGTTCGTCGGATGCAGCGACGGGCTGCAGGCGGTGCGGATCGCCGCGGCGAACAACAACTTCTCGTTGGGATGGCACAACACCAGTCAGCAGTCCAGCAAGCCGCCGATCGTCGTCGGCGGCGGTGTGTGGTCGGTCAGCAGTGGCGGTGGCACGCTGTATCAGTACGATGCGACCACCGGCACCGAGCTGGCAAGTTACGCGATCAGCGGCAGCAACCATTTCACGTCACCGTCCGCCTCCAACGGCATGATCTACGTGGAGGGTGGCAACCGGGTGAACGCCGTGCCGGACGGACCCAGCATCAGAGCGATCTCGCCAGCCGCCGGTCCGACCGCGGGCGGCCAGACGGTGACCGTCACCGGCGCCGGGTTCCAGCCAGGGATGACCGCAACGTTCGGTGGTCTTAGTGTGACGCCCGGCGCGGTGACGGCGACGTCGTTCACGGTCACCACTCCAGCCCACGCGGTGGGCCAGGTCCAGGCGCAGGTTGCCGATTCCCTTGGGACCAGCGCGCTGACGCCGGGTGCTGGGTACGTCTATGCGAGCCTCGCGGGGTATGTCCCTGTCAAGTCCTTCCGGATCCTGGACACGCGCTCGCGCGCGTGCATCCAGTGCGGCGTGGGGGCGCTCGGTGCCGCCGTGACCCGTACGCTTCAGATCACCGGGGTGGCTGGACTGCCGAGCGGTGCCGATCCGATACCGCCCACTGCCACCGCCGTGGTGGTCAACATGACGGCGGTCAACGACAACACCTTCAGCTTGTTGACCGTGTATCCGACCGGGACCGGTCAACCCAAGGCCTCCAACCTGAACTTCCCCGCGCACAGCGCAACTGCCAACCTCGTCACGGTGACCCTCGGTCAGAACAGTCCGTCGGACGCGAATCGCGAGGTCAACATCTACAACGCCCAGGGAACCGTCGACGTCGTTGCCGATGTGGAGGGCTATTTCGCACCCGACACCGCGAGTGACCCCACCGGAGAGTTCCACCCGATTGCCCCGCTGCGCGTGTGCGATACCCGCAAGAACGTCACCCCGACACCGTGCCAGTCGCACGGAGCGTTGCTCGCGGGACAGCCGCTGATCGTCAACGTCACGGGGACGGGCAGCGACGCGATCCCGGGAACGAACGCCGCCGTGGCGGTGCTGAACGTCGTCGGTGTGGCCGGGTCCGCGCTGACGTATCTCAGCGTCTTCCCGACGACGCCGAGCGGCACCTGCGCGTACACCGGGACGCACGCCCCACCCTTCTCGACGCTCAACCTCGCTGCCGGTGCCGTGGTCGCCAATCGCGTGATGGTGGCCCTGGGGCCGGCGACGTCAGGGGGCGCTGACACGTCAGTGTGCGTCTACAGCGCCGCCGGGGCCATCAACATCGACGTGGATGCGAGCGGCTGGTACGGGAGCGCAACGGCGGCCACGGGTTACCAGTACCAGGCGGTCGGGTCGACCAGGGTGTGCGACACTCGGAGCACGTCAGGCCTGCGCTGTGCGGGTCCGGAGCTCGGACCGGGCGCGTCAGAGCTGGTCAAAGTGGCGGGGGTGTACGGCATCCCGTCGGGGAGCCCCGTGATCCAGGCCGTGATCGGAAACCTCGCCGCGGTGCTGCCGAGCCAGGGGACCTTTCTGACCCTGTACCCCGCAAACCTGAGCCTGCCGCTGGCGTCCGACATCAACGCCGGCGCCGGTGAGGTGCTCGCGAACCTGGTCGTTGTACAGCTCGACACCACCGACTCGAGCATCGGCGATGTGTGGCTCTACAACGCGGCCGGGAACGTGAACGCGGTCCTCGATATCGAGGGCTGGTTTCAGTAACGCTTCCTAGCCGACGTGCCGGTAGCTGCGCACCGCCAGTGGGGTGAACACGATGAGGATGCCCGCCAGCCACACGACGCTCTCCCAGAGCGCAGGGTTGAGTGGGAACTGTGGACCGCCGAGTGCCATCGCGCGCATGGCATTGATGACCAGCGTCACCGGTTGGTTGTTGGCGAACACCTGCAGCCAGCCGGGCATGGTCGCGATCGGGACAAACGCGGAGCTGACAAACGTGAGTGGGAAGATCCAGATCAGACCAAAGGCCTGCACCGATTCCTCGTCCTTGATCGCGAGTCCGACGAACGCTGACACGGAGCACACTGCAATACCGAATGCCTCCGCGAGGAGCACCATGCCGATGGCACCGGCAACGCCGTTCTGAAAGCGGAAGCCCACTGCGTAGCCGACGCCGATGATCACGAGGATCACGATCAGCATCCGGATGGAGTCAGCGATCAGCCGGCCGGCGAGGACGGCAGAGCGCGCCATCGGCATGGCGCGGAAGCGGTCGATGACTCCCTTGGTCGCCTCCTGCGCCAGAGCGATCGCCGTTGCGAAGGTTGCGAAGGCTGCGGTCTGCGCGATGATGCCGGGCATCAGGTAACTGACGTATCCGCCCGCGCCCGGCGCCTGAATGGCACCGCCGAACACGTACCGGAAGAGCAGCACGAAGATGACCGGCTGCACCACCGTGAAGACGATGTAGGCCGGAACGCGCAGCCAGACGAGGAGGTTGCGGCGCGTCATCACCAGAGCGTCACTGATCGCCCAGCGCGCCATCTGCGCGGCGCTGGGTTGTACCCGGGCGTGTCCCGGTCCTGCGATCACGGTCAAGATGCCACTCCTGCGGATGACTTCGCTGGCGACGACTTGCGCACGGCCTCTGATGACGCCTCGGCGGCATGCCCGGTGACTGCCAGGAACACGTCGTCAAGTGAAGGTCGGTGCAGCGCGAGGTCCTCGGTCTCCACACCGGCGGCGTCGAGCCGCCGGACCGCCTCGACGAGCGCCGTCGACCCGCGGCTGCCGATGGGCACCTTGATCCGCCTGGTCTCAGTCTCGACGCTTGGAGCGGCGTCGGACAGTCCGGCGACGGCGCGTACCGCATCATCGAGCCGGCTGCGGTCGGGGACGGTGAATTCCAGGAGGTCGCCGCCGACCTGGTCCTTGAGCTGATCGGGTGTCCCCGACGCGATGATCTCGCCGCGGTCGACGACCACGATGGTGTTCGCGAGCTCATCGGCCTCGTCGAGGTACTGGGTCGTCAGGAGCAGCGTGGCGCCGCGGCCCACGAGCTCGCGGATGATCTCCCACATACCGAGTCGCCCGTGGGGGTCGAGTCCGCTGGTCGGCTCGTCAAGGAAGAGCACGGACGGCTCGGCGATCAGACTCGCCGCGAGGTCGAGGCGCCGCTGCATGCCGCCGGAATACGTCTTGGCCGGACGGTCAGCGGCATCAGCGATGTCAAAGCGCTCGAGCAGTTCGGCGGTCCGGCCCCGGACGCTGCTTCGTTCCATGTGATTCAGGCGGCCCATGATCTCGAGGTTCTCCCGGCCGGTGAGCTCCAGCTGGATCGCGGTTGCCTG
>PNBE01000004.1 GCA_003135895.1 Candidatus Dormiibacterota bacterium
CGACTGGCTCTACGGGGTCTCGATGACGCAGTTACTGAGAAACACGCCCGACGAGACGCGCTGCGCGTTGGCTCCCTCGGTCACCACCGTTACCGTTTTCCCTTTTGGAGTCGCCATCGGGTACTGCTCCAGCCCGCAGAGGGTCTTCATACCGCCGTGAGTCTGGAATTCGAGGGTTATTCCGCCGACACTCCCGTACACAGAAGCAACTTGCCCTCGTACCAGCAGCGTGTCCTCCCTGAAGTCGGAATAGAACTCGTCAGCCTTCATCGCCTGGGCCAGTTGGTCGGGTGTTACCTGCCGGACGCTGAGGCTGCCTACCGCATACGCATCGCCAAAGAAGAATGACATCGCGGCGACTCCAACAAGCATACCCAACACCGTGACCAGAATCAGCAGTCGTCCCTTATTCATTTCGCGGTCTTGCTCTGGGTGGGTCCATCGGGGACGATAACGTTCGAACGCGCGGCTGGTTATCCGGTGTGCGTTACGCGAAACCGCATGGCGCAAGTGTATGACCCTGGTTACTGGTAGCCAGGGCTTGAACGCTGGCCGGGCTGGTCACGCCTACGGACCGATCGACACAGCGCTGGGCAACCTCCACCACGGCACCGCGGGCATCGGGCCGGTGTTCGTTTACGGCGCGCTGTTCTTTCGCCGGCGCCTCTATCCGCGTATCCGCACTGGAGCTGATCAGCACATCAGGTGTCGAGTGACTCGTTCCACTCCGCACCAAGCACCCACGACAGGGCAGACATCCGCCCGCTCACTAACCCCCAATCGAAGTCGTCCCAGCCAAGGTTTTGCCGCCCGTACTTCTCCTCGATTCGAGCGGCGGCCTCCGACGCTGTCTTGAAGACTTCCTCTTGCACCGGTGTCAGATGCTCCTCCCCGCGCTCGACCTTCTGGCGCCAGATCTGGTGCCGATTCCACCAGACCTTGTCCCAGAGCTCGTTGTACGCTTCAAGGATCTGCTCGTCGTTGCGGCGCAGCAGAAGAGGCCAGGACTTGCCAGGGTCATCGTCATCAGGAATCCACTCAACCTTATCTCCGGTCTCCGTGTATCCGATTCGATGGCCGTTCGGTCCCAATACCTCTGGGCTGGCGGGGTCAGAAGTCTGCGCCTTGCTGCGTCGAGGCTTTCGGGCAACCGCGTGCAGCCTTGCGAACTCGCGGTTCAACTCCTCAATCTGGGCCATGAGGTCGGGATCGAAACGAGCGACCTGGATGCCCGCCTCGCGAAGGCGTAGCTCACCTCGTCCGCGTATCGCGTCATTTGGGTCGAGGACGCCTATCACGACCATTCCGATACGTCTCTCGATGATTCGCTCTGCGCAGGCTAGCTTCGGCCCATTCCGAGCAGTGCACGGCTCAAGCGTTGTGAATAGAGTGGCGCCCGCGAGTAGCTCGGCACCGAGCTTCTTCTCGAGCAAGGTGAACTCGGCATGGTCTCCCGGGCTGAGTTCCCCCCGGAAGGCTTCACCGATAACCACACCATCTCGAGCCACGACCGCTCCGACCTTCGGCGAGATCTTGCCGGGCTCGTTTATGCACTGACGTGCGAGTGCGACCGCTCGCTCCATGAGCGTCCGAGCGTCCCCCGTCCCCGTCCCGCTAAGCATCAGCTTGCAGCCTACACACTCGCCATGCGACGCAGAACCGTTCGTGGCGGCGCGTGCCGTGGAGCGTACAAGCCTGAGCTTTCGAGCAGGTCTGGGGACATGACGGTCGCCTGGCCGAGCAGAAGCGGCATTGAGATCCGCCACCTGCGCCCTCTCGTTGCCCCGAGCTGTCGGAGGATCGTTGTCACGCAGCGATCACGGGGATGCCGTGCTTCGATTCGGGCCACGTGATCATTTGCGCCGCCGAGCTAGGCTGGCGCCATGGCCGGAGAGCGACCGGGTCGGCTCATCGCGCTTCGGCGCGAGCTTCGCCGCCTCACGCGTAAGCATCCAGGCGCGTGGGCCTGCCTCGGGATCGCGTGCCTTGCTGCCCTCCTCATCGTGGCAGCCTTGTCCGGCGCCGCTTCGGGGCCGAAACGCGTCAGCCCAAATGTGTCACTCCCGTCGGGCATGGGCGCCGTAGTCGGTGGCATCGAAGCGTGCTACGACAGCGGTCCTCCGCCGGGCGGCTATCCGTGGGTGGCGGGGACGGTTGCTCTGTATGCCGAAGGGGACAAGGGTTTCGTGAAGCCGATTGCAACAGGCAGCGCAGCACCCAATGCCGATTTCGTGGTATTGGCTCCGCCTGGGGATTACGAGCTTGCTCCGTACGCCGGCCTTTCCAACCCGGCGGTCTCAGTGACTGTGCGGAGCGGGCACACTACCTTCCAGGATCTTCGCTCGACTGGTGGGTGCATCTGATCCCGCCGCTCAAGAGACATTGGGGAATACTGGCCTGTGCCGCTACGCTGTCCTCCGGATCGTGCGAGCGCGCCTTCGAGGTTGCTGCGTGACGCGGCCCGCCACGCTGGGGCGAATTAGTAGCAATAGGAAGGCTGCGGTCCGCCCGGATAATAGTCCGACGACGTGAGTGGTGACTGCGTGCACGAGACGTCATCGACGAGCCAGCGGTTGCCGGCCTTGACAACCGCCAAGTCGTACTCCGACGTGCCGCTGCCGATGCCGATCGCAATGGTGAAGGTCACAAACGCGGTGGCGTGAGCATCGGCGCCGGCAGGAACGTGACGGATTGATATGAGCAGCGGCGGACCGGTGAAAAATTGCTCGCGCAGTATTGGAGGCCCGCCAGCGCAACACGCACGGAGTTGAGACACGAGACGCGACGTCACGGGGCACGACATCGGCGGTGGGAAAACCGCACGGGCAGGGCACTCATACCAGTACTTGGGGTCTGAGTATGGCTCGACACCTTTCTGGACGAGTTGACCGAGCAGCGTGTCCGCGTCATGCAGCGTCAGGCCGACCGAGGGGTCAATCGGTAGCGTCGCTGCTGGGCTCGACGTTGTCGAAAGGAAAGGAGTGGTATCCGCCGGAACGGCTGGTGGCGAAGCCCGTGTCGTCGCGCGCGGAGGGTTCCGTGCGGCAGGCGTACGGTGCAAGGCGACGACAACAGTTATCGGCACCAGCACGATGACCGCCAAGGCCGCGAGGCCAAGTCTCCGACCACCCGCGAGGCTATTCACCCTGAGTTCTCCTGTCCATTGGC
>PNBE01000036.1 GCA_003135895.1 Candidatus Dormiibacterota bacterium
AAGATGATCGCGTCGCTCGCGCAGGCGCAGGTCCCGCGCATCTCGGTGATCCTCCGCAAGGCGTACGGGGCCGGCCTCTACGCGATGAGCGGACCCGCATTCGAACCCGACAGCACCATCGCTCTCCCCACCGCGCAGATCGCCGTGATGGGGCCTGAGGCAGCGATCAACGCGGTCTACTACAACAAGATCCAGGACACGCCGGAAGCCGATCGCGCCGCGTTCGTCAAGCGACTCGAGGACGAGTACCGCGATGACATCGACATCTTCCGGCTCGCATCCGAGCTCGTCGTCGACGCGGTGGTGCCGCCGGCGAAGTTGCGCGCGGAACTGGTCCACCGTTTTGCCGCATACCGGTCGAGGCGCCGCGCCGACGTCTTGCGGCACCATCCAGTCTCGCCGGTCTGAGCGAACGGCGGCACGCAGGCATGGCGAATGCGGGGCTCAATGGCTTCCTGGTCAGCATCGGCTACCTGGCGGTAGCCTTTTTCGTCGGCATTGAGAGCCTGGGAGTCCCCTTCCCCGGGGAGACCATGCTGATCACCGCAGCCGTGTTTGCCGCGACGGGACACCTGTCGATCGTCGGAGTCATCCTGGCGGCGATCATCGGCGCGGTTGTCGGTGACAACATCGGCTTCGGCATCGGGTGGTACGGCGGGTATCCGATCCTTCGCCGCTATGGCAAGTACGTACGCCTCGACCAGGCAAAGCTGAAGGTTGGGCGGTACATCTTCATGCGCCATGGGGCCAAAGTGGTGTTCCTCGGCCGGTTCGTCTCCGTGCTTCGCACGTATGCAGCCTTTCTCGCCGGTACCAACCACATGCGCTGGGGGCGCTTCCTGGTCGCCAACGCCTTGGGCGCCATCGTGTGGGCAACGCTCTACGGCGTGGGCGCTTATCTGGCAAGCGCGACGATCGCCAAGCTGAATACGCCTGTGGCGATCGCACTCGGGGTGCTTGCCGTTGTCGTGATCGTGCTGGCGGGTGTCTTCGTGCGGACGAACATCAAGCGCCTCGAGGCGATCGCCGAGGAGGCCCTGCCTGGCCCCCTCGAAGGCTTCGAGAAGAAGCCCGATCCCAAGGGATCAGAAGGCGGGGTTGACGACCGACCCGCCGGTTGACCCGGGCGAGCTTGGCGCCGGAGCGGAGATCAGCTCCGCGCGCCACACGAAGCGGTTGTAGTCCTGCCACCACGGATCACAGGTGATCATGGTCAGCTCATGCCCGGAGGTCGGGCTCAGCTGGGTCACCTGGCTGGGCGCGAGGTCCCATTTGTGCGTGACCTTGTAGACGAACGTCTGACAGGCGCGGTTCTGAATCGAGATGGTGTCGCCGACGTTGAGCTGGTTGATGTACTGAAAGTCCGGCTCGCGGTGAAAGGCGATGATCACGTTGCCCTGCTGACCGGGGTTCGGCGTGCCCAGGTAGTGCACCATCGATCGCGAGTCCAGGAGAGCCCACGTGCCGTTGCCGGCGACCGCCGCGTAGTGGTACTGCACCGGAGCTCCGAAACTCACCAGGGCGTAGTCGGTGACCGCGCTCGTCCCGCACGTGGGTGACTTGGATGCGACAGGTGCGGGGACCACCGGGTGCGTGGCGCCGCCCTTCCAGTGGTTGAGCGCCGTCGAATCCGTCGCGCCGCGTTGAAACACGCCGATGAGCGGCCCCGCGATCAGGGCGCCACCCGCGATGATCGAGGCGACACCGAGCGCGAGCAGCACCATCCAGAGACGGACCGGCCTGCGAGAACGTCGTGCCCCGCCTGCTGTGAGATCAGAAGCCATCACTCACAGGATAGCCAGCATTCAATGGACACGCGGTCACGCCCGCGCGACGGCCCGTCGAGCGCCGAAACCCGGTCGAACTAGCGGTTGCGCGGATTCCGGGGCCGCTTGCGGCCGTAGGCGACACCCTCGGCAACCGGATCGAAGGCCGCCCCCGGCCCGGTGGCCGGGGTGATGCCCTCGCCCTGCACAAACACTTTGCGAGAGCCGACGTCGATCAGGTATGCGAGCGACTGGCCGCCCGACTGGTCGGGAATCATCGAGACGTCAGCGACGGTGCCGGTACGCCGGCTGCCGCCATAGGGGAAGCTGACCCTCGTCCCTACCGCAATTGGGCCGCCTTCACTCACCGCGGCGCTGCGCGGAAGCAGTCGCTGCAGTAGACGGGCTTGTCGCCGCGAGGCTGGAAGGGGACGCGCGCCACGCCGCCGCACCCAGCACAGGGGACCTCGTACATCTGGCGAGGGCCGTTGCTGCGGTATCCGCCGCCGCCGCCACCACCACTACCGCCGAAGCCGCCGCCGCCGCCACCACCGCCGCCACTCTGACGACGAGCCGCTCTGCAGCTGGGGCAGCGAGAAGGGGGGTTTGTGAGGCCACGAGAAGCAAAAAAGTCCTGCTCGCCCTCAGTCCAAATGAAGTCGACGCCGCAATCGCGGCAACGTAGAGTCTGGTCTACCGACACGCGCCTTGTTCCTCCGTCCGGCGCGTTGTGATACGGCGCCCGGGTTGGTGATAGTTACCGGATAACAGTACACGGTCGAGAGGGTCCTCGCAAA
>PNBE01000156.1:0-3651 GCA_003135895.1 Candidatus Dormiibacterota bacterium
GTGGAGAGCGTCCTGCGGAGACCGACCCCAACGTCGATGACCGTGACCGTGCCGGCCACGGAGTTGAATCCCACCACCGTCACCGTGTGCTCCTGGGTGGTGTAGGGCACGACGCGCCCGTCCCAGGCGTTCCACGTGCTGGTTCTCGAATAACCGAAGTTGTAGTTGATCCAGACGATCACCGGACGACCCAGCTGGATCTGCAACTCGATCTGGCTTGTGGTCCAGCCGGAGCGGCCTGTGGCGGCAATCCCGGCGAGCTCGGCGACCGCAACGATCGGCGGGTAGTACACGCCGTACCCGGTGTAGCTGGACTCCGACCCGTCCACCTTCCCGACAAAGGCCGCGTATGGATCGCCCCAGGACACCGGCCGCCCACCCGAGACAACAGCCCGCTGCGGCTGCTTGGGCAGTTCGGCGAACACCCAGGCCTGCGTCACCGCCAACCCCTTGGTCTGGAGCGCGACAGCCAGCGCCGCCGATTCGCAGTCGAGTGGCATGTTCTGGCGGATGGTCGGGGCGTTGAGGTACACGGCGGTCTGACTTCGACACACGTTCAGGTGTCCCGGACCCGGGACTCCCGTCGACGAGCACGTCATGGCGTGCAGTGCCGCCTCGGCCAGGAGCGGTCCACCGGCGAGCGTGACCAGGCCGGCGCACAGGCTCGCCAGGCCCGCGGCAATCGCAAACCGTCGTGTCTTCACGCCATCGCCTCACTGCAGGAGCCGCCGAGTGCTCGTTGACGTGACCCTACGAGCGCCCCTCGGGGGGTGCCGTCATGCAGTCGATCCGTGAAGCCCCCGATACAGAAGCGTCATCGCCACCAGGGCCCGCTGGGAACCCTCCAACCGCTAGTGCGGCGTGGACGTTGGGCTGCCCGGCGGATTGTCGCCGACGAGGATGGTCTGAATCGCGCGTTCGCTTTCGACCATTGCCAGCACGATGACCTCGTCACCGGCGTAGAGCAGCGTCTCCGGGTCGGGGATGATCATGTGATCGCGACGGACGATGGCGACGATCGCCGATTCCCGCGGGAGCCCGAGCTCGCCGATGGGCTGCCCGCACGCCGGCGAGTCCTCGGCGAGCGTGACTTCGAGCAGGTGCGCTGAAGCTCCCTCGAAGCTCATCAGGTGGACGAGNNGGCACCGCGAATTCCTGCTTGGACAGCAGCGAGATGACCAGGTTGTCCTCGTCGTCGCCGGTGGCCGCGACCATGACGTCGACCTCCGCCATCCCGGCGGCCTGCAGCGAGGAGACCTCGCAGGCGTCAGCCACCAGCCAGCGAACGTCCACGTGGGGCTGGAATCGAGCAACCTGCTCGGGGTCGACCTCAAGGATGAAGACGTCGTGACCGTGCACCTTGAGGTCGGACGCCACCGCCATCCCGACGCTCCCGCCCCCGGCGACGGCGACTTTCACGCTTGCACCTTGGCGCCGGCAGCGAGCGCCACGGGCTGCGGAGGCGCAAGCAGGGTCACCAGCTCGTCCAGGTCGTCCTTCATCACCACAAAGTGGAGCAGGTCGCCGTCCTGACCGACGAGGCCGCTGGCATCGAGCCGGGGGATGCCTGCCCGGGTGACCGCGACCAGCCGCACCTTGCCGCTTATCTCCAACGTCGACAATTTCTGGCCCGCAAGGTGCTCGGGAAGCACCCGGTCCATGAGGAGCAGCGAGCCGGTGGCGTCACGCCAGTGCGGTGTGAGCTCTTCCGGCAACAACCAGCTACGGACCTGGTCGACCGTCCACGTGACCGTCGCCACTGTGGGGATCCCGAGTCGCTGATAGACCTGGGCCCGCTGCGGGTCGTAGATGCGCGCGACGACGCGCTCGACACCAAAGGTTTCGCGGGCAATGCGAGCAGCGAGAATATTGGAGTTGTCGCCCGATGTGACCGCGGCGAATGCGTCCGCGTCGGTGATCCTCGCGTCGTTGAGCGCGTTCTTGTCGAACCCTGATCCCTCCACCGCGAGCCCTTTGAAATCGGCCGGCAAGCGGCGGAAAGCCTTGCGATTGCGATCGATGATTGCAACCGAGTGACCCTCCGCTTCGAGCGCGCGAGCAAGTCCGGAGCCGACCCTCCCGCAGCCGACGATGACAATGTGCACGGCTCCATTCAAGCAGGTCGTTCGCGCCTCCGGCGGTATCGCTGCCATCTCCGGCATGGGGCATACTGCGGCCGTGGAAGAGCCCCAGGGTCTGCCGCTGGCGGCATCGCGCCCACTGGCACCCAACCAGCCCAGCGCCACGGGCACGGCCACATACCCTGAGTCCCTGGCTTACCGGCTGAAGAACCGCATCCTCGGTCCGCCCAAGGTCTCCGAACAGCTCACCCAGGAGCGGCTCGCCAACCCGGTGGCCATCGGCGTGCTGGCCCCCGACATGATCTCGTCCTCGGCGTACGGCACCGAGGAGATGCTGCGGATCATGGTCCCGCTCATCGGGATCGGCGCGTTCAGCCTGGTGATCCCCATCACCCTGGCGATCCTGGCGGTGATGTTCTTCGTGATGTTCTCGTATCTGCAGGTCATCGGTGTCTACACCCGGATCGGCGGATCGTACGTGGTGGCTCGGGACAATTTCGGCCCCAAGGTCGCCCAGGTTGCAGCGGTCGCGCTGCTCATCGATTACACGGTCACCGTCGCCGTACAGACGTCCGCAGGGACCGCCGCGGTCACGTCCGTCTACCCGAGTCTCGTTCCCTACACAGTGCCGATCACTGTTGGCGTGACGCTCCTCATGCTGTTCGCAAACCTACGGGGGATACGCGAGGCCGGGTCCTTCTTTGCAATCCCGACGTATTTCTACGTGGGCTCACTTGCACTCGTGATCGTCACCGGATTGGTCAAGGCGGCGCTCGGTGGCCTGCACGCCCATGCGCTCCCGAGCTCCGCCGCGCTGGGCTACCCGATCGGCCATCCGAGCCAGGGATGGCTCATGGGCTTGGGCATCTTCTATTGCCTGAAAGCCTTCGCAAACGGCGGTGTCTCGCTCACCGGGCTCGAAGCTGTCTCCGACGGCATCTCGAGTTTCCGTGCCCCGGTGGCGCGCAACGGTCGAAAGGCGCTCGTGACCATGTGCCTGATCCTCGGGTTCCTGGTGCTGGGAACGTCGGTGCTCGCGCATCTGACACACGCCGTTCCGTACGCGGCGGGCACACCCACGGTGGTCTCGCAAGAGGTCCGATATGTCCTCGGTTCCAGCTGGGTCGGCGTGGCGCTGTTCTACATAGTGCAGGCGGCGACCGTCCTGATCCTTTTCACCGGCGGCAACACGAGTTTCAACGGTTTCCCGTACCTGGCAAGTTTCGTTGCGGGTGACTCATTTCTGCCCAGGCAGCTGACCAGGCGCGGCCACCGTCTGGCATTCTCCAACGGCATCTTCGTTCTGGCGGTGGTGGCAATTCTGCTCATCATCGCTTTCAAGGCACAGCTGAACGCGCTGGTTGGCCTCTACGCGGTCGGCGTCTTCACCGGCTTCACCTTTGCCGGATTCGGCATGGTCAAGCACAACCTCAGGCTGCGCGAACGAAGATGGAAGCTCGGGGTTGTGGTCAACGCATTCTCGGGAACGCTGTCATTGGCAGTGGTCGGGATCCTGCTGGTCGCGAAGTTCACGGAGGGCGCCTGGATCGTCGCCGTGGTCGGACCTCCG
>PNBE01000156.1:3763-4764 GCA_003135895.1 Candidatus Dormiibacterota bacterium
GCCGCGACGGAACAGCTCAAGGAGGAGTGGAGCCGGCTCGGTCTTGCGCACCTGCCCCTGGATATCGTCGAGTGCCGGGACCGCCGGCTGGAGCGTGCCGCGTTGGAATACGTCGCCGACCTCGTCGCCGACGGCAAGACGGAATGCACCGTGCTGCTTCCGCGGCGTGCGTTCCACTCACGCCTTGCACGAGTGCTGCATGACCGCACCGCCGATCGCATCGCCGACGCCGTCGGCTCGGTCGCCCATGTGGCGGCGACGATCGTGCCGTTCAACCTCGAGACGGCGCAGCGACGCCGGTCGCGGCCCCACGCGCACCGTACCGATGGAGGACGCCGGAAGCCGGCCCGAACCGCCGGCGTGGACAAGGAGCTGGCTCGCCGGGCAACCGGGACCATACCAATCAGAGACGTCACCTGGCGCACCCGAGTGCGCGTCGCGGGACGGATCCGATCGCTGCGCGTGCAGACCGCCAAGGGCACGGCCAACCTCGAATGCGAGATCACGGACGACACCGGCGTCCTGCTCCTCGTCTTCCAGGGACGACCGAAGATTCCCGGCATCGAGCCCGGCGCTCGTCTGATCGTCGAGGGGATGGTCGGATCGTGGCAGCGACGGCTCGCGATCCTGAATCCTGACTATGAGCTGATCAGCGAGTAGCCGATCAGCCCGCCGCGCAGTCGCGCGTCACGGGCGGTCGACGCTCTGACTACCCGCTCTCGCCTGGCGCGGACAGCAGCCACGGGAGCGCTTCCGCCATCGGGCGAACGAGCGTCTCGACATGAGCGCGATCAAGGTGGCCGGCAGCATGGAGGGCGAGCGCCGCTCCGAGCGCGGCGGACTCGGCACGGTGACCCTTCTCGCCGTGTTCGACCTTCCAGGACACCAGGGATGTCCGGCCTTCGGTGAGATCGAGGATCCGTCGCTGGATCGCCTCCCATTCGGTGGTGAGGTGAGCAGCCTCGATGGCTTGCAGCGCCGCCATCTCAGCGGCGCGGTAC
>PNBE01000034.1 GCA_003135895.1 Candidatus Dormiibacterota bacterium
GGCCACGTCTACAACGACTATCTGAACACGGCCCTCGGGATCATCCTGATCGCTATGGGCTTGGCGACCGGTGGTCTCGGTACGTTCCTGATCGCCGGGATCCTCTACGAGGACAAGCTGCGCAGGCAGGACGAGGAGGTCCACATCACCCCCCGCGGGACGCCGCCGGCGCCACCGCCGCCGTGGGGGATGGCCGACGTCGGCAAGCCACCCGGCGTCGTCCGTGTCGGTGATGCCGCCACATCGGCAGGTGGCGGAGGCTCTCCGCGGGTGATGGCGGTCGTGGTCTCGAACCTCGACGCGCCGATGCTCATCGTCGGATTGCTGGCGTGGACGATCCTGACCCTCGTGCTCTTCGCGCCGCACTGAGTTTGTCCTAGTGCCCGATGCGCGGGTTCGTACCCGCTTCGCGCCCTCACCCACCGGCGCGCTGCATTTCGGGTCGGTTCGCACCGCGCTCTTCGCGTGGCTCACGGCACGTCACGCCGGTGGTGATTTCATCCTGCGCATCGAGGACACCGACCAGGAGCGCTACATCCCCGGCTCCGAGGCGCTCATCCTCGAGACGCTGAGCTGGCTCGGGTTGAACTGGGATGAGGGGCCCGAGGTCGGCGGTCCGCATGACCCGTACATACAGTCGTTGCGCATCGCCACGTACCGCGAGCACGCCGAGAAGCTGGTTGACGGCGGTCATGCCTACTGGTGCACGTGCACGCCTGCCCGGCTGGCCGCAATGCGTGAGGCGCAGCGCGCCCGCTCCGAGCCCACCCGGTACGACCGGCGCTGCCTCACGCGCCAGGCCGACGTGACGCAGGAGCGCGAGGGTGGAATGGCCGCAGTGGTACGGCTCCGCATGCCGGACGGCGTGAGCGATTGGGACGACGTCGTTCGCGGTCGTGTGAGCTTCGCCAACTCGGATATCGACGACCAGGTCCTGCTCAAGTCCGACGGGTTTCCCACGTACCATCTCGCTGTGGTTGTCGACGATCACCTCATGGAGATCAGCCACGTGATCCGATCCGACGAGTGGATCCCGTCGACGCCGAAACACCTGGCCCTGTATGCAGCATTTGGATGGGACGTCCCCCGATTCGCGCACGTTCCGGCGGTGCTCGGTCCCGACCATCAGAAGCTCAGCAAGCGCCGCGGCGCGCGCAATGTCCTCGAGTACGGCGAGCTCGGCTATCTCCCATCGGCGATCGTCAACTGCATCGCTCTACTGGGCTGGTCATCGGGCGACGAGCAGGAGGTGTTCGCCCTCGAGGAGCTCTGCCAGCGCTTCACCCTGGAGCGTGTCAACCCCGCGGCGGCGATCTTCGACCCCAAACGGCTCGACGACCTGAACGGCATCCACATCCGGCGCATGTCCACTGACGAGCTCGTCGAGGCGCTCGAGTTCCACCTGCCGGGGACGAGCAAGGAGACGCGCCGGATGCTGGTCCCGATGCTCCGCGAGCGGATGGTGACCCTGGCTGACGCAACTCGCCTCTGCGCGCCCCTGCTCGGCGAGGTCAAGCTCGATCTGAGCATCGAGTTCCCCCCGAAGAAGGTCGATCAGGCGACCGCTGTGGCGATGATCGACGCCTGCATCGAGGCTGTGGAGGAAGGAGCGCTCGAGGACCACGACGCGATGCTCGAGCGTCTCCGGGCGGTTGCCGAGCGTTCGGGCGTGAAGTCCCGGGATGCTTTCCGCGTCCTGTACATCGCCATCCTCGGAACCCCAGCTGGACTGCCCGTGATCGAGGCGATGGAATTTCTCGGCAAGGAGAAGACCCTGCAGCGGCTCCGCGAGGCGCGCGCACGGCTCGGCTGACCTTCCTCGCAGGAGTGTCAGAGGCCGGTGCAGTCGATGCCCGAGCCGACCTGGCGCTCCGCAGTCGCTGGGCGGCGCGACCTGACCGGTCGATGCGCGCCGGGCGCATGCGTTTGCTGGCCACGGTGCGAGCGCGCCGCCGGTGTCGCTGGTGAATGCGCCTCGTGTCTCGGGGCCGAGGGGACGGGCGCAGAGGGCTGCGGCGCTGCCGGCATAGGTACCCCGGGCTCGGGCTCGGGATGTGCCCGGTGATGCGCGGACGAGCTGATTCGAACCGCGAGCCTTTCGACCAGGAGCATGGCTGCGCGATCCAGCCCGGTCGCGTGGCCCGCCACCGCCACCGCGATCACCACCGCGCTCACCGGCCAGAACGCTGAGAACAAGGACAGCCCGGAAAGCACACCGAAGGCGGCCAGAATTGGATGGCGGCGGAGGTAGGACGGCGGCGCCGCGGCCGGCGGTGTGGTCGTGGAACGTTGGTCTCTGATTGTCATGTCACGAGGCTATGTGACGGCCTGGGACAGGGCGCGGACCAAACACCAATTCAGGTCTGACATCGCTGTTCCGGTGTCGTTACCACGCTGTGACGCTCCCGTGGACTGAAGCAGCGTGATGTCGCGACACAATCGAGCGGCCGGTCCTGGGGGGTTGACCGCGGATTCGACAGGAGGTCGTACCAGTGCTCAGGGGACAGCCGCGTCGTGACATGACATGAGTGAGATGACGGTGGTGCATCCACCGCTGCTCGTGGCACGAGCACGCGATCGAATCGGCCGCCTCAACGGTCCCCAACGGCTCGTCGTCTTCTCGACCTTCCTCGGCATCGTCGGTGCCGCGCTCTGGTTGCTGCCACTTCGCGACGTCCAGCGAGTCACGACCATGAGCGCCATTCCCTGGTGGGCTGAGCTGGCCACCTGCTACGTCGCCAGCCTGCTCTTCGTCCGAGTGCGCGTTGCTCGCGAGGTGTCAACACTCTCGCTCACCGAGATCCCGGTGGCGATGGGCCTTTTCCTCATCGACCCGCATCAGCTGCTCGGCTTCTACGTCGCCGGCGTGCTGCTCGCCAGCTGGACGCGAGAGCGGCGCATCCGCTGGGTGAAGGATTTCGCCAACGCGACGCTCGACGTCGTCTACATCGGTGTCGCCGTCCTCGTGTTCAACGCGGTTGGACCCGTGGCCGGCGATCCGCTCGCGGTGCACAGCATCATCGCCTTCGCGGCGGCGATGATCGTGGCCGGCGGGCTCGTGTATCCCATCGCGCTCAACGTCGGGACGACACTCGCTCAGGGCCGTCTCAACCTCGGCGAAGTGGCGCGCGCGTATCTGTTCCAGGTCATCGCGACCACCACCAACGCCTCCCTCGGGATCGTCGCGCTTCTGATCCTCGCGACCCATCCGGTGCTCGCCTTTGCGCTCGTACCTCCGGTGATCCTGGTGCTCACGGGGCAGATCGCAGCCGGCGAGAGCCAGCGTCGTGCCGACCGCAACGAGTTCCTGTACCGCACCACCGAGATCCTGCATTCGACGCGCCAGGTCGGCGAACGCGCCGGCGAGCTGTTGAACGGCATCACGACCATGTTTGGGGTCGAGCGCGCCGAGCTCGTGGTCATACCGGAGGGCCGCGGCCCGGCAGTCCGTTTCAACTCCACCGGCGAGGACGAGCACGGGCCCGCGACGACATCGGATCTCACGTTCGCCGAGCAGGAGGTGCTCAACGAGCTGCGCACCACCGCCATCCTCAGCGGTTCGGTGACCAGGGACCAGTCGCTCGGACTCGCGCTCGCCGAACGCTCCGCGAAAACCGGCACTGTGGTGGTGCTTCGGGGACTCGAGGGTCCGCAGGGTATGTTGCTGCTGCTCAACCCGATGCGCGGCGTCAAGCTCGGAGCCCATGAGCAGAGCCTGCTCAGCACCGTCGCGGGGCTGATCAGCGTCGCCCTCGAAAACGGCCAGCTCGCCGAGGCGATCAAGGCGATGTCGGTCGAGAAAGCCGAGCTCGCGCGCCGTGCGTTCTACGACCCGCTCACCCAGATCGCCAACCGCTCACTCTTCATCGAGACGGTGGCGACGTCGCTGTCGCAACTCGCCAGCTCGCAGCGCCCGATTGCGGTGATGTTCATCGATCTCGACGGTTTCAAGGAGATCAACGACACCTTCGGGCACGCCGTCGGTGACCGGGTGCTCAGCGCTGTTGCCGCGCGGCTGCGTGTCCAGGTACGAAAACTCGACCTGGCGGCGCGCATCGGCGGCGACGAGTTCGGCATGCTCCTCGACGGCATGCGCCATTTCAGCGATGCTGCCGTGGTCGCCGACCGGATCATCGAAACGCTGCGGCGGCCGATCCCGATGGGCGACGCCATGATCACCATCGGCGCAAGCGTCGGTGTCGCGGTCGTGGAGACTGCCGCCGACGCTCCTGAACCCGAGGAGCTGATGCGCCGCGCGGACATGGCGATGTACCTCGCGAAACGTCAGGGCAAGAACCGCTTCGTGGTGTTCGACGAAACCGCTCGGACGCCGGTCATCGCCCGGACTCCCGAACCGCTCAGGCAGGTCGCCGGCTGAGGCAGGGGCCGGCTGCATCTACGATGGGCGGGTGACACCACCACGCTGCCTGTCGATCGCCACATCGGACTCCGGTGGTGGCGCGGGGATTCAGGCTGACCTCAAGGCGTTCGCAGCGGCCGGCTGCCACGGGATGACCGCGATCGTCGGGGTGACCGCGCAGAACACCACGGCGATCCTGGCGGCCTACGCGCTGCCGGCCTGGGTCATCACCGCTCAGCTCAAGGCCGTCTACGACGACATCGGTGTCGATGCCGCGAAGACCGGCGCCCTGCTGTCGGCAGAGGTGATCCTCGCGGTTGCTGACTTTCTCGCGCACCACCCGACGCCGCTCGTCGTCGATCCCGTGCTCAGCGCCAGCACCGGCGCCTCGTTGCTGGACCCCGAGGCGGTGGAGGTGCTGATCACGTCGCTGCTCCCGCTGGCGACGGTGGTCACCCCAAACCTGGCCGAGGCTCGTGCCCTGGCCGGTGCCGACGGTGACCGCCGGACCCTCGCCGAGCGGATCGTCGCCCGCGGCGCGCACGCCGTGGTGATCACCGGAGGGGACGGTGCAGGCTCAGACCTGCTGTTCGACGGCGCTGAATACCTCGAGATTCCCGTCATATGGGCGGGGGGAACCGCAACCCACGGCACCGGGTGCACCCACTCCGCGACGCTCGCCGCCCAGCTCGCCCTGGGCGCGCCACTCGCCGATGCTGCCCGTCAGGCCGCCGCCGTCACCGCAGCAGCCATTGATCATGGGCTGGTGGGAATCGGTGAGGGCCCGGGACCAGTCGCGGTCGGTCAGGCTTCCGGGGCCAGCCAGCGGGTACGAACCACGTAGACCAGCAGGCCGATCCCGACCAGGTCGATGAGCAGCAGGATCGGTCCGAGGTTCAGCCCGTTGCCGAAGTCGAGGCCACTCAAAGGCGTGAGGGCTTCGACGGGTGGGATCCGGGCTGCATCGAGGCCCTGACCCAAGGTCACCGCCCTGACGGCGCTTGCCAGCGGCGCGAACGGCGTGGGGTCGACGTTCTCCGGGGAGTGGGTGGTTCCGCTCTTGACGCCGGTGGTGCTGGCGACTCCCGTGCCACTGCCGCCTGAGTGCGTTCGCCCGGAGCCGCCGGAGGACGCCACCGGCGCGGCGGTTGGCGCGGGTGTGCCGGTTGGCGCGGGTGTGCTGGTTGGGGCGGGAGTGGACGTCGGCGCGGGCGTGGGTGTAGGTGTGGGTGTGGGCGTCGAACCGCCACCACCGCTCCCGTTGTTTCCCCCGCCGGTCGCGCTCGGAGTCGGGGTCGCCGTGGGACTGGCGGTCGGGGATGGCGCCGGCGTGGTGCAGGGGTTCGACCAGGGGCAGCACGAGCCGTCCGGCCGTGTGCCGTGGTGGCACGCCCGCTGCGGCGCGGGCGCGGTCGAGGACGAAGCGGGCGTAGTCCTCCATGTCGCCGTCGAACGGCCGCACCGTTCCACCCTCGGTAAGCCAGAGGCGGTCGGCGACCATCTCCATCAGCGAGCGGTCGTGGGTGATCAGCACCACGGCGCCTTCGTAGTCCTGCAGCGCCACCGCCAGGGCCTGGCGCATCTCCAGGTCCAGATGATTGGTCGGCTCATCGAGCAACAGAATGTCCGGATGCTGAACCAGGCCTTCGGCAATCGCCAGGCGCTTGCGCCACCCGCCCGAGAGCGCGGCGGTATCCGCGTCGAAGTTAGAAAAACCGGCGCGGCCCAGGGTTTCCGCGGTCCGGGAGCGCCGTTCCGCAGTGGGAACTTGGGCACGGTCGAGAGCGGTGTCGAGGACGGAGCGAATCGTTTCATCAGTCGCAAATTCGGAGTTCTGCGCGACTTCACTGAACCGCGTGCCCTTACGTATGGCGACCGTCCCACTATCGGGCGGAATGCGGCCCGACAGAATTCCGAGCAGGGTGGATTTGCCCGAGCCGTTGGGTCCGATCAGGCCGATGCGGGCGCCTTCGGAGACGGTGAACGATATCTCTTGAAACAGCGGAGCAACGCCGAATCTCTTGGAGAGTCCCTGGGCGCTAATTATCGGAGCCAATTTGTTCGATCCTCAGGCGCACGCCGTCCGGCCACAGAAGAGTCCCGGAAACATCGGACACATAAAGCGAGGACTTGCGGCCTCGCGATTTTTCATTATTCCGGCGGCACAATACAGCGCCAACCGTTGATACTGAGTGAAGACCTTCCATGACCGAGGCATTCGACACTGTGATTATCGGCGCAGGGGCGGCCGGGCTGATCTGCGCGATCGAAGCCGGCAAACGCGGCCGCCGCGCCGCGGTTATCGAGCGTGCCGACCGCATCGGCAAGAAAATTCTTATCTCCGGCGGCGGACGTTGCAACTTTACCAACATTTATTGCGAGGCAGAAAACTTCCTCTCCGCGAACCCGCATTTCGCGAAATCGGCGCTGGCGCGTTACACGCCCGCGGACTTCATTGCCCTGGTGGAGAGACATCGCATCCCTTATCACGAGAAAACGCTGGGACAACTGTTCTGTGACCGCTCGGCGGAAGATATTACGAACCTGCTGGAGGCTGAATGCCGGGCGGCCGGGGTGCGGACATTTCTGAACACTCGCATAAGTGAAGTACAGCGCGCGACTGAATTCGTGGTGCACACCCACTCGAACGAATTCCACGCGCCAACGCTGGTGATTGCGACTGGGGGACTTTCGATCCCCAAGATTGGCGCGACCGGTTTTGGCTACGAAGTGGCACGCCAATTCGGACTGAACATCGTCCAGACGCGGCCGGCGCTCGTCCCGCTGGTGCTCGATTCCGTGGATCAGAGACGATATTGCGATCTGGCCGGGGTCTCGCTGGACGTGGCCGCGGCGACCGGCGATCAGTTGTTCCGCGAAAAGATGCTTATCACGCATCGGGGTTTGAGTGGCCCCGCCGTCTTACAAATCTCCTCTTATTGGCGTAAGGGCAGGCCCGTATGCATCGACCTCGCGCCGGGCGCGGATATCACGGCGGCCATCCGCGATGGAACGCCGAGAACCGCGGCCGCTGCGCGGGCAGCACTTCAGGCATTCCTGCCAAATCGTTTCGCGGCGCGCTGGCTCGATTTCCACGCGCCGCCGGCGTGGACCAACCAAGCACTGGCGGAATTCGAAGGCCAGGCGCATGAATGGACACTGCGGCCCGCCGATACGGAGGGATATGAGAAGGCGGAGGTAACCGCCGGCGGGGTGGATACCGAGGAATTATCGAGCAAGACGATGGAGAGCAGAAAAGTACCGGGATTGTTTTTTATCNNGGCCTGGGCCTCGCTGGCTTCGGCGGGCCGAGCATTGTAAACTGCGGCCTACACCCGGCGGACTCAAGGTTAATTTCACGATATTCCCCAGACGTTTTAAAGCGATGTCATAATTCTTTGCTTCGAGGTGCAAATCCTGGGAAGGATTGATATGGATATGAGAGTCGTCTCAGTGAACACCGGACTCCCGCGCGAGGTGGTGTGGCACGGCACAAATGTAACCACGGGCATTTACAAGCAGCCTGTTGCGGGGCGAGTCGCTTTGCGCCGGTTGAATCTGGACGGCGACCGTCAAGCTGACCTAAGCGTCCATGGCGGCGAGCATAAGGCTGTGTACTGCTACCCGCTGGCACATTACGGTTACTGGAAGGGCGAGTTGCCAGGGCGCGAGCTGCCCACGGCGATCTTCGGAGAAAATTTCACTATCGACGGCTTGCTGGAGAATTCCGTTCATCTGGGCGACCGGTTTTCTGTGGGGTCCGCGGAAGTGATCGTGACNNGTGACACAGCCACGGCTTCCTTGCTACAAACTGGGCATAAGGTTCGAGTCGGATGACATGGTGAAGCGGTTCCTCGCCAGCGGCCGGACCGGTTTTTATCTTGGCGTGACGCGCGAGGGCGAGGTGGCCGCAGGAGACGAGATTACGGTGCTGGCGCGAGATCCGCAGGGCGTGTCCGTCGCGGAAATCACCCGGCTGTATGTCGCAAAAAGATACGGCCAGCAAGACGCGGGCGTGGTGCGAAGAGCAATGCAGGTTGCAGCGCTGCCCGAAAGTTGGAAGGAATATTTGCGGGAGCGGCTAGACGCGATGAATGCGTAAGCCGCCCCGGAACCGGTTTTCAAATGAGTAGCTGCTCGGCAGGGTTTCCGCGCACACCGACTAAGTGACAAGCTGGCAATCAGCCTCCGAGTTGGTCGAGCTTCTCGCCAATTGCGTCCATCAGGGGTTGCACGGCGGTGCGATCGAAGCGGAATTGAGCGCCGGCGGCCGCGAAAAGATCGGGCAGCGGACGCGACCCACCGAGGGAGAGAGCTTGCCAATAGCGCTCCACCGCGTCGCGGTAATTCCTGAGGCTATTCATCCATACCTGCAACGCGCCAATCTGGGCGATTCCATATTCGATGTAGTAGAAGGGCACGGCAAAAAAATGCAGAATGCCGTGCCATTGGAAAGTTCGCTGTTCTTCATAGCCGGTCCAATCGACCAGCGCCGTGAATCGGTTGGCGAGCTCCACCCAGGCGCGGCCGCGGCCTTCGCGAGTGTGCTGCGGATGGGTGTGGATCCAGTGCTGGAACGCGTCGCCCAAAGCGATGGCTGGAAACAACAAAACCAGATCCTCCAGGCGGGCGCGATAGGCGCGCTGATAGTCTTCATGTTTTTCGTAAAACACGCCCAAGTGAGGCAAGGCGAGAAGCTCCATGCCCATGGAAGCGACTTCGCAAAATTCCATGGGAGCGTGACGATATTCCAAAAGCGCCTCGTTGCGGGCCGCAAGCATGTGAAACGCGTGGCCGCCTTCATGAATAAGAGTGCGCAAATCGGAATCGCGGCCGACCGCATTCATGAAAATGAAGGGAAAACGGCGCTCCTGTAACGAGCTTTGGTACCCGCCGGGCGCTTTTCCCTTGCGATTTTCGAGATCCAGCAGTTCCCGATCGATCATGAACTGGAATTGCTCTCCAAATGCGGGGTCTATCTGGCCAAATATGTTCTTGGCGCCTTCCACAAATTGGGTGGTTGTCGAAAACGGAGCGAGTGGAGGGCGGCCGAGAGGATCCACGGCCAGATCCCAGGGCCGCAATTTATCCTCTTTTAGCAACTGTTGCCGCCGCGACCTGATCTTGTGCACCAAGGGCATCACGGCGCTCTCCACGGCATCATGAAAGCGGTAGCAATCTTCCGGTGTGTAGTCAAAACGCTCCAGCTTCTTGAAGGCGTAGTCCCGGAAGTTGGCAAAGCCGGCATTCGCCGCGGTCTCGGCGCGGAGTGCAACCAGATCGTCGAACGTTTGCTCGAGCGGTTCCTTATCGAGAAGCTGGCGAGCGGCCATGCGCTCCCACGTGGCCTGGCGCACGCTGCGGTCGGTCTGCTCGAGAAGCTTAGAAGCCTGTTGAAGCGTGAGTTCCGCTCCATCGATCGATACCGTCATCGCGCCCATCAGCTTGTGATATTTCTGCGCCAGTAATTCATCCCGCGTCTCCAGCGGAACATTCTCGATTCGAAATAAGGCCACGGAATTCGCCAATTTCCGGTTCAATACGGCATAGCGATCGGCGGGCAGGCTGGAGCGGTGGGGATTTTCGAGGAAAGCTTTCTCCGCCGCCTGCGCGAGCGGCTTCGATTTCGGGGCGATGTGTTCCACGAAATGCTGGTAACCGGCTTCGCGAACCGGATCATCGGTTTGCGTGGTCATGGCGATGTATCGCCTGGCTTCCTCTTCGGAAAGCGCGGCGCCGAGCTCATCACGATCAAGAAGCCATCGCTCCAAGCCTGGGGGTGACGCAGGATGGCGTGCTAACAATTCCGTGAACACGGGCTCAACGTCGGTCCATTCGCCCATATCCGCGGTGCGGCTCACGAATTTGCGGGGAAACTCACGCTTGAGATCAACATGAATCATCTTGGCAACGCGCTCCGTAGGACTTCTTTGACGAAGGATTCGTCCCTAAGAATTTTTAGGCCGGTTCAATTGTGAAATGTCCGCCGCCAAAAGGGAAGGGGCAGCGGATATGCATTCGCCTGGCCGGAACGGTGCGCAGCCGAGGTCGTGCTGGCCCCTGGCGCGGATGTGGGGAGGCCAACGCTCGGCATTGCCCGTGGCGATAAAAGGGTCATGACATGCGTTACACCGAGT
>PNBE01000001.1 GCA_003135895.1 Candidatus Dormiibacterota bacterium
GCACGTCCTCGACCCAATTAGAGTACCAATACCAATAGCCCGCAACCGATGCCCCCCACCCCTTCCCCAGATTCTTCGCGTCAAGCGATTGCCACAGTTCAGTGTGTGAGTGCATCGAAAACCAGGAGTGGCCCTCCTCTCTCATCATCCGCACGATCTGACTGGGAAGGAATTTTGGGCGCTCGACCTCTTTGAAGGTTACGTAGTCTCGATTGATTGTCTGCGCCATCTCCGAGTCGGGCCTTAGAAACTCGATGACTTCGTCAGCCTGCCCCGGCTTACCAACGAGCTTAGGAACGAAAAGCATTCTGAATGCGAATCTCTCGCTATTGAGCTCGTCTGCGCTCAGCTGACTGTCGAACGAAGCTATGTACGAGCGGACAGTTTGCGGAAGGTCGGCTTCGGTGGGCGCTGAAAGCTGATCACGCGAGATACTCTGGAACTGCAAGCTGAATCCGAGGTGCTGATCGATTCCATATTTCTGCCCGAACAGCGTCTTGACGTAGTGGTTGTAGTTCAAACAGCATGCCTGATAACGAGCACTGACGTACTCGTCGAGGACAGGGCTCATGTGGTGCGTGATCGCATCACGCAGGCCGACAAGAAACAACAGGTTCTTCGTCGTTTCGTTGTCCAACGGCGATTGTGAGGCGGTCAGACACTTGGTCAAATCCCAATACCTGAAACGGCCATCCCTCCCTCGGTCGAACCGCCGCCGTCTGCCTTGCTGTTGGTGGTAACGGTACTCGACGCCGTTTCGCCTGTAGAAGGCATGAAGTAGGTAGGTCCAAGCAATATTCATGAGAACAATAAACGTCTCGGACTTGAATTTGATGAGCGGGTTATTGAACACCTGGACCGCGGTCAGAGCCGCATCCTGCGACTGGAGCAGGAGTCGTTCAGCAACTGAGTGGACGCGTCTCGGCACCTTTAGGATTGTAGGCGTACCTGGGCCGAATCCGGTTGAACAACGCAAGCGCGTCGCGGGCATGCCTCGATTGAATCAAGCACTCATGTGCCGGCAGCACTGCCCGCAGTGCGCGCCGATCGTCGCGCGATGTAGCTCAACCCGCGGCGCGGCCAGGCGTTCTCCCTGAGGTAGAGCGATCCATGTCAATTAGGTTGCCGGACATGGGTCTGGCTTGAAGTGACGGAGCGGAGCCCCAGCCTCAGATTGGGGGTCTGCTCGACAGGTCGGCCATGCGAGCCGGGGCACCGGGTAAGCCGGCGTCATTCGACGGGCATGCCCTTGCGGGTGTGAGGTTACGAGTCCCCCACCTTCAATAGGCGTAACCTTCCCGAATCGCAAGGAGGGTGATCATGTTCGGCCGATTCCATTACGTTCCGCTCCTCAAGGCAAAAGCAGGCGAAATGCGCGCCCTAGAGGACCTAGCCGATGAGAATCGCGATGCGATCACTCCCTTGCTCGATGTTGTGCCCATTCCATGGGATTTCGTTGAGGACCGCCCCGCCAAGGCGGTTGAACAGCATCTCGCAACACTCGTGCCTCAGACGCAGAGGAGCTGGGGAACAGAGCGGCCTTTCTTCGTGGACTTGGCGAATATCGAGGACGAATCCCTGATCGGCGGGCGCGCTCCGCTGTTGTATGTGATGGAAGGGTACCGGGCGATCGGCGCCCAAGCTATCCCTGTCACGGGCCCCGGCCGGACAACGGCGTATCAGACTGCAATCACGGAGTCTGTGCTCGCCGACCAACGGGGAGTATGTGTCCGAGTGCCGGTCGAGGGACTGGGCAGGCCGCAACGTCTCCGAGACACGCTAGTCGCTCTGTTGGCCGACCTCGGGATGACCGCAGCCGACGCCGATCTGATCCTCGATTTCGAAGCGATCCGTCCATCCCAAGTCAGTCTGATTGTCTCGCAGGCCGCCATCCTGTTCGACTCGGTCTCTGAAATTGCGTGGCGCAGCCTAACGTTCGCTGCTGGCTCGTTTCCTGAGTCGCTCGAGCGTGTTGGGTCCGACAGCGTTGAACTGATCGCCAGGTCAGACTGGGCGGCGTGGCAGTCGCTCGTTCTTGAAGGCGAAACGGACCTTCCGCGGTTTCCAGCCTTCGGCGACTACGGCATCGCAGGCGTGGAGTTCAGCGAGATCGACCCAAGGATCATGCAGATGTCGGCGAATGTCCGCTACACCGCCGAGGAGGCCTGGGTCGTCCTTAAAGGACGTAGCGTCCGCAAGGGCTTTGATCAGTTTCACCGTCTATGTGCCGACCTGGTCCGACGTCCCGACTTTCGAGGCGAGGGGTTCAGCGCCGGAGACCGCTATATCGCGCGCTGCGCCCGTCGTGAAGTCGGACCCGGGAACGCGACGACCTGGCGGCAGATGGGAACGAATCACCATTTGACGCTGGTGGAACGGGCCATCGCCAATCTGTCCGCATCTTCAACGATCGCCTGACGAGGTCGCCCAACTCCTCGCGTTCCAGCGCATCTACAAGCGCTCTGAACAGGTAGCGCCGTGGCTGGGAGCGGAGACCGCCGTCCAGCTCCAACTCTGCCAGAGCAGCGAGCGCTTCGTCGCGCCACAGGAGTTGAGCAACCGCCAGCGGGTCGGAGCACGGGTTGGGTAGGGCATGGCGAACGAGGTCAAACTCCAGTCGGTCACTCGCAACGGAAACGGCTTCGATGCCCCACCACGACGGCACGGCCTGAACAACGTTCTCGGTATGGCGCGACGCACAGACCACGGTCGCTCTGTCGAGGACGAGTGAGTACACGGCTTGCTGGCTCGGTAGGCGATGGAGGGTGTCTCTTCCCCCCTTGATCTCGTACCCATGTATCGCTCCGTTGATGACAGCGAGGTCGACACGTGCTCCTCCCTGACAAAGACCCAGCTCGTCAATGATGAGGTCATCCTCGCCCGGAAATTGCGTCCGAAGACGTGCGCGCAATGCCCCGCGAATGCTCGTATCGGTGGCAGCCGACGCACCGCTCATCTCGCACAGACTAGCCCGTCCTGAAGCGGCGTGACTATCTAGTTAAGGTCAAAACGACTTTCTAGTCGATGTTGAAACAGTCAGGACGTGCCGCCCTGGCCAGGCTCCGGGCCGACTGGGCGATCGACGTTGCGAAGTGCTTGGCGGCGGACTATTGAGTAGCGCGAGTGCGCCGACGCTGGCCAGCAGGCCCTGCGCGATGAGGATCCGTCGTCGATGAGCGCCTTGATTTGAACTACGATGGGGAGAGGGCTGGGAGGCGATGGGCCAGGGCCATGGCCGTCTGGCGGACCCCCTCAGAGTCCAGCTCGCCTGCTTCGGTCACTCGGCGGCGGAGCGATCGATCGGACTCGATGAGCACCCCTTGGAACTCCCGTGGCCCCCCGAACAACGGCCATTCNNGCAAAGGACGGGCCGCACCGGTGTTGGATTTCCATCAAGCGCAACTCGAACGGCGGCCACCTGCCACTCCATCGCCGCCGCGAGGTGAGTGCAATCTCGTCGCCCCACAAACAGCCGCAGCTCTCGGCGAGCGAATAGCCCACCGACATCCTTCGTATGGACCTGACCCGCGTATCGCTTGCTGTCGACAACGAGAACACCGGCAGGGCAAATCACGAGGTGATCGATGTTTCCGCGGGTACCAGGAACCTTTCGGTCGTGGAGGACCAAGACGTCGTCCCGGTCGAGCGTGGCCAACGTTTTGGCGACCTTGCTCTCGCCAATCGAGCCACGCTTCCAGGCCTGAGTGGATTGAGGATCGTCCGACAGGGCGAGGACGANNCGCTCGCGAATCCGCTCCTCTCGGCTGCCGTGACGCCGCTCGTATTCGCCCATCGCGGATCCACCTGCGGTACCGAGGTCGATGACGGCGCGGCTGTCGCTCGTGCGATCGGGAGCGGCGAGCAGCTCGGCTGGGGGTTGATCGGTCGGTACGTCCGAGCCAGCGGGTCCGAGCGCGTCAGAGATCTGTAGTTCCTGCTCGCGCGGGGCGGGTAGGCACGTGAGACAGGTTACTGTCGGCTTGCCCCTAGTCCACGTGGCTATCTCACCGCTGGCGACTCCGCGGCGGCAGCGATCACATGTGCCATTCCGGGTGAGGCGAATCAGACGAGGGCCAAATGGCATTGGTGAAGCATAGAGACCCGGCTCACGAATTCCGAAGACAGAAGTTGAGTGGCTAACACGCAGCGAAGCGGCGGCTCAACGCCATTCGCGGAACAGTCGATGGACATCATCGAGCGTCATGAGTCAATGGATGTGAAGGAGTTCGAGCGGGGGGAGTCAACTGGGCGCGTACAGACGGAATAGTCGCAGGTTAGATCCTTCACCGGGTCGAGCTCGAATCGACGCTTACCTGGTCCCCAAGCGAGCGCCCAGGTGTCCTTGCTTCACTACCATCGGAGCGCTTCCCGTGTAGGCGATGCTCACATGCTGAGCATCGGGCGGAATAGCTGACATCGGGAGCGTAGACGTCCGGGCGCACCACCCTCGCGGCGATCAAGTCGCACTGGTCGTTGCAGCTCGTGAACACCGGCCACATGTGGCACGGATCCGTGCTACGTTTTCGCTCATGCTGATCAAGGCGTATGGTCTGTTTTGGCGGGCTGACGAAGTCGACTGGAACCCAGGCACAGGCAACCGAAACCAGTTTCGTCTCCTGGGTCGTATTGGATGGGCGGGTGGCAGGATTATCGCCGCGGATTTCCGGCGTCAGCGTGGCCTCTACATCCTGTACAACGAATACGGCCCCTACTATGTCGGACTCAACCGGCGGCGCGACTTGGGTACCCGGCTGAAGGAACACCGGCATGATCTGCATGCCGGTAAGTGGGATCGCTTCAGCTGGTTCGGCTTCTGCAGTGTCCTCGAGGCGCGAGACGAGACTGGCCTCCAGGTGAACAGGCTGATGACCGAGTACGCAATCGGGAGTCCGAGCCAGGAGATCGCCGACATGGAGGCGCTCCTGATCAAGGCGCTTGGCACACCAGTCAACCTGAAGCAAATGCGTTTCCGGTCAGCAAAGGAATGGGTGCAAGTTCGTTCAGACCAGGTCGAAACGGTGATGGGCCGACTTCGACCCGGGAGGGGTCATCAGCCTGGCAGACGTACAGCGGTTCCTGCGCGCCCAGCCCGTCCTCACGCAAGCTGATCAGTCGATGATCAACATCCGACCCACTGGATTGGCCGGTGTGCCCGTGCTTCAACAAGACCTGAGCTCGGGCGAATGTATGGAACGGACAACTTTTCTTTAGGCACGGATACTTGGACAGGTAAAGCTTGAAACTCGGAGGCATTGCAACACATCATCTGCCATCGGCGCAGGTGCGATGGATCGCTGACCTGTGCAGCCTTCTCGCGAGGAAACATGGTCTCGCAAGATGGGATTGTTCGATCGAGAAGATTACCAGTGATCTTTCGGAGTTAGAGCGCGGAGTTGATGCTGGCGATCCGGGATTTATCGGGGGCCTATGTTGCTTTCTTCCCGATAGTCGGGTGCAAATCTGGATCAGCGATTCCATGGGGCAGATGTCGCGTGAATACCTCGTGCATGAACTCGCGCATGCACTACTTGGTCAGCTGCCCGAAACGACCGGGCATACGATCGAATGGCGACGGTTTTACTTACTCGCCTTCGCTCATTGCCTCGATGAGGACCTCGAACACATCGAAAGCTATGTGGAATACATAGTTGGTGAGTATCGCGATCGAGCTTGCACGCGGCGTGAGCGGCTGGGCAAGCACACATCTTGCCGGGAATGTCGCTCTGAGGTGCAGAGCGAAGTCCAAGAGCACTTGGCAGCGATCAAGGACTATTCCGTAACAGCCGCGTTGGCACGTGGCGACGCTGCGGCCTACGACGGCATGAGATTGACGTTGACGCAGATGGCAAGCCGCGAGACCTTGTGTGTTGAGGTACTGGGCATCGGGCTTAGTTCACTTAGTGACAAGATCCACGCGGTTGGGCACCTCGCCCGGCCGCTGCAGCGCGTCGGCAAACTCTGCCTCCACTCAAACCTGTCAAAGGCAATCCAGCATTTTGAATTGTACGATGACAGTGCGGAGGCGAAGCTTGCAATTCTTGAGAAGGACGGGGATGAATCGGAGTGGCTCTTGGCGCCCTGGCCGCAATCGGACAACTCGCCTCAGAGTGGGCGCTAATGCAACGCGATTGGGTCAGCCGATGACGAAGGTGCGATCCGTCGGCTCATCCGCCGCTCTCGGGTTCACATCAGCGAAATCACGGAAGGCGGAAAGATCGCGTGATTTCGTCTCAGCGCTGGTGCATCGACGCCTCACTGTGCGCCCAAAGGACCTTAAGCCACGATGCCGTCAATGCGCGTGATCGGGGTCGACCTCGCCTGGGGTGAAGGCTCCAGCGAGCGACCAGCCAACCAAACAGCCCTCGTCGCAGTCGAGCCCAGTGGGAGTGTCGTCGACGCGGGATGGGAATCGGGGCTCATCGCGACGGCCAAGTGGGTCGATGAACATGCTACTCAGGACACGATGCTGATGGTCGACGCCCCGCTAGTGGTCTCGAACACCGGACAGCAGCGGCTTTGCGAGAAGCAGGTCGGCCAGCGTTACGGTCGCTGGAAGGTATCGGCTAACAGCACGAACCGCAGCTCACCGCGGCTTGCCGGAGTGGCTTTGCTCCGGTTACTTTCACAGACAGACTGGTGTTATCACGATGGCTGTGAGGGAGCCCCGCCGACCACCGGTCAACATGCTGCCGAGGTTTACCCGTACACGACCCTCGTCGGCGCGTGGGAGCTCGGTTATGACGTCGAGCGCCCGGCTTATAAGCGACGGCCGAAATCGGTTCCGGCAAGCGACTTCCGAATCTTGCGGGCGACCACATGCGATGACCTGGTACGTCGCCTTCTGACGCTCCGCGACGCCGATCCCCCGATCGATATCACGTCTCATCCGGTGACAAGGACACTCGCCGACGAGGGGTCGCCGATCAATGATCGCGAGTACAAGCATCGTGAGGATCTCATCGACGCGTTGATTTGTGCCTGGACCGGACTGCTTTGGCTCAACCGCGGCCTCGACCGTTGTCAGGTTCTTGGTGTCGGTGATAGCGAGACGCCCGTGGCTACCATCATCGCCCCGGCGCGACCGACACAGCGGACGGCCGCCCTGCTACATACCTAACCACCCCTGCCCCGGTGTGCCAGTTGCACAAAGGTTTGGCAAATGCGCTCCATCCGATATCGTAGATGCAGGCTGATAGCAACACATCGTGGGAACCATACCGGAGCGGCCCGTGACAGCTCTATCTCGGATCATTCAGGACGGTCAGGATGGTGGGACGGCCCACGAGGCGATGATGCAACTGCTCACCACCTTCCCCTACGCCAAGGTGAAGGCTTCCTCCGATTTTGCTCCTCCAGGAGCGTCCCTACCTGAGCGCATGAATGGGTGGGAGGGTATGCCTTACCCGCAGCCGGATACGATCCAGGAGGTGATAGTAGCCGTGCAGCGCCACCAACTCGCGCCTGAAGACTTGGCCGCGATCCGCACCGCAATTGAGGCGCGCCATCAGCGCCGAGGGGAAACTGGCGCATAGCGCCCTCCGCCTTCAACACTCCTCGCCACTTGACCGCGAAAGAGAGGTACCGGCGCCAATAGCGGCCTAGCGCCCTTCTATCGCCCTTGTCGTGTTTCATGGGCCCTGCCATGCGACGCACCAGACAATGCCCGGTTCAGCTGCGCGCTTGCGGTACCACATCTCAAGAAGCGCGACCGACTGTGCGTCGATGTCGTTCCGGCGATTCCTCTGATCAGTCGCTGGCGAACATACGGATCGCGGGATCAGCCGATTCGCTTGAGATCGAGACCGTTGAACGCGGAGGAGGCGCTAAGAACGGATGATTTGGCATCAATCGATGCCGCCCACGGCTCCGAGAAGCTGGCCAATGAGAAATGGTGAATCGCACGGCTTCGCCCCGCGTGCGACAGATGATGCAAGGGAAGCAGGTGAAGGCATGGGCAACCTCCGCCAGCGCCGCATGGCCGAACGCCGACGTGTTCGTCAGGATGCGAGCGCCGCGTAAGGTGACGACGCACTAAAGTTAGCGACAGAGAGGGACCGTCGAGCAATCTGGATCAGTGAGGTCACTCAGCCACTGCCTCGTCAGGGCTATCGCGTCCTGTAGCGAAAGGAGACTGAATGTGATCACATCCCCGGGGAGGGCCTGAGCTAGCTTCGATAGGTCAGGGCGCCCGACGACAGCGATCTTGGCGTACCCGCCCACGGTTTGGCGCCCAGCGAGCAACACGATGGGCTGACCACCTGGTGGGACCTGGATTGAACCAGCTGCTTGACCCTCCGAAAGAATCTGCGGGGGAGATGCCATCGACGGTCCATCAAGGCGCAGCCCCATGCCGTCTGACGCTTGGTTGACCTCGAAGGAAGCACTGAGCAATAGGCCCATCGCGGAAGAAGGAAACACATCGGCCTCTGGACCAAGAATGCAGCGCGCTTGGATGGATGAGGGCCTCTCAGGTAGCCACGATGGATGAATGCCACGGGGCGCAATTGAGTCGACGACCGCGAATCGCAATTCATCGCCNNATCGTCCAGCGTAACCTCCGACTCCGCCCACGAGGTCAGTAGACCGAGAATTCAGAACTGGTGCAGTCTGGATGCCGCCCCTTATTGCAATGTATGCACGGGCGCCTCCGGTCCGACCTACATCGATTACGTCTCCCGCTTTGACGTCGAGGCTTTCGTTCGGACTTCCTTCGACCCCGTTCAACCTGACGTCAGGCGTGCACCCCACGATGCTCACCTGCGCCGGTGCTGTGAATTGCAGTCGCGGTCCCTGCAATGTCGACTCCAAGACCGCTGACCCCGTGTCATTTCCAACAAGGTGATTCGCCAGCATCGCACAGCGCTCATCAATCGATCCCGATACCCCGAAGCCCAGATGCTGGTAGCCGTGTCGACCAGAATCCTGAACCGTGGTTCGTGGGCCAGGCCGAAGGACCCTGATGACATCATCGAGTGCGATCTGAACGACCTCCTCGCCCACGATCGATACTAGATGTGGTGTGTTGCAAGTGCGCGTGGTCGGTGGGACGAAAACGAACCCGCCGTCCCGGGCCCAAGAGGAACTGAGGCTCGGAGCCGGACAGATCCGCTAATTGCGCAGTCGTTCTTCCGATGAGTCGCCATCCGCCGGGGCTGTCAACTGGATACACGCCCGTCTGATAGNNGCTCGTCGACTGTCCCCATGAACGGGAACCCGGGGGTGAAGCCTAGGAAGAACACGATGTATTCGCGAGAGGAGTGAATATCAATGACATCAGCTTCAGACATGCGGCAGTCTGCGGCGACCTTGGCGAGATCGGGCCCGCAAGAGTCGCCGTAGCATACAGGGATCTCGATAATATCTCCGGAGTCGATGCTCTCCACTTCCGGCAGCCTGATCTCCTCAACAACGCGCTGGAGGTCGGCAATTGTCGCGCGTTGGACGTCGAACTCAACGTAAAGCGACACAAATCCCGGAACTACATCCGTTATCTCGATGCTTCGAAGGTCGCGCAACATGCCCGCGAAGGCTTGGATGACTGCAGTCATATGAGGATCGATCACCGTTCCAAATCGTATATATGCACCGCATTCGCCCGCCGGGACGACGTCGCGTATCACTGGTGTGCGCTGAGCACCGCACGCATACTGGCCACCTGAATCTTGTGCCTGTCAAATGTCGATCGGAGCTCCGTCAGGATATCCACGGCTCGGGGGTTGTCGCCGTGTACGCAGACGGTGTGCACAGTGATGGGTATCGTCTCGCCCTCGATCGTCTCAACTGTGTGCTCCTGTATCATTTTGAGGGCGCGTGCCGCAGCAACCGTCGGATCGTGGATCACCGCGCCCGCGAGCCTCCGTGACGCCAGGGTGCCGTTTGCCGCATATGCCCTGTCAGCGAATCCCTCAAATGCGACATCGAGCCCGGCATCCCTGCCGGCCTGAGCCAGGCACGAACCGAATGGAGCAACGAAGATCAATGTCTTGTTGTAGCTCGCTACCGCGGAGGCGATCGCGGCGGCTATCGCTGGATCCACGAGAGAGACGTTGTACATCGCACCATGCGCTTTGACGTGCTGCAGCGCAACGCTGTGCCGGCGGCAGAAGCCGTCCAAAGCACCAATTTGAAATACCACGTCAGTCTCAACCTCGCGCGGCGTGGCGTCGAGCGCGCGTCGGCCGAAACCAACCAAGTCGGGAAAGCCCGGATGCGCTCCGACTGCGACTCCACACTCCCGACTCATCTGCACAGTGTCGTCCATGGTGCGTGGATCCCCAGCGTGCGCCGCGCAGGCAACGTTAGCCGAGCTTATGAGCTTGATGACTTGAGGATCGGCCCCCAGGGTATACGCTCCAAAGCTCTCACCGAGATCGGCGTTGAGATCGACAGTACAGGTGTCAGCCACGTTACTCCTCCTGCGAAGCGCTCGCTCGGTGTTGGCTCTCGCGAGATGTTGCTGCTTCTGCCCACGTCCTAGACCGGAACAGGCGCAGCCAACAGCGCGATGAGCGCCTTGCAAAAGTGCGGCAAATCGGCTGGAAACCGGGACGTCACGAGATTGCCATCCACCACCGCAGGCTCATCCACATACTCAGCCCCCGCCGCAACCAGATCATCCTTGATCGAGAAGAAGCATGTGGCACGGCGACCACGCACGACGTCCGCCGATACCAGCATCCAACCAGCATGACAAATCGCAGCCACTGGCTTACCGGCGCGATCCATCTCTCGCACGAAGTCCACCATCGCTGGTTTGCGCCGCATGAGATCGGGTGAGTAACCACCGGGGATGACGACGGCAGCGAAGTCAGCTGCTCGGACGTCGTCTATGACGAGGTCCGGCGTCGCAGGATATCCGTATCTGCTGGTGTGAGTGGGGAGTCTTCCGCTTCCAACTAGATGAACCTCGGCACCCTCCTCGCGCAGCCGGTAGTACGGGTACCACAGTTCCAGGTCTTCATAGAGATCCTCGACGAGGATCGCCACCTTCTTGTCAATCATGCTCATGGTTGGTCATAGCCTCCTACAGTCGAATTACAGTACTCCGCGGTAACTGTCTGGGTCGAGTGGCACCTCAATAAGCAGCGACTCTCCGCTGCGGATGGCCTCACCAACCGGCGCCCCAAGCATGTCGAGACTTTCGATTCGAATCGCTCGAATGCCACAGGCCTGAGCCGTTGCGACGCTGTCTATCGGATCGAAGTCCACGCCATACCGATCCAGACCCTTGGATTGCTGAGAGTAACGAATCAAGGAATACGATTGGTCAGCGACAACAACGGTGACGAAATGTGCTCCGAGGCGTTTGGCAGTCTCAAGCTCCTGGCTGTTCATCGAAAAGCCACCGTCGCCGAGGACGGTGAGAACCGGAGCGGTGGGACGAGCAAGACTAGCGCCAATGGCCGCCGATAGTCCGTACCCCATCCCGGACAGACCGTTGGACATGAAGAACGTCTCCGGAAAGCGACTCTCCCAGAATTGACCGAAAAGACACTTGTGGGACCCGACATCAGTGACCAGGATCGTCTCGGGTGGGACGGCACTCATCAGAGTCCTCACAAGAGAGGTCGGCGTTGGGTTTGGATCGAGTGTCGGTGGGTCCTCGAGAAAGGTCTGCCGCCGCCTTCGTGCGTGTTCAAACACTAGGTCCCATCGTCTCGGCGGTGTCTTCTCCATGGCTGCCAGCAGTTGAGCATGATCAACCGCTAAGAGCCCGGCCTTGGGTGTCAGGCCAGTGGCCCATGGAGACTCCAGGACCCACGTCATCGGCACCTCGGTGTGCCACGAACCATCAATCTCCACCGGATCGAGGCCGAAGCCAACCACGCAATCGCTAGCTTTGATTGCCTCGACCATTAGTGCATCGATGGCCATCCCACTCACGACGCCGATGAAGCTCGGCGAGCGCTCGTCGATGATTCCCTTCACCTTGGGAGTCACAGCGACCGGGAGTCGCCAGTCGTCAATCCATCGACGAAGAGAGTCACTTACCTCGGGATGAGTGCCGAGCCCAACGACGATGAGCGGGTGCTGCGCCTCGCCAATGACGCGAGTCAACTCGCCGGCCACCTCAGTGGCTGATCGCAAGCTAACCGGATTGAGGAGGGCGGGCCGAACTCCGCCATCAGCCTCCTGAGCCATCGAGCGGGCGTCCTCCGAAGATAACGTTAGGAACGCGGGTCCTTGGGGTTCCGACGTTGCCGCGGCTACTGCGGAACGGATGAGGGTCCGACAATTAAGCGCATTCAGTGACCCTGCAACTTTCGTCAACGGGCGGAAGCACTCAACGAGCGGCAGTCGCTGGTGTGTGCGGTCAGCGGGCCAGCTCGTGGGAATCTGCGCGGCACNNGATCCAGCAGACTGCTCGCGATCGGGAGCATCAAGTTCGAGGCACCCGGCCCAAGTGTCGTCAGCACGACTCCTACCGTTCTCTTCAGCTTTCCATAGACAGCGGCCATGATCCCTGCATTGGCCTCGTGGCGACAGAGTGCGAACTCGATGTCGCATCGTCGCAGTGCATCAATAAGGTCCAAGACCTCTCCACCCGGAAGCCCAAACACACGATCGACGCCTACGGAATGCAGTTCCTGGGCAAGCGCGTCTGAAACCGTCGGATTCGACAATGTCCTTGTTCCTCTCTTATCGTTTTGGTTGGCTTCGCTGGAGGNNGCCAGCGGCCGACGTGGGTTTGGTGCCCACCCACAGAGGCAGGATTGAGTCGGTTCCGGTCGAGCTGCTCAGGAGAAAGCAGCCGTCCGGGCGAATTGCCACCATATCCTCGATATAAAGATGGCCAACGTCAGGATCGTTCAGAACACTCACCGCCATGAGGGTTGAGTCCTGCTTAAGCGTGTCTGTCGAGCCGCTTCGCAGCCTTGGTGGTTCCTGAAACTCCAATCCGATTCCGTGACCCACGTGCGATGTCTCGAGCGTCAGGCCGAGTGAACGTCGCGTCAGCGATGCTCGAGCGTAGATGTCACCTCCGCTAGCCCCGATATCGAGTGAGGCACGAAGGTCTCGATGCGCCTCGACCAGTGACGCATACCGCCTCTCGACAGGAGGCAGCAACTCCCCAACTGCCGCGGTTCGGGCCACCAGCCCATGATAGCCATCGCACGTGGCACGACAGCCGACGCGAAGTACGTCACCGGATTTGATTGGTGAAGATCCAGCGACGTGATGTGAAACTCGCAGGTTGGGTCCGGCAGCCACCAGCCCGATGGCATCACGTATCCGGCCACCTCCCAGTTGGAGGGCAATACAGGTGATGTCGTTGGCCAATGCGACCTCCGTCAATCCGGCTACGGTCCGGCCGACGGCTGTACTGATTGCCTCATCCATTACGGAGGCAACAAAAGCAACGGCATCAAGTTCGTCAGCGCTTTTTGCGATGCGCATCTCGGCGAGGATGTCATCCCCCGCCACGAAGCTTGCGAGCGGGAGCAGTGCACTAAGACANNGCGTTAGCATCAATCCTCGATCTCAGAAGGGCCCCGGCCGCCGCGCACGCCGAGGACTCGAACTCGTCATAGGTATCGAGCGAGTCGAGCAAGCTCAACCGGGCGGCCAGTGCCTTCTCGACTGCGGCCACGATGAGCACAGCCTTGGAGTCCTGAGTGATGACGACCGTTGCTTGGCGGCGCCGAATGAGCGCTTGCGTGTGGATCAGGGCGCCGCTGAAGTACTGCACGGCTTCGGGGGAGGTGACGACGAGTGCCCCCCACCCGAGCCGTCGCATGGTCTCGGCTATCGAGCGCAATCGGGCAGTGATGTCAGCTTTCAAGGACATCCGGGACAGGATCCACTGGAACGTCCGACGTTGATGACCCTACTCGTCGCCCAATCGAGACAACGTCCTCGTCTACGCGAGCCTGATGCGGGCGCCGGATGGTGACGACGACCCCGTCGCTGAACGGGCACGATGCCGTTTGAAGTTCCCGCCCGTCGAGATCCAGCACTCGGAAGAGCTCGGTGCCTTCGTGAACCTCGGACCCGATCCGCACCGAGTGTGTCAGGAGTCCTGGCGCCTGAGCACGTATCCACTCAGGATCGCGGACGGTGATGAACTCGCTCAAGCCCGACGCGGAAACGTGCGGGAGCATGTCGAGCCCTCTAAGAACTCCAAGCAAACCGGACGCTGCCTGATCCACATGACTGAACCCTTGGATTTCACCAACGTCCAGTAGTACGCTGGGGATGCCGCGATTCGCCGCCCAGATATAGGCTGAGCCTTGAAGCCACCCACCCGTACTTTCCCACATCACCGCTGTGCCTGACGCCTGAGCCATTTGCCTGGAGAGGGTTGCGGTCGGATTGTCCGCCACCAAGTAAATCGTATGGTCGATTCCAAGGAATGTCTCTGTCGACGAGTGGACGTCGACGAAGTACGTTGCGTGATTGGCCAATGCTGAACTGAGTGCGAATGCCAGCCGCTCACTATCCGTTCCCTGGGGGTCTCCCGGGAACTGGCGATTCGGGTCCTTGCCATCGCCGGGAAGAACTCTAGCTCCTGCACGGTGGCCGATCCCGTTGACGACTGGCAACCCGATCACCGTGCCGCGGAGATCCTCCAATCGAATACCTCTGAGAGCAGCTTGTGTGGCGATGGCGGCATCGAACTCATTGCCGTGAAGAGCTCCCTGGATCCACAGCGTAGGTCCGGGATTCTCCCCAACCAAAACAGCCACCGGCACCTCGGAGTCGGCATTCTCCTCCAATGGCCTCCACACGCTCCAACCAGACGTTCCCGGTTTCACGGAGCCCACAAGGTCATCAATCGAGGACACTTCTACTACCATCTCCCGCGCTGACGAGCGCGAAACTTCGCGTCTTCTGCGATGGCAGGTCCGATTCCCCGGCCGATGAAGCGGCCCTTGCCAGACGGGCTGAACCGACCAGTCGAGGTCAAAACGCGTTCTCTCAAGCCACCCTCGGCGCCCTTCTGGCAGTTAGCGAACGTTTGTTTCAACATGAAGGTCTTTGACTGCAGTCTACAGACGACAGTATACTAAGTGTGATGGCCAGCCGGAGTTTGAGCTCACCGATGCCCAGACACGATGGAGCGCCTGCCTCGGCGCTACTGAGCCCTTCGAGGGACAGTAGTGGAAGGTGCCTGCCTCGGCGCTACTAACGGTGGATGATGCGAGCTCGCGCTCCATATGCCCGGGGTTCCGTCCCATAGCATTCGCACATCGGCGCGTTGTTGCCGCTCCCGTCCCGTTCCACCTCAACACCATCGTTGCTAAGGGGGTCGGGGGCGGCGGTCTCGGAGNNGTCGGCGCCGGCATCATCGGGCTGAGCGTCGCGTACCATCTGGCGAGTCTCGGAACAGGGCGCGTCGTCGTACTCGAGCGAGAGTCTATCGCCTCCGGATCTACGGCAAAGGCAACCGGTGGCTTGCGCCATCAGTTCTCACAGAGGATCCACGTCCAACTATCCAAGCGTTCGATAGACTTCTACTCGACGATCGAAGATCGGCTCGGCTACCCCGTGCCGTTCAGCCGTGTCGGGTATGCTTTT
>PNBE01000145.1 GCA_003135895.1 Candidatus Dormiibacterota bacterium
TCCGACGTGATCATCGCCGAGCCGGGAGCCCGGATCGGGTTTGCCGGGGGCCGGGTCATCGAGCAGGCGACGCACGACAAACTTCCCAACGGCTTCCAGACCGCGGAATTCCTGCTCGCCCACGGCATGGTCGACGCGGTGGTCGAGCGCGGCCGTCTGCGCGACACGGTGGGAACCCTGATCCGCATCTACTCGGGACGGGCATGACCACCACGATCGAGACCACCGAGCGCGAACGCGTCGCCTTTGCGGCCGTCGAGCTGGCACGCCACCCGGATCGGCCACGCGCGCAGCAGGTGATCGCCGCCATCACCGGCGGCTGGACCGAGCTTCGCGGCGACAGGTTGTTCGGCGACGACCGCGCCGTGGTCGGCGGCCCAGCACGCCTCGGCGGCCGTTCGGTGATGGTGATCGGACAGGAGAAAGGCACCGACCCGATGACCCGCGCACTGCACAACTTCGGCATGCCCCACCCAGAGGGATATCGCAAGGCGGTGCGGCTGATGCGCCAGGCCGAGAAGTTCTCGATGCCGGTCGTCTGCCTGGTGGACACGCCCGCGGCGCATGCCGGCATCGGCGCCGAGGAGCGCGGCCAGGCCTGGGCGATAGCCGATGCGCTGCTCTGCATGCTCGGGCTGCGCACCCCGACGGTCAGCGTGGTGCTCAGCGAAGGTGGCTCCGGTGGCGCGCTGGCGCTCGCCCTCGCCGACCGCGTGCTCGCGCTCGAGAACGCCGTGTACACGGTCGCTCCTCCCGAGACATGCGCCGCCATCCTGTATCGCGACGCGGGACAGCGCGCGCGCGCTGCGGCAGCGCTCCGTCCCGGTGTCGAGACCGCGCACCGCATCGGCCTCGTCGACGAGCTCATCCCGGAGCCACCGCCTGGTGCTCACGCGCATGCGCCGCTGGTCATCGCGGCCATCCGCGGGGCCGTGATCCGCAACCTCGACGAGCTCTGCAAGATCCCGATCGACGAGCTGGTCGCCCGGCGCCAGCGGCGCTACAGGGCTGCCGGCGGCTGATCCGCCCAGGCGGCGAGCAACGCCGCCTCGCGTACCGGTTCCATGCCGACGCGCGAACGGTTTTCCTTCACGACCTGCGCCCAGTCAGGGTTGTCACGCAGCCACGACCACGTGTCCTGCACGGTGTCGCGCGCGGAACGGCATGTGAGGCCAGACCGGAGTGCGAGAGACGAATCGCAGGTGTAGAAGCCCTGCATGTCGCCCACCGGCGGAACCCAGATGGGCAACTCGGTCCACGGCTCGACCTCGTGCGCCAGCAGGAATCCCGCGTCCACCCAGATGAACGACGCGCTCGAACCGGTGACCTCGCGGCAGAGTGCGAGCACTTCGTCCATGGTCGTGTGGCCCGGGTGGCTCAACACATTCACTGCACCGTCCAGTGCCGTCTCGATAGCGAATGCGGCGAGATCTCGTGCATCGATGTACTGCACCGCAAGGTCCTGCGGCCCCGGCGCGAGCACGTCGCCGCCGGCCGCAACGCGGCGCAACCACCATGGCAGGCGCCCGATGTTCTCGCGCGGTCCAAGGATGAGCCCGGGCCGCGCGAAGACGCACCGCTCCGCGCCGAACACGTTCTCGATGGCAAGCTCCGCACCGCGCTTGTCGGCGGCATAATCGGTTGCATCGGCGTCGGGCCGTGCGTCAACGGTCTGCGATGCCTCGGTGATCACACCCGCGTGCGCCTCGACATACACCGAGATGGTCGAGATGTAGACGTAGCGCGCGGCGTGCGGTTCAAGCTTTCGCGCCGACTCCAGCACCACGCGCGGCGCTCGCGACCACGCGTCAACGACCATGTCCCATGACTCGCCGGTGAGCGCGTCGAGGTCCGCGGCATTGGTGCGGTCGCCGTGGATCACGTGCACTCCGTCGGGTGCGGATCCGGTCTGACCGCGATGGAAGATGGTGACCTCGTCGCCGCGCGCCAGCGCAGCGCCGACGACAGCCGGTCCGACGAAATCGGTGCCGCCGAGTACCAGGACCTTACGCGGCATCGAGCTGGGGCATGCTTCCGGCTGTGGTCTTCTCCGGTCGGCGCAGGAACAACGCGGGAATCACGCCGAGGAGCGTCAGGATCGTGATGAAGGCGAAGGTGCGATCGAACGAGTTGCTCAGCGCGTCGGATGCGTAGGTCCGGGCGAAGTTCGCGACCACCGGTGCGACCTTTGTGGTCGTGGTCGGTTGCCCGCCGTTCTGAATGAGCGTCGAGTACTGCCCCTTCAAGGTGGTACAGAACTCCGCCGTGGTGAGCTGATGGCCGGGAGCCGATGCGGCACTGAGCACCGCCGGTGACGGTGCGCACGATGCCTGTCCGATCGCCGTGGTGAACTGCGCTGCGAGCACCGTCACCAGCACCGCGATGCCGATCGACGAGCCGATGCGCTGCAGGCTGTTGGAGATGCTCGACGCGCTCGAGCTGAGGTGACGCGGAACGCGCGCCATGGCCGCGGCCATCGACGGCATCATCGAGAATCCCATCGCGAAACCGCGCAGCAGCAGCGCGCTGACCACGAGCCAGTTCGACGACGTCGGGTGAATCTGGGCGAGCAGGAAACCGCCGCCGGCGAGCATGACCATGCCCGTTGCCACAACCGGCCGGGGGCCGATGCGGTCGGTGAGATAGCCGCCGAGCGGCATCGCGACAGCCGCGGTGATTGCCTGCGGCAGCAACAGGAGTCCGGTCTCGAGCGGGCTGTAGCCGTGCACCTCCTGGAGGTAGAGCGGCAGCAACAGCATCCCGCCGAAGAGCGCGGTCACGATGATGAAGCTCAGGCCCATCGACCACGAGAATGTCGGATCGCGGAAGAGACGCAGCTGGAGCAGTGGCTCCGGGTTGCCCCGGTCGCCGATGACCAGGTTGACAACCGCCAGCGCGGCGCCGGCGAGCATGACGATGGTGTCCAGCGCTGTCCAGCCGTCGACGACACCGTTCCGGAGCGCGACCAGCAGCGCGCCGGCTGCGAGCGGAATCATCAGCAGTGTCGCCGCGCGCCGGCGCCCGAGTTGCGACAGCACGAACGCCGCGAGCAGCACCGCCGCGCCGGTGAGCAGGCTGACGACCAGGAGCGAGCCCCAGCCCAGTGCGATGCTCTGGTCGACCGCATACATCACCGCGACAGCCGCCGGGGGCGCAGTCAGCAGACCGAAGGTGTCGAGCCGCAGCCCGTGTGCCCTGGGCGACTCGGTGAGGAACCGCCACGCGGACACAAACGCGATGAGGCCGATGGGAACGTTGACATAGAAGATCAGGCGCCACGAGAAGTCCTGCACGAACCAACCGCCGAGGACGGGTCCGACCGCAGGCGCCAGCAGCATCGGGATCCCGAAGATCCCCATGACCCGTCCCATGTTCTGGGGTCCGACGGCTCGCATGATGATGGTCATGCCGATCGGCATCAGCATGCCGCCACCGAGTCCCTGCAGGACGCGGAAGATGACCAGCTCGGGGAGATTCTGCGCGACTCCGCACGCCATCGATGCCAGCGTGAACAGCGCGATGGTGACGAGATACAGGCGCTTCGTGCCGAAGCGATCGCTCGCCCAGCCCGCCATCGGAATCACCGCGCCCTGGGCGAGCATGTAACCGGTCACGACCCATGAGATGTCCGCGTACGAACCGGCCTTGAGGTCGACCTGCAGCGTCGGGATCGCGATGTTGACGATGGTCGCGTCGAGGATCGTCATGATCGTGCCGAGCAGGACCACGCCGAGCGCG
>PNBE01000065.1:0-16640 GCA_003135895.1 Candidatus Dormiibacterota bacterium
TGCTCGGCACCTACGCGCTGTCCAGCGGCTACTACGACGCGTACTACCGTCAGGCGCAGAAGGTCCGGACGCTCGTGAGCCAGGAGTTCGAGACCGTCTTCAGGGAGGTGGACGCGATCGTGTGTCCCACCTCGCCGAGCGTCGCCTTCACCATGGGGTCGCGTGACGATCCGCTGTCCATGTACATGTGCGACGTGGTCACGCTGCCGGCAAACCTCGCGGGCATACCGGGAATCTCGGTGCCGTGCGGGTTCGTCGACGGACTCCCGGTGGGACTGCAGGTGATCGCCCCGCGATTCGAGGACTCGCGTGTCTTCAGAGTGGGGCACGCGTACGAGCAGGCCACCGACTTCCACACCAAGCTCTCGTCCTACGCGAGCGAGGCCGCATGACCGAGACGGCGGCGATCACGGCGGCGACACTCGATCGCTATGAGGTTGTGATCGGGCTCGAGGTGCACGCGCAACTGCTGACGCGCAGCAAGATGTTCTGCCCATGCCCGGCGGACTACACCAACGCCGCCCCCAACGAGAACACCTGCCCGGTGTGCCTCGGCCTCCCGGGCGTCCTGCCGACCATCAACCAGCAGGCGGTTGACTTCACAGTTCGCACCGCGCTTGCGCTGCACTGCGACATTCCCGCCTTCACCAAATTCGACCGCAAGAACTATTTCTACCCGGACCTCCCCAAGGGCTACCAGATCTCGCAGTACGACCTGCCGCTGTCCATCAACGGNNGTCCACCTGGAGGAGGACACGGGGACGATGCACCACGCCGGCGACGTGCTCCAGAGCGCGACGTCGTCGCTGATCGACCTGAATCGTTGCGGCGTGCCGCTGATGGAGATCGTCGGCGAGCCCGACCTGCGAACGCCGGAAGCGGCTCGCGAGTACCTGGTGCGCTTGCGCCAGATCCTCACGTACATCGGGGTGAATGACGGCAATCTCGAGAAGGGATCGTTCCGCTGCGACGCCAATATCTCGCTGCGCCCTCGCGGCGCCCGGGAGCTCGGCGTCAAGGTCGAGGTCAAGAACATGAACTCGTTCCGCGCCGTGCAGCGCGCACTGGAGTCCGAGATCGAGCGACAGACGGACGTCCTCGACGCCGGTGGAGCGCTGCTGCAGGAGACACGCGGCTGGGTGGAGGCCCAGGGACGTACGATCTCGCAGCGGAGCAAGGAGCAGGCGCACGACTACCGCTATTTCCCCGAGCCCGACCTGCCCCCCCTGCGCCTCGATGCCGCGTTCGTCGAGCGGGTGCGCGCGCAGCTGCCCGAGCTTCCCGAGGCGCGGGCACATCGCTTCCAGGAGCAGTACGGGTTGACCGTGTACGACGCGGCGGTGCTGACCGACACTCGTGACGACGCCGACACATATGAGGCCCTGGTCGTTGCCGGTGTTCCCGCCAAACTTGCCGCCAACTGGCAGAGTGGCGACGTGGCCGCGCTGGCGAACGAGCATCGGATGGCGCTGCGGCACAGCGGTCTCGGCGTCGACGGGCTCGCGAGCCTGCTCCGCCTGGTGGATGCAGGCACGATCAACGGCCCGACCGCGAAGGAGTTGCTCGCCGAGCTCTATGTGGCGGGCGGCAATCCCGAGGCGTTGGTACGGGATCGCGGCCTCGCTCAGGTGAGCGACACCACCGAGCTCACCGCGCTCGTCGACGCCGCCATCGCCGCGAACCCAGCCGCCGCGGCGGACTTCCGCGCCGGGAAGCAGCAGGCGCTCGGGCAGCTGATGCGCGCCGTCAAGGACGCGACCGGCGGCAAGGCCGACATGCCGTTGGTGAACCGCCTGCTGCGCGACCGCCTCCTGGAGCAATAGCCCAGGTGCGTCTCGGGCGGATGGTCCATGGTGGACTGTGTCTTGCGCATGACGATCAAGGCGCGACGATGCTCGTCGAGGGAGGCATCCCCGGCGAGGAGGTGGAGGTCTCGATCCGGTACCGCAAGGGCGCGACGTCCTTCGCCGAGGTGGTGCGTGTCATCGAGGCGTCGCCGCACCGGGTGACACCGCCCTGCCCATATGTGCCCAAATGTGGCGGCTGCCAGCTCCAGCACGTGACGTACGAGCACCAGGTCGAGCTGAAACGGGACATCGTTCTCGACGCGCTGCACCGGCAGCGCATCGAGCATCCCGCGCCGCACATGCACGCGGTCGGCGATCCCTGGCGCTANNCTCGGGTTCAACCGCGCACGCAGCTGGCGTCCGATCGCGGTGGACGACTGTCTCATCCATCACCCCCGGATCACCACCGCGCTGCCGGCGTTGCGCGGCCTGCTCAACTCGAGCGCGACCAACGCGCTGAGCACGCTCCACCTGACCGTTGGTGAGGACGGCCAGGAGTTGCTGATCCACGCCAAGCCCACCAAGGGACTGGCGAGCGGGGCGCTGGAAGGAGGCCTCGACCTACCAGACGGCGGACGCGTCAGCACGACGTCGACGACGCTGCGCTGGCGTGGCATGACATTTCGCGTGACACCCGACGCATTCATCCAGGTCAACTGGGCGCAGATGGATGTGCTCTATCAGTGCGTCATCGACGCGCTCGGCGGACACGCCGGCCTCCGGGTGGTCGACGCCTACGCGGGCATCGGCGTGCTCGCCTGTTACCTCGCTGCGGAGGCGCGCGAGGTCGTCTGCATCGAGAGCAATCGCGGGGCAGCGCAGCTCGGTGTGCTCAACGCACGCGTCAACGACGTTGCCGACCGCATGCACTTCGTGCTGTCGCCCGTCGAGGACGCGCTGCCGCGTGCCGGTGCCGCCGAGATGGCCGATGTGGTCATCCTCGACCCGCCGCGCGCCGGGTGTTCGGGCCGGGTCACCGGGTGGCTCGCGCTGGCCGGCCCGGAGCGCGTCGTCTACGTCTCATGTGATCCAGCAACGCTCGCCCGCGACCTCCACACGCTGGTCGCTTCCGGCCCGTATCGCGTCGACTCGCTCGACATCGTCGACATGTTTCCGCAGACCTATCACGTTGAGAGCGTGGTCGCGCTCACGCGAGCGGGCGCGCCTTCCACGGGCGACCTGCCGGAGCCCTCGGGGACCGGCTGAGCGGTACCCTCACTCCCCGCGGCGGCGGCCCGCTGCGGAGTGGTAGCGTACGTCTGTTCGTTGTCATCGACCGCAGCCAGGAGGCAGAGTGCAACAGCCATCCACGACCGGCAACGAGATCGAGTCGGGAGGCTTTGCCCACCTGCACACACACAGCGAGTTCTCGCTGCTCGACGGCGCCTCACGCGTCAAGGAACTCATCGATAGCGCGAAGGCGATGGGGCAGACGGCCATCGCCATCACCGACCACGGCGTGCTCTACGGAGCGGTCGATTTCTACGCCACGGCGCGTGCGGCAAAGATCAACCCGGTGCTCGGGTGCGAGATGTACATGGCGCCGCGGTCGCGCCACGATCGTGAGGGTCGGGCCGACCGCGATCCCAACCACCTCATCCTGCTGGCGCGCAATGACGTCGGGTATCGCAACCTCATCAAGCTGGTCAGCACAGCGCATCTCGAGGGCTACTACTACAAGCCGCGCATTGACCGCCAGTTGCTCGCGGAGCACGCGGAGGGCTTGATCTGCCTCTCCGCGTGTCTCGGTGGCGAGCTGCCCCAGGCGATCCTTCGTGGCGACATGGCGGCCGCCGAGTCCGTGGCGCGCGAGCATGCCGAGATCTTCGGAGCCGACGGCTACTTCCTCGAGCTGCAGGATCACGGCATCCCCGAAGAGGAGACCGTGCGCGCCGGCCTGGTCGAGATCGCGCGTCGAACCGGCCTGCCGCTCGTCGCCACCAACGACTCGCATTACATCAAGCCGGAGGACGCCGAGGCACACGACATCCTGCTCTGCCTGCAGACGGGTGCGCGCCGCGAGGAGGAGAAGCGATTCCGCTTCTCCGGCCCCGAGTATTACCTCGCGAGCACGCAGCAGATGCGCGATCGGTTCGCGGCCTACGGGGAGGCCGTTGCCAACTCGGTCGCGATCGCGAATCGGTGTCACGTCGAGATTCCGCTGGGGCAGAACCTCCTGCCCACATACTCGCCGATCCCGGAGGGCCTCGACGCCGACACGTACCTCCGCGAGCTCTGCGAGGCGGGAATGCAGGAGCGCTACGCTGATGCCGTAACCGCCGAGGTCCGCGAGCGGCTCCACATGGAGCTCGACGTCATCCGCGAGACCGGGTTCTCGGCGTATTTCCTGATCGTCTGGGACCTGATCCGCGCGGCTCGGTGCGACGGGGTTCGCGTCGGGCCCGGCCGCGGCAGCGCCGCGGGATCACTGGTGAGCTACGTGCTCCACATCACCGACATCGAGCCGCTCCGCTACGGGCTCATCTTCGAGCGGTTCCTCAACCGCGAGCGCGTGCAGATGCCCGACATCGACATCGACTTCGATGACAGGGGCAGGGACCGCGTGCTCACGTACGTGCAGGAGAAATACGGGCGCGATCGTGTCGCGCAGATCATCACGTTCGGGACCATGGCGGCGCGCGCCGCGATACGTGACGTGGGTCGCGTGCTCAACGTGCCTCTCCCGGACGTCGACCGGCTGGCGAAGCTGGTACCGCAGGTGGTGAACATCACGCTCGATCGAGCACTCACCGAGAGCCGCGAGCTGAAGGAGCTCTACGACCACGAGGACTGGGCGAAGCACATCATCGACAATGCGCAGCGGCTGGAGGGGATCTGCCGCAACGCGTCGACGCACGCGGCAGCGGTCGTCATCGGGTCGGAGCCGCTCGCCAATATCGTGCCGTTGCAGCGCTCGACGGCCGGTGACGGCACCGCCGTGACCCAGTACGACATGAACGGCGTGTCGCAGATCGGCCTGCTGAAGATCGACCTCCTCGGGTTGTCCAACCTCACCGTCATCGACGAGGCCGCCCAGATGGTTCGGGCATACCGGGGAATCGACCTCGACATCGACCAGCTCCCCCTCGACGATGCCAAGACCTACGAGCTCCTCGGCAAGGCCGACACGCACGGCATCTTCCAGCTCGAGGCGACCTTCGCCAAGCGAATCCTCATCGACATGCAGCCCAAGTGCCTCGAAGACCTCGGGGTCGCGGTTGCGCTCAACCGCCCGGGTCCGATCGAGGGAGGAGCGACAGCAACCTGGATGCGGCGCAAGCGTGGTGAGGAGCCGGTCACGTACATGCTCCCCGAGCTCGAGCCGATTCTCAAGGATACGTATGGGGCGATCCTTTACCAGGACCAGGTGATGAAGATCGCCTCAGCGGTCGCCGGGTTCACCCTCGGCGAGGCGGACATCCTGCGAGCCGCGATGGGCAAGAAGGACAAGGTGAAGATGTCCAAGCAGCGCGAACAGTTTCTGAGTGGTGCTGCGGCGCGAGGCGTCGCACCGGAGACCGCGCTGCAACTGTTCGAGCTCATCGCGCTCTTCGCGGGGTACGGGTTCAACGGCGCGCACAGCATCTCGTACGGGCTGATCGCGTACCAGACGGCGTACCTGAAGGCGAATTATCCCCGCGAGTACATGTGCGCGCTGCTCAACAGCAGGGCGGACAACTTCGACAAGCTGAAGCAGTCGATCCTCGATTCCCACGCGCGCGGGCTCGTCGTCCGCCCCCCGGATGTCAACCGGAGCGCATCGGCCTTCAGCCTCGGCGCTGAGGCGCAGGGCGAGATCCTCTACGGATTGCGACACATCAAGAACGTCGGCGAGCGCGTCGCGGCCGAGATCGTTGCTGAGCGCGAGGCGGCGGGACCGTTCACCTCGCTCTTCGACCTCTGCCTCCGGGTCGCGAGCCGCGACCTCAACCGCCGCGTCGTGGAGGCGTTGATTCGCAGCGGAGCGTGCGATTCGCTGGGTGAGCGCGGCGCCATGCTCGCGGTGCTCGACCGCGCCATCGATCGCGCCGCCTCGATCCGCCGCGAGCGCGAGTCAGGCCAGACCTCGCTGTTCGGGGATACCGTCGTCCTGATCGAGCCGGTGTCGCAGCCGGCCGACGATCTGGAAGGCCGCGATGTCAACGGCCCGTTTGCGATCGCGGCCGACGAACGGCTGAGCTGGGAGCGCGAGTTCCTCGGGATGTATCTGAGCGATCATCCGCTTCGCAGGATCGCCGGCGAGCTGCAGCAGCGCGTCGACACGACCATCAACGAACTCGGCGCACATCTCGACGGTCTGATCGTGCAGGTGGGCGGCGCGATCAGGGACATGCGCACGTTCGTGCCGCGAAGGAGCACGACCGGGCAGCGGATGGCCGCACTCCAAATCGAGGATCTGACCGGCAGCGTCGAGGTGGTGGTGTTTGCGCGCGTCTTCGAGGAGTGCGTGGCCGTACTGCGTCCCGATGCGGTGATCGTCGTCCGCGGCAAGGTCGAGGCGGGGCGCACCACAAGCGGTGCGGCGGCCACTCCGGCGGGTGAGGAGGAGGATCGCGTCGACCTCGAACCACCGCAGATCCTCGCTGAGGCCGTGTACGCGTATGACGATCCGCGTCTTGCCGCCTGGCGGCGGGACAGCACGGTGCACATCAGCGTCAACACCTCGCAGATCGCTAGCCTCGGCGCGCTTCGGCGCGCGCTCGAGGAGCATGCGGGCGATTGCCCAGTTGTGCTGCACGTCGACTCGGGCACGAGTGTCGACGAGATCACGCTCGCCGTCGACTTCGCCGTAGAACCATGTCCGGCGCTCGAGCGCGCCGTCGAGTACCTGGTCGGAGACAGCGCGTACCGCGTCGAGATGCGCCGGGCCCGAGCGCCAGAACGCGAGCGTACAGCCGCCCGGCGCTGACCGCCTCTGCTGGTTAGGGTCCGATCAGTAACCCGAAGACGATCTTGATCACGATGATCAGCGCGATGTACATGACCAGCGCAGCAATCGCCGGGTAGTCGATCGCGGCGGCCCCCCGGCCGCGGTGGAGACCGGCGAATGGGGTCACGAGTGGATTGGTCACGCTCCGGACCATCTGCACCATCGGGTGCCACGGGTCGGCGTGGAACACCCCCAGGAGGACGCGGATGAAAACCAGAACAGCGATCGCGATCGCGATGTCAACCACCAGCTGTTCGATGAGGGAGAGGATCTGCCCGCCGGGGTTGACGCCGTAGCCGAGGACGAGGTTCTGCAGGATTTGCGCGACGAAATAGATGACCACGATCGCGAGGATCGGCGAGAAGTCGATACCGCTGAAAGTCGGGAGGATGCGGCGGAAGGGCGCGAGGATCGGGTCGACGATGATGCGCAGCCAGCGGACCACCGGATGCCATGGGCTGAGACCAATCCAGGACACGGCAATCCGCGCGATGATCAGCACGGTCAAGGCTCCCTCCAGGAATCCGATGACCTGGGCGATGAACACTTGCGTCACCGAGTTGCGGCGGGCTCCTTGGCCGCGGCGGGTTCGTCCGGTGACCGCTTCTCAAACCGTGCGCTGGTTCGCCGCCAGAGCAGGTAGAGCAGGGGCACGCCGAGTACGAGCATCGCGATCGACGTCCACTGCGCCTCGCGCAGGCCGAGCGGGCCGGGCGGTTCACTCGCCCGGAATTGGAAGAGGATCAACTGGCTGATCGCGTAGAGCGCCACATACGTGATTGCGAGGACGCCGGGGCGCACGTTGCGTCGCACCAGCACGTACAGAATGATGCCGATGGCGATGGTGCCCAGCGCCTCATACACAGCCGCGGGCTGGTACGCGATGCACTGCGCCCGGGTGCAGAGGCTGAAGCCCGTCTGCAGGATCGCATGTGGATTCGAGTACGCCGTCGCCCATGGCAGTGTGCTCGGTGCACCGAGGATGTCGCCGTTGATGACGTTGCCGATGCGCCCGATCGGCTGACCGACGACGGCGAAAAGCACGCCGCCGTCGAGCGCAAGCCACGGGTTGTACCCGTACCGCCACGCGAGGATGGCGAGGGTCGCGAAGCCGACGATGATGGCGCCGAAGAAGGCCATCCCACCCTGCCAGAAGGCAATGATGTTGATCGGGTGGAGCACGTAGTTCTGCCACAGGTTGGGCTGCTGCACCACGTAGTAGAGACGGCCACCGATGAGCCCGAAGATGATCGTCCAGACACAGATCTTCTCGGCGACCGACTTCGGCAGCCCCCGTTTCACCGCGTACGGCAGCACGCCGAACCGATAGGCGACCAGGAACGCAACGGCATACATCACCCCGTACCAGTGGATCGGCAGGGGGCCGAGATTCAGGACCGGGTCGACGTTGATCGTGATGAAGCCGACGAGGCCGGGGCTAGCGGACACGGCTGCCATCATGCGGACTTCCGTCGGTGGCATGCACCTCGAGGACGCGATAGCCGCCCTTCGATCGGACACGTTCGACGCGATGGCCGAGGTCCGTCAGCCACGCTGCCAGCGAGTCGGCGCCGAGATGGCGCTGGACCACCAGGGTTGCCACGGCATCGGGCTCCAACCGCTCGATCCAGGTCAGGAGCAACTCGTGGAGCGCCGGCTTGCCCAGGCGCACCGGCGGGTTGGAGTAGACAGCCGCGAACCTGATGCGCTCGGGGACCGCGCCGGGCTCGGCCGGAACCACGTTGCGGGCACCGGCCCGCTCGGCATTGCGTGCGCACAGGTCGAGCGCCCGGCGGTTGACGTCGACCGCCCACACCCGGGCGTCCGGATTGCGCAACGCCAGGGTGATGGCGATCGCGCCGTACCCGCAGCCGACGTCGACCAGCTCGCCCGGAGGTACGGCCGGCACGCTGCGCAGCAGGAGGTCGGTCCCGAAGTCGAGGTGGCCGTGCGCGAAAACGCCCCGGTCGGTGTCGAGCTCGAAGCTCAGATCCGGGAGCGTGACCCGGATGGTGCGCGGGCGCGAGGCGACCTTGGGATCGGGGGTGAAGTAGTGATCCTGGCTCACCATCGCAGGGTAGTAGGCTGCGGCGGTGAGCACCTGCGACGTGGCCGTGGTCGGCCTGGGCGCTGCCGGCGCGGCGACGCTGTACCAACTCGCCCGGCGGGGGGTCCGAGCCGTTGGCATCGATCGATTCTCGCCGCCGCACATCTACGGCTCGACCCACGGGGACACGCGGATCACGCGCGAGGCAATCGGCGAGGGGGAAGCCTACACCCCGCTCGTGCAGCGTTCGCATGCCATCTGGCGAGAGCTCGAAGCCGATACCGGCCAGGACCTGCTGACCCAGTGCGGCGGGCTGATCGTCGAAGCCGCCGGCGGCGGGGCGGCGGGACACCATCGCCACGAATTCCTCGCCAGCACCATCGCCTGCGCCAACCGGTACGGCATCAAGCACGAGTTGCTCAGTGCTGCGGACGTCGACGGCCGCTTTCCGCAGTTCGCCCTCGACGGCGATGAATCCGCTTATTACGAGCCGACCGCCGGGTTCGTCCGTCCGGAGCGCTGCGTCGATGCTCAGCTGACCGTTGCGTCGCGCCTCGGGGCCGAGATCCGCCGCGACGAGCGCGTGCGCGCCGTCGAACCCTCGGGGAGCGGCGTCCGGGTGCGTACCGATCGCGGGGTGTACGAAGCGGACCGGGCGGTCCTGGCGGTGGGATCGTGGGTGCGCGACTTCGTCGCTCCGGAGCAGCTCCGGTTGTTCAACGTGTACCGCCAGGTGCTCAGCTGGTTCGAACTCGAGTCGGAGACGGTGGACCACACGCCGGGCGCGATGCCCGTGTACATCTGGGGTCTCAACGACGGCAATGCCTTTTACGGGTTCCCCGCGATCGACGGGACCCGCGAGATCAAGGTCGCGACGGAACAGCTCGACATCGCGACCGCCGCCGATGAGGCGTCACTCGACGTCGATCCTGACGAGTCGCGATCGACGTATGACTCGGTGGTCGCCAGGTGGCTCCCCGGCGTCTCGTCCCACTGCCTCCGAGCGGTGCGGTGCCTGTACACGGTGACGCCGGATGCGAACTTCGTGATTGACGATCACCCGGAGGTGCCGGGCGTGCTGCTCGTCTCGCCGTGCTCGGGGCATGGCTTCAAACACTCGGCAGGCCTGGGGGAGGCGATCGCGCAGCGCGTCACCGCGGGGACGAGCGACGTGGACCTGTCGCCGTTCCGGCTTGATCGGTTTGGAGCAGCCGTCTAGAGCTTCCGGGTCTTGACCGCTGTGCCGTAGGCGCAGATCTCAGTCCAGGTGCCACCCATCTCCGAGGTGTCGAAGCGCATCGCGACAATCGCGTTGCCGCCCTTGGAGGTGGCCTCGCCGCACATGCGCTCGATGACCTCCTGGCGGCTCTGCGCGAGGTTCGCGGTCATCCCCTTGAGTTCGCCGCCCATCAGGGACTTCAGGCCCGCGCCAAACTGCGAGCCGATATTCCGGGAGCGAACCGTGAGCCCGAAGACCTCGCCGAGGACCTCGGTGATCTCGTAGCCGGGTAGGTCGTTGGCGGTGCTGATGAGCATTGGCGAACCTCCTTGTGGATCAGGGGTGGACTGTTTTCCGCCAGGGCGATCCCGACGCCGACGCTGTACGCCCAGTAATTCCTGAATCGATTAGCCATCTCGCAGCCTCATGTCGGTCAGCGGTGCCCAAACGGGGCCTTATCCGATACCTCATCACCCCATGCGCCAGAGTGCAAGCTCGAGGGCGTTACGGTCGGGTGGATGGGAAGGTCTATGCCGGGAGAGGGAGTCGAACCCTCATCGGCGGAAGCGGAAACCTCGATCCTGAATTGCCAAGGGTAGTCAGAACGCGCCAAATGTGGCCAAGGATTGACCCCTGAAATGGACACGAAATGGACAGGCCCTGTGAGATTTGGTTGCGCGAACACCGGCAGAAGTCGCCACGGGCGAGGATCGTGTTTCCCCACCTTCACGACTTGCGAAAGCGGATAGGGTAACCAGGCCCCGGGGGCTCGCAACGACGGAGCGCCATCTCCCCCGGACATCCCACCTTCAGCCCGTCCTCCTGCCTCGCGTCGGCCTCTCAGATCGCGGGACCTTTGACGGTACAAGNNGTGATCGGTGACGTTATTACAGGTGAGATGCAACCCAGAAACCAAGACCACCGTCACGTGTTGATCGCCACCTTGCCGTTGGCCTTACTTTTGGCCGCTTGTGGAGGCGGCACATCGCCAAGCTCCCCTTCCCGCTCCACCCCAACCCCCACGGCCACCCCGACCCTGGTCCCGACCCCAGTTCAAACTGTCCCCCCAACCCCTCCCCTGGCGCTTTTTTCAACAAGTACCGGCTTTGAGGTTGTAAACGACCAAGGGCTAGCCCAGTGGGGTCTGACAACTACCCAGATGGAAAAGATGGTTGGTCAAAATCCTCAGTTGGATAAGGGGCCATTTCAGTTAGATACGAATAACGTGAATCCTGTGGTAGCTGGACCAAACGTCTTGCTCGTGGGCCTTCCTGCTGCAAGCACGCCACCCCCAGTTGTCGTCGTTCTCTCCAGCGCCGGAAAGACCCTGGGCAGTGGCCCAGTATCGGGGCCAACTCCCGATTTCGGTCTGCTTGTTGGCTCTCTAGATGGAACTGAATGGGCTTGGAATGTCACTTTAGGAAAGAATAAGGCTGGTCAAAACTTCGGTGAAGTTGAAATAGCCGGAATTGGGGTCCCAACCCATACCATCTATAAATGGACTGCTCCAATCGGCGCATCAGAAGCTGTAAACTATTGGACCGATGCCGGAATAATCTTGCAGCGGACTGGCAGTAATACTACTTGCACCCAGTATTATTCACTCAACAACGCCGCGTTCATCATTAACCCTATTACGGGTAGCATAAGCGACCTCTTCAGTGGTGATCAGCAGTTCATTTACGCAACCTCAGAAGTAAAGGTAGCTGGGCTGTACTCCAATCCTAATGGGGTCTCCATTAACGGCACGGTTTACTCTGAAGCTGGACCCTTTGTTGTGGTGGGGGCAAATGTAAGCCCGGATGGAGAGCATGTACTCGTAAACCGGGAGAATTTTTTGGGACAGTGCGGCGGAAATATCCCAACGGATTCTGCCGTACTCGTCAACGTTGCTACCCATAGCCATATTGATATTCCTAACCTTTGGGGATCTGGGTGGTTGAATAACAGCGAGTTCATTGCATCTAGCAACATGGCTTACAACCTTCAAGGGAAGCCCGTCAAGGAGATTGCCCCTGGGGGCTGGCATTATCTGGGCGTTGTCTCGGGGTAATCTCCCGCGTTTACTCCCTCCAAGTTAATACCTGGCCAACCACAGCCATGTCGATCTCCAAAACCTGGGACTTGCAGGCTTGTGGGGTAACGACGAGATCGTCGCCTACCCTCCCGACAACGTTCCGTGATGGATTTACGCGTTGCAAGGTAAGCCGGTAAGCGAAATCGGTCGAGCAAATCCGCCATGGATGTATCAAGGCGAATTGTCGTGAAATTGGTTCCCCTTATCGCCATGCCACGTTGCAGCAAAGCTCCGAAGTCACGCTCCGGCTGATACGGTCGAGTTTGGCTGCGACGATGCCCTGTGCGTCTCCGCGCTCACATGCGTCTACAGCCTTGTCATAGCCCGGCCGCTTCTTGACGCTGGCAGCAGAGGCGACATCCTTGAAGACTTCAACCAGGGTCCATCCGCGGCGAAGACACTCAGACTCAATAACTGCGGCCTGTGCGTCGATGGAGTATCCAGTGGCACCCTGCCCATCGGTAGAAACGCGCACGTACCCAACCACCCGGTCGCCCTGCTGCATCGAAGCGCCTAACACAAAGGGAACCCTTAGTGTTCTCGGCGCAACGCCGCCACCGGGTACTGAAAGGAACGCGAAATGGACACGAAATGGACAGCGAGAACAAAAGCCTAGCGATTCCAACGGATTCCGACTGCCGGGAGAGGGAGTCGAACCGTCACGAGGTTGCCCTCGGCGGTTTTTGAGAGCCCGGTCCGAGCGTTTTTGCGTGCCACCGGGTGCCGTCGCGTATTCGGCGGACCCCGTGACCGTGACTCCGTGTGCTGCTACGGGGTGTGGGCTGCCAGCGCCGTAGGGTACGCGTAGGGGTCCTAGGCGCATTGGATGCGATGTGATGGAGGGTCCGGCTGACTTGATGCTGTCCTAGACGCGGGCTCAACGTCGAGAGACGGGAAGTTGGCCGCGATCTCCGAGCTGACCGCAATCCCTGCCAGTTGCTGCGCAAGGTTCGACCTCGTGCGGTGCTGGTGCGAGCTGGCCAGAACTCACGTCCTTGCTCCCGTTTTTCTGGAGTAGTACAAAACATCGTGTACAGCACCTGTATCCCATTCCTCAGTGCAGATCACGTTCATGTCAGAACGCCGCAGGAGGTCTAGTACTTTCGCCTTGCGAGTGAAGTACATGGCATGTTTGTAGGTCGTTGAAGCCGCTGATCGCTCGCTCGCCGAGCTGCCGGCTGCTGGCAGGAGGTCTTCGCGGCGCTGGCTTAAGACTCGAGCTATCCAATCGATGGCTCGTCGGCGCAGGACAGCGGTCTCATATACAGCGCGCCTCATCGGAGGGAGGGCACTCGGCACATGGATGACCGCGACGCCACCGGGCCTCAGGATTCGGCTGAACTCTGCGATGTAGCGCTTTGTAAGGCGTGGCGGGACATGCATCAACACGATCCGGGAATACACGAAGTCAAATATGTTGGGGTCGAAGCGTTCCAGATCCGGCGACGTGTTCTCGTGATACTGACAACGGTCCCCATGATGATTGTACTGGTTGGCCAAGCGAATCATTGATGGTGCGATGTCGACACCATCGACTTTGTCGAAATATGGTGCGAGCGCCTGCGTAACACGCCCCACCCCACAACCAAAATCCAACGCCCGTCCGCGTTGGATCGAGATATCCATGCCTTTCAGCCGATCGAAGAGTCGGGTCACCTCATCCTCACCCGTTTGAAAGAACGCGGCTGCGTCCCAACGATTACCCCGTGTTTCGGGCGTGCTGAGAATGGCCCACAACGGGTCGCCCCGACCTAGGGTCTCCCAGGTATCGCGAAGCTTCTCGATACCACTCATCTCAAGTCATCGTAGCGACTCGAGCGGCAATCGACTCGGCTTCAGAGAGCCTCGTCGAGCCGCCTACCTCGTAGCCCCGCTCCGTAACACCCTTGATGTAAATCGGTTGCGAAGGCCTTGGGTAGCTACTCTCCTGTGCGTACGCTCCCCGGGGCGGATGCGTGCTGATCTGTCTGTCGCCCACGTCCTGGACCCGCGGTGTCAAGTATCTGCCGGACTTTCACATGCCAAGGCTTGCTGGAAAAGTGTAGGCGCTACGTAAGCGAATACATGGCATGCTCGTGCCATGGCTATCGCCGACGTGTCGCCGGGTACCGGCTATGTGCGCGGGGAGCCTCGCGCGCATCAGACGAAACTTCCTTGGGGTGCCGATGAGCTGGTGTCGCCTCAAGGAACACCCGGTATCCATGCCGACCGGGACCCACGACGCCGACGAGCAACGCCCACCGCACCAGCGCCCTTGCTCGAGTCGGCCGCGCCGACACCTGTTGAGATTCCGCCTGGATCGACGCGCACTCCGATGCTGCTCACCGTTCGCGACGTGGAAGCTGAACTGCAACTCGGTCGCACGCGAACCTACGAACTCTTACGCTCAGGCTCCATCCCCGTTATCCGCGTCGGTCGCGCGCTCCGCGAGCGGCGCGATGCGCTGCGCCACTGGGTCGACGAGCAGACCGCGTGACCGTTGCGGAGCGAGCGGCGTCAGCTCGCCCGCTGTACCGGTCGCACCATGGTGTGGAGTCCTTCCGGATCGAGGTCCGCACCGTTGGGCCACATCAGTGTGCCCAGCTCCGGATCCACGCGGACGCGGTCGAACTGAATCGGGTCTCGGAGCGACTCGAACATCTCACCCCACAGCTCGGCAGCCAGGTCGATGTCACCGACAACCCCGTCGCTGAACGTGAGCCGGAGCCGGTACTCACCGAGGCGCTCTACGCGCGTGACCTTGACATTCCCCAATCCTCTGCGAGCGGCTCGATGGATGCCAGCGCCGTGCGTTCGATCACACGTTGCCAGTTGTCTCGCAGCTCCTGCTCGTGCAGGGCCGCCCATTCCATGACATGCCCAAGCGCCCGAGCAGGCAATCCGCGATTTGAATTCGAAACCTGCCTGCCGGGAGAGGGAGTCGAACCCTCACGAGGTTGCCCTCGGCGGTTTTTGAGACCGCTGCGTCTACCATTCCGCCACCCCGGCCGGGTAGACAGCGTACCGGCTCTTGCCGGGAACCGGAACGCCCGCCTGCGCGTACCCTCAAATGCATGGACGACGAGGCGCTCCTCGAGCGGGCACGCCGCGGCGACCGCGATGCCTTTGCAGCAATTGTCACTCGCCACCAGGATGAGCTCTACACGATGGCACTGAGAATTCTCGGGACCCCGGCCGATGCGGCCGACGTCGTTCAGGAGACGTTCCTGCGCGCCTACGTCAGGATCCCCGTGCTTCGTGGGCAGACCATCCGGGCGTGGCTCTTCCGGGTCGCCATCAACTGCAGTCATGACGTCCAGCGCCGAACCGTCCGCCGGCCGGCAGACCCGCTCGAAGATGCCCAGGGCAATATCGTTGAGCTGCCCGACCCGGCGATGGGCCCGGAGGCCAGCGCACTCGCCCGGGAGCGGGTTGGCGCAGTCCGCGAGGCACTGCTCGCACTCCATCCCGATTTCCGCGCTGTGGTGGTCCTCAGAGACGTCAACGATCTGAGCTACGAGGAGATGTCCGCGGCTTTGCATGTCCCGATCGGCACCGTCAAGTCCCGGCTCAATCGAGCTCGGTCGATGCTCGCCAAGGCCCTCCGCGGCACCGCCGCGGCCCCCGGCTTTGCCGAGGAGAACGCATGAGCCCGCGCCGCCACCTCGACGATCTGTTCTCCGCGGCATATGAGGACGAGCTCTCACCGATCGACGAGGCGCGCTTCCAGAGCCACATGCAGTCGTGCTCGCCCTGCGCCGCGGCGTACGCGGAGTTCAGGGCGACCATCGAGACCCTCCACGGACTGCCGCGGACACGCATGCCCCACGTCGTTCATCTCCCCTCGACCCCTCCTGTCGCGGAAAGGTCGTCACGGCCTCGAATCGGGCTGAGCTGGTTCAACCTCGGCCTCCTCCGGCGCTTCCCCGCGACAGCCGTCGCCGGTGCGGTTGCCGTGGTTCTCGTGATCCTGGCGCTCACGCACCCAACCGCGCCCTCAACCAGCACCGCGGGCGGCGCCGTGTCCGTCCCGGCCGAGGCACACGGCGCACCGGCGACCGTAGCCGCATGCACACGCTCCATCGTCAACATCACCGGTGCGGCGCTGCCCTCCAGCTTCAGTCAGGCGGATTCGGCGACCGACCCAGCCCAACCCGCACTCCGCCTGGTGCTCGCCGCGCCGACCCTCGTCGTCACCCCAGGGAAGCTGGCGGTGGTGTATGCGCAGCTGTCCGTGCCGACCACCTCGATCTCGAATCCCGGGAGCTCAGCCGCGCCGCCACCGGCGCGAGCGGTGCTGCCGTGCGTCTCCGTCGGGGTGGGGAGCACGAGCCGGCTGCTCACCGTGATCCCGGCCGCCAACGGGCCGTTTGGCGGTCCGGACGTTCCAGGCGCAACGCCCGTTGCGGCCCCCGGCCAGCAGTTCGGCAGCGGAACCGGGCCACTCCTGACGTTCCAGGTGCCGGCCGGCCTTGCCCCAGGCACCGAGATCCACGTGACTGCGACCATCCCCGCTGGCTACGCGAGCCTGGGAAGCCCGC
>PNBE01000065.1:16651-43187 GCA_003135895.1 Candidatus Dormiibacterota bacterium
CTGCTGGTCTCCGGCTGCAGCTTCAGCGGGCTCGGCCCACCCCCCAACTACGGCTATGTCGTGATCACGGCAGGAGGCGTCGGCCTCCGTTCCGGCTCCGCCGATGTGCCACCGAACCTTGATCTCCGCCTCCATGCCACGGGGGCGGCCCTCCAGGCCTCGGATGTCACCGCGACACTCGATGGGAACCAGGTGACGCTCGCCAGTCAGAACCAGGATCTGCTCGCGACGGTCAAACCGCTGCCGCTCTCGTCGAGCCACCGCCTGTCGGTCGCGGTGGCAGGCCTCAAGACGCAGAACATGACCTTCACGGTCATCTCGCCGACGGCCGCGATGGTGGCGGCGCACATCGACGCGGCCAGTGGGCTGGTCGTCGATGCCGTCTTCGACGATGCTCCCGACCAGGCGGCGGTGGCCGCGGCGCTGCCCGGCGCCACCGTGACCTGGACCGACGGGATGCACGCCCGGGTCATCTGGCGGGGCAGGCCACCCGCCTCGATCACGCTTCCAGCCACGATCCCCACCGCTGGTCATGCGCACCTGGACCCGGGGATCACCCTCTCGCTGGTCGGCATCACTCTGCACACCGTCCGCCGGGTGACCGTCCCAGCCGCACCCAGCGTCAAGGGCATCCCCGTCGACGCGTTCGTGATCAACACCGGGGCGTCCAACTCGTCGCTGGCGTTCCATCTCGGCGCGGTCGCGCAGGTGACGCCGACCGGCTGGCAGGCGCAGGCCGACGGGTCGATCCTGGGCACCCCCGACCAGTCCGCGGCCGGCCGCGCGGGGGCCGCCGGGCTGCCGATCTGGCCGTCACTCGCCAACGATTCGACGAATCCTCCCGCGACCGATCAACTCCTCAACAACGCCAGCGCGGTCAGTGTCCTCGTCAACGAGATGGTGGCCGCGATCCGCTTCGACGGGTACCGCGGTATCAACGTCGACTTCGAGGGGATGCTTGCCAGCGACAAGGCTCCGTTCACCGGCTTTGTCCAGCAATTGGCGACCGCGCTCCATGCGCACGGCGCCAAGCTGATCGTCGACGTCGTACCCCACGACTTCGCCGGGGTCAACCCGTACTCGGCCGCTTACGACATCGCCGCAATCGGCAAGGCGGCCGACTACGTGGATCTCATGGCGTATGACCAGCACGGTGGCGGTGGAACCCCGGGGCCGGTGGCGGGGCTGGACTGGGACAGGGCGATCCTGCAGGCGACCTTGCCGGATCTGACGCCCGCGCACGTGCTCCTCGGCGTTCCGCTCTATGGACGTGCCTGGGGGACCATCGGAGGCGCGTCGGCGTACTCGAACATCCTCTACAACGCGCTCTCGGTGCCAGGAGCGCGCATCGACTACGACTTCAGCGCCCAGACCCCCTACGTCGTCTCCCCGAACAACTCCCTGATCAGCTACTTCGATGACGCGGACAGCCTCGCGAGGAAGGTCCACCTGGTCCAGACATTCGGCCTCGCCGGGATCGCTGCCTGGCGGCTCGGGTTCGAGGACCCGAGCTTCTGGTCGCTCTTCAGCGCCTGAGGCGAGCCTAGCTCTCGGAGGCGCCGGTCCCGAGGTCGGGGAGGTTGAGGGTGTTCACCCAGTCGCGAATCTTGGCGAGGCGCTCCTCGCTTTCGGGATCCGCCTCGGTGAGGTCGCCATCCTTGTCGGCCTCGGGGAGGACTCCGGCTTTGTCGAGCACCTCATCGGCGACGAAGATGCCGGCGCCGACCCGAACCGCGACGGCGATCGCGTCCGACGGGCGGGAGTCGATCTCCAGGCGGCGACCGTCGACCTGGGCAAGGATGCGCGCGTAGAAGACCTCGTTGCTGAGGGACGTGACCACGATCCGCTCGACGGTGACCTCGACCGCGCTGAGCAGGTTGGCAAGCAGGTCGTGCGTGATCGGGCGCTCGGGTGTGATCCCGGTGATCTTCAGCGCGATCGCGTTGGCCTCGTTGATGCCGATCCAGATGGGGAGGTAGCGATCAGCCGTCTTTTCCTTGAGGATGACGACGTGCTGGCCGGTCGGCATGTGCACCCTGATGCTGTCGACGGTCATTTCCACCAGGTCGGCCATGCCTCGATCATAACCCCGGGAGTGCGCCTGCGAGGACATACCTGCCTCGCCGCTACCATGGATCGCTGTGGCTCGCGAGACCTTGCTGCTGGTGGATGGACACAACCTCGTGTACCGCGCCTTCCACGCGATGCCCGCGTTGAGCAACAGCCGGGGCGAGATGACGAACGCCGCCTACGGCTTCACATCGATGCTCTTCAAGGCATTGAACGACACCGCGCCGACGTACGCCATCGCTGCCTTCGACCCCCCCGGACCGACATTTCGGCACGAGAAATTCGCGGAGTACAAGGCACAGCGGCTGCGCGCGCCGGACGAGCTTCGCGCCCAGTTTCCCTGGGCGCGCGAGGTGGTGGAATCGCTCGGGATTCCCATCGTCGAGATCCCGACATTCGAGGCCGACGATGTCATCGGCACGCTGGCCCAGAAGGCGGAAGCCGCAGGGCTCGACGTCATCATCCTGACCGGCGATCTCGACGTGCTCCAGCTGGTGACCGAGCACATCCGCGTCTTCGCGAGCCGGCGCGGGATCAGCGACACGATCATCTACGACGTCGACAAGGTTCGCGAACGCTACGGCTTCGAGCCGCCGCTGGTGGTTGATTTCAAAGCGCTGCAAGGGGATCCGAGCGACAACATCCCCGGCGTCCCGGGCATCGGTGAGAAAACCGCCATGTCGCTGGTCCAGCAATACGGGCCGCTCGAGAAGGTGCTCGAGGCGGTCCCGACGATGCCACCGGGACGTGTCCAGCGCGCCCTGGAAAGCCATATGGAGCAGGCGCGGTTGAGCAAGTGGACCGCGACCATCAAGGTCGATGTCGATGTCGACCTACCGCTCGAGGGCGCGCGACTCTTCCACTACGACGAGAATGCGGTACGCGAGTTGTTCGACCGCCTCGAGTTTCGAAGTCTGCTCACGCGGCTGCCGGGACGGAGCGCCGACGGCGGCTCGTCGCCGGCATCCGCCGCCACGACCACGTCCGAACAGGGTCCGCCGGGCGATCTGCAGACGCCTGCAACCGACGTCGAGATTGTCATCGACGCGCATCAAGCTGACGAAGCCGTTCAGCGAATTCGCGCGGCCGGTGCGGTGGCCCTGCGCACGATCGTCGACGGTAGCCCGAGGACCGGCGACCTCATCGGCGTCGCCTTCGCGCCGAAAGGTGAGGACGTCGCCTACTACATGCCGGTGTGGCACGCGGGGCTGGAGCGCAATGCTGACGCCGCTGCGGTTGCCGCATTGGAGGAGGTGCTCGTCGACAGCACCATTCCAAAACGTGGGTATGACCTCAAGCGCGAACTGCTCGCCTGGCGGCGGCGTGGCATTGCCATCCAGGGCTTGCAATTCGACGCCCTGCTCGCCGCGTACCTCACCAACTCACGTCTCAAGGTCCCAACGCTGCCGGTCCTCGCGCACGACCTCGCCGCGCTGAGCGTCGAAGCCGAGGAGACGTTGCTCGGGAGCGGTCGCACGAAACGCGGCATCGCCGACGTGCCCGTCGATGAGGCAGCTGCGTATTACGGCGTCTGGGTTGGGCTGCTCGACCCGGTCGGCGACGTGCTGATCCGGGACATGGAGCGCGCCGGCGCCACTCGACTCCACGACACCATGGAACTGCCGCTGGTGCCGATCCTCGCCGCCATGGAGACCGAGGGCGTCGCCGTTGACTGCGACCTCCTGGGGTCGATCAGCGCCGAGATGCACACGCGTATCAACGACATCGAGCGCGAGGTCCAGGAGGTCGCCGGCTACACGTTCAATCCCGGCAGCACGCAGCAGCTCGGACGCTTTCTCTACGACGACCTCGGGCTCGCCAGCGGGCGCAAGACCAAGACCGGGCGGAGCACCGACGCCGACACTCTCGAGGCGTTGCGGGGCGAGCACCCTGTGGTCGATCTCATCCTCGAGTGGCGCCAGCTCACCAAGCTGAAGAGCACGTACGTGGACGCGCTGCCGCTGTTGTGCACGGCTGACTCGCGAGTGCACACCTCGTTCAACCAGGCGGTGGCGACCACCGGCCGGCTCTCGTCGTCGGACCCCAACCTGCAGAACATCCCGGTGCGCACCCAGTGGGGGCAGCGAATCCGACGTGCCTTTCATGCGGACAAGGGCCAGCGCCTGGTCAGCGCCGACTATTCACAGGTCGAGCTGCGTGTCCTCGCCCATGTGACCGGTGAGCAGGAGCTGATCGAGGCATTCCAGCGGGGTGAAGACATCCACCGGCGCACCGCCGCCGAGGTGTATGCGGTCGAGGCCGAGGCGGTGACACCGGACATGCGGCGCATCGCCAAGGTGGTGAACTTCGGTGTGGTGTATGGGCTGAGCGACTTCGGGCTCGCCCGCGACACGGGCATGAGCCGTGAGGACGCGCACACCTTCATCGACGCGTACTTCCGAAACTTCCCTGCGGTCACCGCCTACCTCGAAGGGGTGCGCAACCACGCGCGGGAGTACGGCTGGGTGGAGACGTTCATCGGGCGGCGCCGCTACATCGCGGACATCCGCGCCGCCAACCGCCAGCTCCGTTTCGCCGCCGAGCGCATGGCCGTGAACATGCCGATTCAGGGCGGCGCTGCCGACATCATGAAGCAGGCGATGATCCTCGTCGATGCGGCGCTTCGCGAGGCGGGGCTGCGCAGCCGGATCCTCCTCCAGGTCCACGACGAGTTGCTCCTCGAAGCGCCGGAGGAGGAGGTTGACGATCTGGTCGTGCTCCTTCGGGATCGGATGGGCGCAGCCGAGGCGCTCAAGGTGCCCCTCGACGTTGACGTCAAGGTCGGCGANNGGCGACAACTGGGGGGACATGACCCGCCGAGACGGGTAGCCGGACGCCTCCGTTGGATCCTGGCCGACCGCTGGCGGCCTGCTCGATCGCCTAGGATTGCGGCCATGGCCGCGACCCGACGAGCCGACATGTTCATCGATCTCAAAGACGACCCGCGTGAGAACGGACCGACGTTGGGCGACGAGCGCACCACGCTGGTCGAAGTCTTGCGCTGTGCCCGCCTCACGCTGCAGATGAAATGCTCAGGGCTTGATACGGAGGCTATGGCGCGGCGTTCCGTCGAGCCCTCGACGATGTCGCTCCTGGGGTTGGTGCGACACCTGGCCGAGATGGAGCGGAGGACGTTCCGGGAGATGATGGCGGGACAGGACGTGGCCCGGCTGTTCTGCTCCGACACCGACCGTGACGGTGATTTCAATGGTGCTGTTCCCGCCCCACAAGTGGTTGCGGAGGCGTGGGACACATGGCGTGCGGAGGTGGACTTCGCGACGCGGTTCGTGGCCGAGGCGCCCAGTCTCGACATCACCGGCGACGATCCCTTGAATCAGCATGGCAGCGGTGGAGGGCCGATGTCGCTGCGCGAGGTGCTGGTCGGAATGATCTTTGAGTACGCCCGCCACATGGGTCACGCGGACCTGTTGCGCGAGCGGATCGACGGACGCGTAGGCCAGTGACTGGGGGGACATGACGCCCATCGCGAGGAACTGAGGGTGCCCGAACTCCCGGAGGTGGAGACGGTCGCCCGTGATCTTCGGGGCGCGGTCACCGGCCGTCGCATCGAGAGCGTGACCGTCGACCGCCCCGACGTGGTGCGCGTCCCCGACGGCCGGATGCTCCCGGCGCTGCTCACCGGGCAGCGTTTCGAGGCGGTGGAGCGCCGAGGCAAGTATCTCCTCCTCGGACTCGATTCCGGCGATGAGCTGATGGTGCATCTGGGCATGACCGGGCACCTGCTGGTCTGCGATGCGGACGCCCCGGTGGCCAAGCACACCCACATCCGTGCAGCCCTCGACGACGGCAACGAACTCCGTTTCGACGACGCGCGCCGCTTCGGTCGGGTTGCGTACGGGTCACGCGAAGCCCTGTCCGCGGCGCGGGTGCTGCCCCGGCTCGGCGTTGAACCGCTCTCGGACGATTTCTCCCAGGACCGGCTCGACGCGGTACTCCGCAAGACCACCAGGACCGTGAAGGCGGCGCTGCTCGACCAGAAGGGTGTCGCCGGACTCGGCAACATCTACATCGACGAGGCGTGCTTCCTGGCCGGCGTCCGGCCGACGCGGCGCTGTCACCGCCTCACGCGCCGAGAGCGCGCGGCGCTGCTGGACGCGATCCGGCGCGTGCTCACCGCGGCGGTCACCAACCGGGGAAGCAGTGTGGACGACTACCGCGACGTCTGGAATGCTCGCGGGAGCAATCAGGAGCGCCTGCTCGTGTATGGGCGCGGCGGGCTGCCGTGCTTCACCTGCGGGACGCTGCTGCGCAGCACCGTCACCGCCGGGCGGACCACCGTGTACTGCACGAGCTGCCAGCGATGACCCGGGTCACGATCGCCAGTTACGACGACGATCCACCACTCGGCGGCCAGGGTGTCGTCGTCCACGGTATGCGTGCCGCGCTGGAGCGGCGCGGCGTGCGCGTGCACACGATCTCGGGGCACGGGGACCACGCAATTGCTTTCGCACGGCGCACCGGCCGGGCGCCGCTCGACTTCTCGATGCAGCTCAACCGGTATCCGCAGATCCTCCTCCGCGCCGCCCCCGATGTGATCCATGCGCAGGGTGGGCCCGGCGGGGTGCTGCTCTGGAAACGGCTGGGAGCACCGCTCGTCTACACAGCGCATCACACCTACCGCCAGGCGCATCCCCGCGGGTCGATGAAACGCCTGCTCAACGGCGTCGAGGCGCGCTCCTACCGCGCCGCCGCGATGGTGCTGCCCGTCTCACGTTCCACCGCGAACGCGCTCCTGGCGATGGGGATCCCGGCATCGCACATCGAGGTGCTCTCCAACGGTGTCGACGCGGTCGATCTTCCCGGCGTCGAACACGAGGACGGACGGGTGCTGTTTGTGAGTCGCATGGAACGCGAGAAGGGTGCGCTCGACGCGATCTCGGTGCTCCAGGCACTCACTGAGAGGGATCCGCGGGTGCACGGTGTCATCGTCGGGGGAGGCAGCCTCGAGGCCGAAGTCCGGCACGCGGCGTCCTCGAGCGGCGGAAGGATCGAATACCTCGGCGCGCTCGACCGCGAGGCGCTGAACCGCGAGTACGCCCGGGCCGCAATCGTGTTGATGCCGTCCCGGTTCGAGGGGCTCGGCATGGTCGCCCTCGAGGCACAGGCGGCGGGAACGCCGGTGGTGGGCTTCGACGTCGATGGTCTGCGTGATGCCGTCGGTGCCGGAGGGGTGCTCGTCACCGCCGGCGACCTGTCCGCACTCCGCGTCGTCGCGAAGGAGCTGCTGGACGACCCTGCCCGCCGCGCCGAGGCCGGAGCTCAGGGCCGCGAGGTCGTTCTCGCCGAGCATTCCTGGGACGCGATCGGCGAGCGCCTTGAGCAGATCTATCGCTCGGTGATCTGAGCTGCATTCGGCGAGAGTCGTGCAGCGTCTAGACTCAAAGGGTGCCCGCTCTCGAGTTGCTTGCGCCCTTCGAACCCGCCGGTGATCAGCCTGCCGCCATCAAGGCGCTCAACCGCGGGCTGATCGAGGGCCAGCGCGAGCAGATCCTGCTCGGGGTGACCGGATCGGGCAAGACCTTCACGATCGCCAACGTGATCGCCGAGCAGCAGCGACCGACGCTGGTGCTCTCGCCGAACAAGACTCTCGCCGCACAGCTCTGGGCCGAGTTCCGGGAGTTCTTCCCCAAGAACGCCGTCGAGTACTTCGTCTCGTACTACGACTTCTACCAGCCGGAGGCCTACATCCCGCGGACCGACACATACATCGAGAAGGACTCGTCGCGTAACGATGAGATCGACCGGTTGCGCAACAGCGCAACGCGCGCGCTGCTGACGCGTCGCGACGTGGTCGTGGTCGCATCGATCTCCTGCATCTACGGCATCGGGTCGCCCGAGAACTACCTGGGCGAGTCGATCACCGTGAAGCGAGGGGACTCCTGGCGGCGCGACATCCTGCTGCGCAAGCTCTCGGACCTGCAATACGCGCGCAACGACATGGACTTCGGACGCACGCGCTTTCGGGTGCGAGGCGATGTCGTCGATGTCCAGCCCGCGTATGAGGAGATCGCGACCCGGATCGAATTCATGGGTGACACCATCGAGTCGATCAAGGACTTCGATGCGCTCACCGGTGAGATCCTGACCATGCGCGACGAGCTGACGGTCTTTCCCGCCACGCACTACGTGACCCCGCAGGAGCAGATGAATCGCGCGCTGGTCTCCATCGAGGCGGAGCTCGAGGATCGAGTGAAGCTGCTCGAAACGCGCGGGCGTCTCCTCGAGGCCCAGCGCCTGCGCCAGCGAACCAACTTCGACATGGAGATGATGCGCGAGACCGGCACCTGCGCCGGCATCGAGAACTACTCGCGTCACCTCAGCAATCGCTCGGAAGGGCAACGCCCGCACTGCCTGCTCGACTTCCTGCCCGATGACGCGCTCCTCATCGTCGATGAGTCGCACGTCGCGGTGCCCCAGATCGACGGCATGAACAAGGGGGATCGCGCCCGCAAGATTCCCCTGGTGGAGTATGGGTTTCGGCTCCCGTCGGCGCTCGACAACCGGCCTCTGACGTTTGCCGAATGGGACTCGATGATCGGTCAGATCATCTACGTCAGCGCGACCCCCGGTCCGTACGAGCAAGGGCGCGCGACCCAGGTGGTGGAGCAGATCATCCGGCCGACCGGCCTCGTGGATCCGACCATCGAGGTGAAGGAGTCGCACGGGCAGATCGACGATCTCATCGCCCAGTTGCGCCGTCGTATCGAGCGTCACGAACGCTGCCTGATCACCACGCTCACCAAGAAGATGGCCGAGGACCTGACCGACTATCTGCGCGAGGCCGGCATCAAAGTGCGATACCTGCACAGCGATATCGACACGCTGGAACGCGTCGAGATCATCCGTGACCTGCGCCTCGGCGTCTTCGATGTGCTGGTCGGGATCAACCTGCTACGCGAGGGCCTCGACCTTCCCGAGGTGTCGTTCATCGGCATCCTCGACGCCGACAAGGAGGGCTACCTCCGAGGCTACCGGTCATTGATCCAGACAGTTGGACGGGCGGCGCGCAACGTGTTCGGACACGTGGTGATGTACGCGGACCGGACGTCGGACGCGATGGAGAAGGCGATCGCCGAGACCGACCGGCGGCGCGCGATCCAGGTCGAATACAACGTCGAACACGACATCACGCCGCTGTCGATCGTCAAAGCCGTGTACCAGATGGAATCGCACCGCGATCAGCAGTCGCTCCGCGCCGCGGCGTTCCAGGAGGCCTCCGGGCTGCCGCCCGACGAGGTGCTGCGCCTTGCCAAGGACGTCGAGAAGGAGATGCTCCGGGCCGCGCGTGACCTCGAGTTCGAGCGAGCTGCCGAGCTGCGAGATCGGCTCGTCGAATTGCGGCGGCGCATCGAAGGGGAGGTGGAGCCGGAGCCGGCCCAGACCCATCGAGGCAGGGGACGCCCGGTCCATTCCCGATAGGCCGGTTCGCCGCGGCGGCGCTGTTGACGAACCGTACATTTGTTCGGTAGGATGCGTCGCCCATGGTGACCGAGCTGCAACGCGCCCCACGCCTGCACTACGTCTGCTCCGCCTGCGGGGCTGGGGTGCCGAAGTGGCAGGGGCGGTGCCCCTCGTGTGAAGCCTGGAACAGCCTGAGCGAGGACGTGGTGCGCGTGACCGGCCGCAGGCAAGGGGCGCCAACGGCAGCCGCGACCACCACGCCGATGGAGGCCGTCATGGCGGCACCTGCGCGGATGCAGGCCACCGGTTCGTTCGAAATCGACCGTGTCCTGGGAGGGGGGATCGTTCCCGGCAGCGTCGTGCTGCTCGGTGGTGACCCTGGCATCGGGAAGTCCACCATCGCGCTGCAGATGTCGCACAGCTGCGGCGCTGAGGTGTCGCCGGCGCTCTACTGCACCGGTGAGGAGTCGCTTGAGCAGCTTGCCCTGCGAGCTCGGCGGCTTGGGTGCACCGGTGCCAGGGTTCGCCTGCTCGTCGAATCCGACGTCGACACGGTGATCGCCACGATCGAGGCGGAACGCCCGTCGCTGGTGGTGGTCGATTCCGTCCAGACACTTCGTGACCCAGGCACTCCGGGCCCGCCCGGGAGTGTCTCCCAGGTTCGAGCGGCGGTCCTGCGCATGAGCGAGGTCGCGAAGACAACGGGCGTTCCCGTGCTCCTGGTCGGGCACGTCACCAAGGAGGGGGCGATCGCCGGGCCGCGCACCCTCGAGCACATGGTCGACGTCGTCCTGTACCTCGAAGGCGAGCGGCTCGGGGAGCACCGGATGCTGCGCGGGATCAAGAACCGGTTCGGTGCGACCGGCGAGGTGGGCCTGCTCACCATGGAGCACGACGGCATGCGCGATCTCGCCGCACCCAGCCGCGGCATGCTCGACGCCGCATCGCTCGGCGCCTCGGGCAGCGTCCTGACCATCACCTGCGACGGGCTCCGGCCGATGGCCGTCGAGGTACAGGCACTTGCCGTGTCCTCCCCATTCGAGTTCCCGAGGCGAACGGCGTCGGGGTTCGAACTCAACCGGCTTCACCTCATGCTCGCGGTCCTCGCCAAGCGCGCGGGCATCGCCGTTCCCAAGCTGGACGTCTTCGTGAACGTGGCCGGCGGCATCCGGCTCGCCGACCCAGGTACCGATCTTGCGGTGGCCCTGGCGATCGCAGGGTCGGCGTGCGATCGGGCCGTGTCACGCCACGTCGCGGTCATCGGCGAGCTCGGCCTTGGCGGCGAGGTGCGGCGGGTGTCCCGAACCGAGGTGCGCCTCGCCGAAGCGGCCGCCGTCGGCATGGAGGCCGTGATCCTGCCCGAAAGCTATCGCGGGAGCGTTCCCGGCGGTCTCCGCTGTCTTAGGGTCTCCACCTTGATCGAGGCGGTTGCGCTGCTCGGGTGACCGTCGTGTCGCGCCGTCTTTCGGCGCGCAGATCGTGTGGTTCAATCGCTGAGATGCACACGCACGCCGATCGGACGATCCGCCGGGCCCGGAATATCTCGCGGATCATCGGTGCCGGGGTCGGATTCGTCTTCGGCGTGCTCTACGGCGTCTTCATCCTCTCCGGCACCCCGGGCGTGCTCACCCAGAACACGACCACGGCGGGCGCGGCCCTGCTCGCGGCCGGCGCCGCCGGCGCGGCGTCCCTGGCGCTTGCCGCGCCGCTCCTCACCGTCGAACCCTATCTCTGGCTCGAGCGCACCCTCGATGAGGCTCCTGCGGGCCAGATGATCGGAGCCTTGATCGGCCTCATCGCCGCGCTGCTGATCGCGACCATGGTCGCCGTCCTTCTCAACCCGTTGCCCTACGGCCTCGGAGTCCTCCTCTCACTGAGCCTGGCGACGGTCCTCGTCTATGTCGGCGTCCGCACCGGCAGCCGCCGCAAGGACGCGCTCGGCGTCTTGTTCGGCGGCCGGGGCGCCGCCGCGGTGGACATCGACGAAGGAGGTCCCGGACCGATCGACGGCCAGCCGGTGCTCGTCGACACCAGTGTCCTCATCGACGGCCGCATCGTCGACGTGGCGGCGGCCGGGTTCGTGCCCGGCAGGCTGCTGATTCCCGGCTTCGTGCTCGAGGAACTCCAGCGGGTCGCCGATTCCGCCGATCCGTTTCGCCGCCAGAAGGGCCGCCGGGGACTCGCGGTCGTCGATGCCCTCCAGAAGGCGGAGGACGTGGTCTGCGAGCTCGTCGATCTCGACTTCCCGGGCACACCCGATGTCGATGCCCGGCTGGTCAAGCTCGCTCGTGCCCGCAGCGCCGCGCTGATGACCCAGGACTACAACCTCAACCGCCTCGCTCAGATCGAGGGCGTTCGCGTGCTCAACCTCAACGACCTTGCCAACGCCGTCAAACCGATCGTTGGGGCGGGCGAAAGCATGGCGATCACCATCATCAAAGAGGGCAAGGAGCCCCACCAGGGCGTCGGCTACTTCGAGGACGGCACCATGGTGGTCGTGGAGAACGGGCGCAGCCACGTCGATGAGACCGTCACTGTCACAGTAACCACCGTGCTCCAGACCACGGCGGGCCGGATGATCTTCGCGACCCTGGCTGACGAGGATTCGACCAAGCCTCGGGTGCTGCGGCCGAGTCGCGCCAAGGTCGCGCAGCGCTGAGCAGCGCGCTCATCGTCCCCGCCTTCGGGCACGGCGTGCGAACGGGGGAGGACAAGCTCTGGGCCGTGGTCTCGGGACGGCCCGTCCTCGCGATCACCCTCGAGTCGATCGCCGCGGCCGCCTGCTTCGATCTCATCGCGATTGCCGCCCCCACGTCCCGCTGGGACGCCATCCGGGGCATCGCCGCTGACCATGAGCTGTCCAACGTGGTGCTGCTCGAAGGCGGCGAGCGGCGCCAGGACACCGTGGCGGCGGCCATCGATCGGTGTCACGGTCACACATGGATCTCCGTCCACGACGCTGCCCGGCCGCTCACGCCGCCCGAGCTCTTCCGGGCGGTGCTCGACACCGCGCGGGCTGATGGAGCCGCGACCGCCGGGGTACCCTGCGTGGACACGGTGAAGCAGGTCCAGAACGGCCGGGTCGCGGCCACGCTCGACAGGTCGTCGATCATTGCGGCGCAGACGCCTCAGTCCTTCAGCGCCGAACTGCTCCGCCGCGCACACCTCCACGCGGCGACACACGGGATCAGCGCCGGAGACGATGCCGAACTCGTCGAGGCCATCGGCGAGCCGGTGACCGTGGTGCCCGGCGACCCGCGCAACTTCAAGGTCACGTTTCCGCAGGATCTTGTCCTGCTCCGCGCACTACTCGAGGAGACCCGATGACCCCGCGGATCGGTCATGGCATCGACGCGCACCGGTTCATCCCTGGGCGGCCGCTGATGCTCGGAGGTGTCCTGGTTCCCTACAGCCGGGGCCTGCTCGGCCACTCGGATGGTGACGCCGTGGTGCACGCGCTTGTGGACGCCATCCTCGGCGCGTCCGGGCTCGGCGACATGGGCCGGCACTTCCCGTCCGGTGACCCTCGATGGAAGGACACCTCGGGATGCGAGTTCCTGAAGATCGTCGCCGAGAAGCTCCGTGAACAGGGCTGGACGATCACCAGCGGCCATGTGATCGCGATCGCCGAGGAGCCTCGGCTCGCCGCCCACCTCGGGCCGATGTCCGACGCGATGTCGACGGCGCTGGGCCTCGAGCCGGGGACGATCGCCGTCGGCGCGACGACCACCGATGGGATGGGATTCTCCGGCCGGAGCGAGGGAATCGCCGCGTCGGCGACGGTGCTGCTGGAACGGCGGTGACGCTGCAGCTGCACGACACGATGAGTCGTGAGCTCGTCCCGGTGGAGCCGATCGAGCTTGGCCGGGTGCGCCTCTACACCTGCGGTCCGACGGTCTGGAATCGAGTCCACATCGGCAACTTCCGGACCTTCATCTTCGAGGATGTATTGCGCCGCTGGCTCGATCGCAGGTTCGCCGGGAAGGTCACCCACGTGATGAACCTCACCGACGTCGATGACCGGATCATCAAGAACGCGGTCGCGCACGGTCACTCTCTCGACGAGGAGACGGCGCCCTGGATCACCGCGTTCGAGGAGGATCGCGACACGCTCGGCATCCGGCCCGCGCACCACTACCCTCGCGCAACCCGGTACATCGAGCAGATGGTCGAGCTGATCGAACGTCTCGAGCGGGTTGGCGCGGCATACCGGACCGACGGCAGCTATTACTTCCACATCGCCGCATTTCCCGCCTACGGCAAGCTCGGCGGGGTCAGCGCCGAAAGCCTCGTGGCCGGCGCCAGCGGCAGGATCGATGCGGACGACTACACCAAGGAGGATGTCCGCGACTTCGCGCTCTGGAAAGCGGTCGGGCCTGACGAGATCGGCTGGGACACACGCATCGGCAGGGGCCATCCTGGCTGGCACATCGAGTGCTCGGCGATGAGCATGGCGCTGCTCGGCGAGAGCTTCGAGATCCACTGCGGCGGCGTCGACAACATCTTCCCGCACCACGAGAACGAGATCGCCCAATCGGAGGCGGCGACCGGCAAACAATTCGTGCGCATCTGGTGCCACAGCCAGCACCTGCGCGTGAGCGGCGAGAAGATGGCCAAGCGTCTTGGCAATTTCGCCACCGTGGGTGACGTGCTCGAGGAGGGCGCAAGCGCCGCGGCGCTGCGCTACCTGCTCGCGGCGCGTACCCACTACCGCAAGCCGCTCGATTACTCCGACGAGCTGCTCGCCGACAGCAACGTCGCGGTGCAACGACTCGTCGACTTCCAGGCACGTGTCGCCGCGCTGCGAACCGCGGAGGAGGACGGCAACGAGCGCGACTACGCGGTCCTCGCCTCGGTGCGCGGGATGCGCATCGGCTTCGACGAGGCGATGGACGACGATCTGAACCTGCCCGAGGCGATGGGCATTGTCTTCTCCGGGCTGCGCGACGTGAATCGTGTGCTCGACACCGGGCCTGTCAGTGCCGAGACCCAGCGCAGCCTGCAGCACCTCATCAACGAAGTCGACGACGTGCTCGGCGTGCTCGCTCTGGTCGCGCGTGACGCACAGGCGGCTCCCGATGCCGAGGAGCAGCGCTGGCTCGACGAACGCGCCGCCGCACGGGCCGCTCGCGACTTCGCGCAATCCGACCATCTCCGCGTGCAGCTCGCGAGTCGCGGGATCGAGGTGGAGGACACGCCGCAGGGCCAGCGCTGGAAGCGGATCTCGCCGCGCCGCGGCTGACCATTGGACATCCTCTACGGGCGCAACCCCGTGCTCGAGGCCCTTCGAGCGGGCCGCCCGGCGCGCAAGATCGTGGTCGCGACTGCGATTCGCCCCGAAGCGCGGCTGACCGAGATTCTCGAGCACGCCGAGGCACGGGACATCCTGGTGGAGGAGGTGTCGCGCCAGCGGCTCGATGACATCGCCCACACCGAACACCACCAGGGCGTCGCCGGATACTTCCACGCGCGCGCGGCGCTCACCCTCCACGACGTGCTCGACCAGGCACGGCCGCCCGCCCTGCTGGTCGTGCTCGACGGCATCCAGGATCCGCAGAACGTTGGCGCCATCGCGCGCAGCGCCGAGGCCTGCGACGCAGACGGCATCGTCATGCCTCGTCACCACGCCGCGCCGCTCACCGCCGCCGCCGCCAAGGCGTCGGCCGGAGCGACCGAGCACCTGCCCATGGTCACCGTGCCCAACCTCGCGCAGGCACTCGAGGTCATCGGCGCAGCGGGCATCTGGCGCGCCGGCCTCGATGCCGACGCGAGCGACCGGTACGACCAGGTCGACCTCACCGGTCCCGTGGCGATCGTTGTCGGCGCCGAGGGTACCGGGATGCGACGCCTGACCCGCGAACACTGCGATGTGCTCGTCTCCATTCCGATGATGGGGCACGTCGCGTCACTGAACGCGGGTGCCGCCGCGGCGGTGCTGCTGTTCGAGGTGCAACGCCAGCGCGGATTCGCACCGCGCTGAGACGGCGAGCTCGGAACGATGCTGGCGCTGATCGTCGACGGCTACAACATCATTCATGCGTGGCCCAAGCTGCACGCAACCCTGCTCGAGCGGGGGCTCGAGGATGCGCGCCGGCAATTGGTGAGCACGCTCGCGGAGTACGCCGCCCAGACCGGCGTCGCCGTCACCGTCGTCTTCGACGCGCAGGCGCGGCCGGGTGGTCTTCCCTCGACGGAAACGTTCGACGGCGTGACCGTGCTCTTCGGCTCGAAGCGCGCGACCGCAGACCATGTCATCGAACGTGCCGCGTACCGGGCATCCCAGCGTGGCGAGGGAGCCGACGTGGTGGTGGCGACCGATGATCGGCTCGAACGCGACGTCGTCGGCGCGATGGGTGTCGCGACCATGGGGGCACGCGCGCTGGAGGCCGAGGTCGCCCGGGTTTCGGGGAGCGTGGGCGATGAGACCAGGCGGATGCGCGACGACAGCCGGCGGAGCACCCGGCTCGAGGACGGCCTCGACCCCGAGATCCGGCGCCGCCTGGAACGCATCCGTCGCGGCCAGGACCGGTAGCGGCTGCATCCCGCTGTCTTGGAGGCCGCGGCGATCGGCGTCCCCGCCGACGACGGCGTCGAGGATGAGATCCTGCTGTGCGTGGTCCTGCAAACGCCGTCGGCACTCACGCCGTCCGACATCGACGCCTACCTGACCGGCGAGCTGCCGAGGTTCATGGTCCCGCGCTTCATCCGCATCGAGGCCGACCTTCCCAAGACGGCGACGACACGCATCCGGCGAGTGGCGCTGCGCGAATCCGGACGCGCCGGAGCCTGGGACGCACGCGCTCGGCGTGGTCACCATGGCTGATTCCGAAGCGCGGCGGGTCGTCGTCACCGGCATGGGGGCGGTCTCCCCGGTGGGCACTAGCGCGCCACAGAGCTGGGAGTCGCTGCGAGCGGGACGCGGCGGGATTGCACCGATCACGCACTTCGACGCCTCGCGGTTGCCCGTGCGCATCGCCGGCGAGGTCAAGGGGTTCGACGCCGCGGCGATGTTCGGTACCAAGGAGGCTCGCCGGGGCACCTCGCACGTGCATTACGCCATGGCGGCGGCGCGCGAGGCAGCGCTCGATTCCGGTCTCGACATCGCCGCCGACTCACCCGACGTCGGCGTTCTGATCGCATCGGGCATCGGTGGCCTCGAGGTGATCGAGAACACGACCCGCATCCTCGACACCGAAGGTGCGCGCAGGGTGTCGCCGTTTGCCGCCGCGATGGCGCTCGTCGACATGGCGCCGGGCATGGTGTCGATCGACCTCGGCGCGCGCGGACCGAACATGGCGGTGGTCAGTGCCTGCGCCTCGGGCGCCGACGCGATCGGCCAGGCCTCCAACTGGATCCGGCAGGGCGACGCGGTCGCGGTGCTCGCCGGCGGCACCGAGGCCGGGATCACGTCGACGGGGATCGCGATGTTCGCAGCGGCGCGCGCGCTCTCGACGCGCAACGATGACCCCGAACATGCGTCACGGCCTTTCGACCGCGATCGTGATGGGTTCGTGGCCGCAGAAGGATCTGCGGTGCTCGTCCTCGAGGAGCGCGAGCACGCGATCGCGCGGGGCGCCACGATTCATGCCGAACTGCTCGGCTACGCAGCGTCAGCAGACGCGTACCACATCACGGCACCCGAACCCAGTGGCGACGGTGCCATCCGCTGCGTGCGCCGCGCGCTCGCGCGCGCCGGCGTACGGCCGGAGGACATCCAGTACATCAACGCGCACGGGACGGGGACGCAGCTCAACGACCTTGCTGAGACGCGCGCGATCAAGCACGTGTTCGGCGAGTCCGCATACTCGGTGCCGATCTCGTCGACCAAGTCGATGACCGGGCACATGCTCGGTGCCGCTGGTGCGTTCGAGGCGATGGTGACCATCCTCGCCATGCGCGACGGCTTCCTGCCGCCGACGGTGAACCTGGAGAACGCCGACCCGGAGTGCGACCTCGACTACGTGCCGAAAGTTGGCCGCGCCGTGAACGCGCGACTCGCGATGACCACGTCGTTCGGGTTTGGCGGCCACAATGCGTGTCTGGTGTTCGCGGGAGGACCGAACCCGGCGTGACCGGCGCGTTCGATCTCGCCGTCATCTGGGGAGGGACGGCGGGACTCAGCCACGCCGTCTGCTCGTGCTCGGCGCCGGAGCGGTCGGCCTCGAACTCGTCCAGGCGTTCGTCCGGCTGGGGACCGAGGTGGACGTCGTCGACATCGCCCCGGCGTTCCTCCCGCACGAGGATCCGGAGATCGCCAAGGTGATGCGCAACATCCTCGAGTCAGAGGGCATTCGCTTCCACCTCGGCGCGAAGACGTTGCGTGTCAAGCGCATCGACAGCGGAATCGAGCTGATCGTCTGGGACGATGCGGGCGAACGGGCCGTGGCCTGCTGACGTTCGAATGCGTTGTGCGCGGCGAGTCCACGCCAACCCATCGATGTCGGTCGGGTGAGTTGCGCGAGGAGCTGCTGTCCGAGGGCGTCAGGCCGCGGCCGACACCACCCGGTCCAGGGCCGCCTTGATGATCCCGTAGCACTCGCAGGACACGGACTCGAGGCCCTCGCGGTCGATGATGGTCACCCGGCCTCGGTGGTACCGGATCAACCCCGCCGACTGCAGGAGCCCGGCCGACAGCGTCACCGTTGCGCGGCGCGAGCCAAGCATCTGCCCGAGAAACTCGTGGGTGATCGGGAAGGTGTCCGTGCCGACGCGGTCGTGGCTCATGAGCAGCCAGCGGCTCAGGCGCTCCTCGTTGGAGTGCAGACGGTTGCATGCCGCGGCCTGCGAGATCTGCCCGAAGAGCGCCTGCACGTACTTCTGCACCAGCCCGCGGAATCCGGGCAGGCGCTCCAGGCCCTTGAGGAACTCACCGGCCTCCATTCGCAAGGTGCGCCCGCCGACCTGCGAGATCGCTCGGACGGCCAGCGATCCGCCGGGCACCAGAGGCACGCCGACGATGCCCTCGTTGCCGATCGTGGCCACCTCGACGATGTTCCCATCGGCGAGGGGCGTGACCAGCGAGATCACGCCGTCGATGGGGAAATGGATGAAGGGGATCGGCTGGCCGGGGTCGAAGAGGACGGTCTTCACGGTGAGATGTGCAGGCCGAAGCTGCTGCAGGAGCGCCTCGCGCTCCTCGTCTGGCAGCACCTGCAGTAGGTGGTTCCCTGCCGGCGCTACGAGGGTGGTTCCCTTTGCCATCGAACTGGCTCACATTACCGCACGTGCCGGGATCCAGGCAACCTCGATGAGGCCCCGTGGGAGAATCCGGGAAGCCCAGCCGATGTAGCTCAGGGGTAGAGCAACCGCCTTGTAAGCGGTTGGTCGGGAGTTCGAATCTCCCCATCGGCTCCGCGTTCCATTTCTGAATTCAGAGACAGCGTCTGCCTCGCATCGTGACGAGAGACGGAGCCGTCGGGCCACGGCGCGGTCGGTCACGACAATGCGTTACGAGTAGCGCTCCGCCAGCGTGTGATTCCAGTAATACCCAGCAGGGTAGGAATAGAAGGAACCGACACCGGTGCATACCGTGGTAGACGGACAGGACACGCCGGCGAACTGAGCAGTCGTACTAGCGCTTGGATTCGGACTGGTCTGCAGCGCCCACGCGCCGCCACTCCACCGTTCCGCCAGGGTCACCGTCGCCGCAGAGGCGTTGGTGTACGAGCCGACAGCGGTGCAGACGCTGGTCGAAGCGCAGGCCACGGCGAAGAGGCGATCTGACTTCGGCACGGGATCCACGGTTGGCTCGATAGACCAGACGCCGCCGCTCCAGCGTTCGGCGAGTGTGGTGACGCCAGAGTGGTTGTAGTTGCCGACGGCAGTGCAGACTGAGGTTGACGGGCAGGACACTCCATTCAGCATGCTCGACATGGCGCCAGCGGGAGGCGGCGCCGACTGGATCGACCAGCTGCCGCCGCTCCAACGCTCCACCAGGGTCGACACGACGCCGGCGCTGTTGGTGTAGTTGCCAACGGCGGTGCAGGCGGTGATCGAGGCACAGGAAACACTCGCCAGTTTGCTGGCTGTGGCGCCAGCGGGAGGCGGCGCCGACTGGATCGACCAGCTGCCGCGGCTCCAGCGTTCCACTAGGTTGGACACGACACCCGCGCCGTCGGTGTAGAAGCCGACCGCAGTGCAGACACGGGTCGACGCACAGGACACTGCCGTCAGCTGAAGCCAGGTGCCGCTCGGGTTGGGAGTGGTCTGCACAGCCCAGGTGCTGCCGTTCCAATGCTCGGCGAGCGTGAACTGGTCGATGGGATCGGAGTTCATGGAACCGACTGCCGTGCACGAGGTGATTGACGGACACGAGACGCCTTGCAGTTCAGCCTGCGCTTCGTCTGCCACCGGGTTTGGCACCGTCTGGACAGACCAACTCCTCCCGTTCCACCGCTCCGCCAGCGGGACGGGAAGTTCCGAGCCGTCCGTGGCCCTGTTCCAGCCCACGGCGGTGCAAGCCGTCGACGACGAACAGGACGACGCCAGAAAATAGGCGGTCTGGTGGAGGTTGGGAGTGGATTGGATGACCCAGTTGAACGCGCTCGCCTGCGCATGGTCGACAGCCAGCAGACTCATCAACATCAAGAGCGCTCCGCCAATGGCAACGCGCTTCATCGGTCATCCTCCCTGTCGCAATTATTCATACGGGTCGAACGCATGGTCCTACACTGAGCCGGCAAGCGTGTAAGGGTCGAAAGTAACAGCTCCTCAGGGCCCAAGGGCCCACAGCAGCGCGTGATCAACGCCACCCCGGAATCCCGGGTAATCGGGCTGCCCCACGAACACGATGTGCTTGGTCATCGCCACCGCGATGGGTCGCGCTTCGGTACGTTTGACGCGCTCATCTCGGGTTGTCGGGAGCATCCCAACAGCGCAGCACGCGCCAGTCTGAGTTACCCACGCCAGGCACTAGACTCCGCGCATGCAATTGCAGCCCGCCGAAGGAAGCGAGCCACTGCACGAGGCAACACCATCTCGTATGCGCCCTGAACGAGCCGCCATCGACGTTGCTCACTGGCGTGGCTTGGAAATCGGGCCCCTTGCATCGCCGCGGGTACGCAAGGATGAGGGACCGGTCCGCTACGTCGACCATGCCAGCGCGGAAGAGCTCAAACAAAAATATGCGACAGACCAGGGAATGCGGAGTCGACTCGACGAAATTGTTGACGTCGATTATGTGCTCGGGGAGAAGACGACCATCGCCGAGGCGGTGGCAAAAGATGCGCCCTTCGACTATGTGATCGCCTCACATGTCATTGAACACATCCCAGATCCGATCAGTTGGATGGACGACTTGACGCACGTCCTGCGGCCCGGCGGGATCCTGTCGCTGGTCATTCCCGACAAGCGCTACTGCTTTGACATCAATCGGTCCCTCACGGAGATCAGTGACCTCGTCGATGCCAATCTCCGCCAGCTGCGGCAACCGAGCTTTCGACAGGCATACGACTTCTACTCGAAGGCGATTGGCGGCGTCGTGGACACGGCTGCCGTGTGGGCCGGCACCGCCGATTACAGCCTGGCCGTACGCGAGGACTTCGACGACCCGGACGTCGCCGCGTACGAGGCCTGTCGCCGCATGCAGACCAGTGACGAGTTTGTCGATGTGCACTGCCATGTCTTCACGCCGGACTCATTCCTCGGTCTGGTTGAGAAGCTCGCTCGGCTCGATCTGATTGATTTCGACGTGGTTGCATTCTTCCCCACCGAACCGTTCAACCTTGAGTTCAACGTGAGCCTGCGCTTGCTCCACACTTCGGGCGGGAGAGAGTCGCTACGGCGAAAGCAGCTTGCGTCGCTGGCTCGCGCCCGCGACCGGGGGCTCAGCCAGGATCCGCGACCGATCGAAAACGAGTCGGGGCTGCTTCCGATGGAAGTGAGCCGGCTCGAGCACCGACTGCTCACGGCGAAGCGCCGTTCTCTCGCCCGGCTCCGGGCGCTGAAACAGCGAGGCCGGTAGCGCAGCTACGGGTCTCTGCAAAGGCGGGATGCGCCTCAGGTTGCAGCGATCGCGGGGTTCAAGACCACCCACACGTGACCGCCATCGGTGGTCTGAAGCAACTCTGCTGGAGGAGAGGACGGCGTTGGAAACGGGTCAAAGGCCCAGCCGAGTTGGGTGGTCACGAAGTCGAGGCTCGCGCCGGCGAGGTTGAGATTCGGAGTCGCGTTCGTCCAGGTGCGACCGGCGTTGTGGGTCACCCAGAGAGCAGACTCAGGCGCGACCGCGGAATTCGGTGAACCGGCGACCCATCCGGTGTGGGCATCGAGGAAATCCAGCGTTTGCGGGCTGGGCCCGGGCGTTGGATTCGAGCTCCATGTACTCCCGCCATCCGTGGTGACATAGAGCAACGAGTTCGCTCCTGGAGTTCCAGCATCGGCAAGCATGCAACCATCCTTGTTCGTCGTGAACTGCGGCGGGCTGGTTTGACTCCCATACTGGGAAGCCGGAAACGCCAGAGCTTGGTTCCGCCAACTCAGGCCTCCGTCGTGCGTCACATACATGAAGTACGTCCCGCCATTGCATTGCGCTGTGACCCACCCGGTGGTCGCACTGATGAACGACGCGGGATTCTTGTCGCAACTCGCGGGAACCTTTCCTTGTCCGGGCGTCGGGGAGGCGTATGTCCTGTCAACCTCGGACCATTCAGCGCCGCCGTCCGATGTTCGGTAGATGAAGATCGCCGATGACCCTGCTGCGCCGAGGCCGGTGATCGAATACCAGCCATGCTGACGGTCAACGAAATCGAGGCTTCCCGGCGGTTGGTCCAACAGGGCAACGTCGGTCATGCTGCCCCTCCGTGTCCAGTGGGTGCCGCCATCGTCGCTCGCCCACGATGTGATGACCGCCTTGGCACCAGCGTTGTCCGGGCTCGGCACCACTGCAGCCAGGAGACGCGCGGCATCGGCGTCGACGAACGCCACCGCGATGATCTGCTCCGTTCCGATTCCCGGCGCTGCAACGCTCCAGCGCAAGACCCCGTTGGTGGTGTGCAGGATGGCACCGTCGGATTGCCGCTGCGCCCAGCCCACCGCCGGGGTGAACATGTGCAGGTTGATGATGCCGGGCGTCACGGTCGGGATCAGGTTCACCGTCGGTGTGGAGGACGTGGTGGGATGCACGGACGGCGGTGGGCTTGGGACCGGGGCGGCACACGCGGCCAGCAGGAGGACTACGGGCAGCATCCAGACTCGACGCACAATCACTCAACGTTCTTGCCCTTCGTGACGTTACCAACGCGACTTGGAACGGGCCGCGATCCAACCTTGATCAGAACCCGGCATGCGGCGAAGAGGGGACTCCGCCGTGTGCTCTCAGGAAGCCTTCGCCCCGGTCACGAGCCGCTCCCGGTCGAACATCTTCGAGACGAATCGCAGAGCCTGCAAGTCGATCACCAGCAGCACAATCGCAAATACGATTGCGACGGTGAATGATGGAGTGATCACACCGGTCGCCATCAACCACGTGATCGATGTCGCTCAGCGGGTGGTGGCAAGCGGGGCAATCTCCGCCAACGGACATGGCAACGTGAGCCTGCGCGTCGCGGGATCAGACGAGATGTATTTCACGGGGGGTTCGTCGCTGCGCAATCACCCGGCCGCTGCGGTGGTGCGTGTCGGGCTGGACGGCGCGTTGCGCGAGGGTGAGTTGCCCCCGATCCAGGGAGCGGTGGTTGCGATGCACACTGCGATGTACGCGGACAACCCAGACGTCGGCTGTGTGCTCCACACGCACTCCCCGTACGCCACCGCGTACGCGGTCGCCCGTCGCCCGATCGGCTGCTGGGTCGAAGCCCTCGCGATGTTCGGTCTGCCGAGCGGTGTGCCCGTGGCCGGCTACGGACCGCGCGGCTCCGACCAGGCCGTGGCAAACATCAGAGCTGCGATCAGCCCGGGCGTGCCGGCGGTGCTGCTCGCCAACCACGGCGTGCTCGTGTTCCATCGCACGCCTGACCTCGCGATCATGGTCGGCGGCATCGTCGAGGAAGCAGCGCAGGCGGGGATCAGGGCCGCGAGCATCGGCGGACCGGTCGAGGTCCCCGAAGAGCTCCGCGCAGCCGCGCTGCAGCGGGCGATGGCGTTTGAGGCGCAGGGGACGGCTCGCGCCTAGGTCGACGCGTCAGCTGCTCTCCGCCGGTAGGTCACATGGATGGATGGCACGCGCCTGCTGACGGTCCGGGTCAGCTGACCAAAGCCACCACCGGTGTTCGCCGGGTAGGTCGCGCTCACATACGCGTCGTTGTCCGCCTCGGACTCGACCGAGTAGCCGAGCGCTTCGAGCCTCGCTGAGTCCCTGGCGAAGGCATCGTTGTGCCAGTACGGCTTCTCGATGGACTCGGGGAGATGCCGACGACGGCGGATGCGGCGCGCTTCCAGCTGATTCATGTGATCCTCAAACCAGAGGCCCAGGCTCCCGCTCCTCATAGGTGGCGATGGTATTCCCCTGGCGGTCCAAGCGCAAAGACCTCTAGCGCGCGGCGATCGTGGCGGGGTCGGCATCTTCGATGGTCCAACCCGCAGCAGCGAGTTCGGCGATCTTGCGCGCGAAACCATCGTCCTCAACACTTGCGAGCACCTCACTCGCCGCACGCATGACCGTTGGGTCGCTCTCGCCGACGGAATAGCTGCGTCCCGTGACCCGGAACATCGCCAGGTCGTTGGGCATGTCACCGAAACTGATCGCGGCCCCCGCCGAGAGACCGAGCGCTGCCAATGCGCGACGCGTTCCCGTGCCCTTGTCGACCGCTTGCGCCGTCACGTCCAGGACTGTCGAGCGGCCGACATGACTCAGCGCAGCCGAGTCCGCTTCCGCAGCAACGAGTTCGGCAATGTGATTGAGGTCGCCCTTGCTGTGGCGGACGGCCATCGTGGAGCATGGCGTTTCGGCGAGAACTGCGCTGTCCACAAGGACGCGCGTGGGCCCATGCGGCTGCGTCGGACTCAGGCGGAAATACTCCTCAGTCATACGCCACAACGTGCCATCGAAGCTCGCCACCCCCGCCCTTTCGCTGAGTGCGATCTCGACAACGCGACGGATCGCGACCGGTGTCATTTCCTCCATCCATGTGCGCGTTTTCGCGCGCGACTGCCATCCGATCGCCCCGGAGCAGCAGACCGCGATTGCGGTTCGCCCTGCGAGCGGCTGAAAGTGCTCGAGACCCTGCGGCGTTCTCGCAGTCGCGATCACGAACGCAATGCCGGCGGTCCTGATGAGGTCAAGAGCCTCGAGTGTTGCCGGTGAGATGGAGAAGTCGGAGCGAACCACGGTTCCGTCGAGATCGGTGACCACGGCCTCGATCCTCACGAGCACGAGCATGATCGCTCAGCCTCGCCAGGCATGGGTCGCGACGGATCCCACCGTCGCGACCCGTCAGCCGTCAGGACAGGTCGAGCGCCGCCGATGTGGCGCGGAGGCGTGCTTGCGCACGAACCCGGGCGTTGATCAGGTGAGCAGAACGGCCGAACAGAAAGACCTCCTCGGAAGCCGGCAGGTCCTGCTCGCGGCCAAGGTGCTGACGCCTTTCGGTGGGGTCGTCGATCAGTTCGCGGCTTCGCTCGCGGGCGAGATCGTGCAGCGCATTCCAATTCATCATGGTTGCGATGCTACCGGACAATAAGGACAGTATCCGTCCTATATGATGCGGACGTGGATCTGTCCGTCGGACGGCTGCTCTCCCTCATCGAGCTGCTCCAGGTGTACCGCCAGCTGAATGCGGAGGAAATCGCCAGACGGCTCGAGGTGAGCCCGCGGACGGTGCGTCGATACATCACCGGCCTGCAGGAGATGGGCATTCCGGTCGAGACCGAGCGCGGGCCGGCCGGGGGCTACCGGCTCCGGCGCGGCTTCAAGCTCCCTCCGGTGATGCTCAGCAACGAGGAGGCACTGGTCATGATCATCGGTCTCCTGGCAGCACAGCGACTCGGGCTGTCGGCGTCCGGCACGGCCGTTCAGGGTGCCCTGGCAAAGCTTGACCGCCTCCTCCCCGAGGCGCAGCGCGCCCAGGTCCAGGCGATGCAGGACTTCGTCAGCCTCGGCCTCTCTCCAGTCGCCCGGGACCACGCTGACGCGGCGACCATCCTCCAGCTGAGCACGGCCGCTCGGGATCGCACTGGGATCCGCCTGACATATCGCTCCGCGGTCGGTGAGGTGACCGAGCGCATCGTCGATCCGTACGGCGTTGCTTTCCAGAGCAGCCACTGGTATCTCGTCGGCTGGGATCACTTTCGCAACGCGATGCGGACGTTCCGTCTCGACCGCATGCTGGCGACCGAGGTCACCACCGGTACCTTCGAGCGGCCCGAGGACTTCGACGTCGTCGGCTACCTTCGCCAGGCCATCGGGGAAGCGGTGTATGGAACGCGTTGCGAGGTCCTGCTCGCGCTGAGCCTCGACCAGGCGAGGCAGCGTGTCTCGCCCACCGACGGCACGCTCGAGACGGCCGAGGACGGCACAGTGCTGCGCTTCAGCGCGGACGACTTCGACTGGGCGGCGTCGTTTCTCGCCGGCCTCGAGTGCGACCTCGTGGTGCTGCGACCACCGGAGCTTCGCGCGTCGCTGCGACTCATGGCCGAGCGGCTGCGTGCGGCGGCTCGCCCTCCCCGGCGCGGTCGCGCGGGTGTCCGACACCCCGCGCCGTGAGGCAGCCGCTACATGGCCGTGACACCAGTGGAGGGTGTCCCGCAATGTCGCCCGGCGAGACTCGAGCCATGACATCTGCCGTGCTTGCCGTGCACCAGGTCACCGACATCACGGCAATTCGCCGATGAGGGCGGTGAACGACCTCGCGGACGAGCTGTCCGAGGCCGACCTCGCGGTTTTCGGCGTCGAGGATCGCGAGGACATGGCGCCGCAGTCGGTCGTTGGCTCGATCGGCTACAACCTCGACGCGCTGCCCGATCGTCAGGCGTTCCTCACCGAGGCGGCACGCCACATCGCCCATTCCCGCCGCAGTCAGCATCCGCTCTGCTTTGCGATCGTCGCATTCGATCATGGCACCCACGGAGTCGGCGCGGAGGGGCACACCGCTGAGGAAGCCTTTCTCCG
>PNBE01000032.1:0-5173 GCA_003135895.1 Candidatus Dormiibacterota bacterium
CGCAGCGCCAAGACGCAGCCACGGTGGAACGCCGGCTCGGATCGGACCCTGCCGGCCGCTGACCACGGTCGTCCGACGCGCATCTCGCCACGACGGGACGGCGATGACCAGCAGCGCGGTCGCGAGGCCCGCGACAGCCGCGGCGCCCGCCCATATCGCCGTGCCGCTCGCGTTTCCACCGAAGGCGGCGGAGCCGAACGCGAGCTGGCCGATGAGCATGGCCGCTGCCAGTCCAACTGCCACACCAGCCACACCCGCGGCCAGCGCCTCCACGGCGCTCAGGCGCGCGAGGATGCTCAGGGTTGCGCCTCGCGCCCTCAGCATTGCCTGCTCGCGGCGCCGGCGGTCTGCCCCTGACGAGGCCACCGCCGCCACGAGCAGAGCCGCCAGGGCGGCACCGGGCAGCCCGAGAAACAGGAACATCACCGTCGCATACGCGGCGTCGCTCCGCGCAGCGTCGAGCGCCGCGCCGATGTTGTTGCCAACAAGGCCTGCGCCGGCGAGCCGCGCCTCGAGGTTGCGGGCGCCACCCGAGACCTGGCCGAAGGCGTCTGCGGGGGCAGCCGGCAGATTCCTGTCCAATCGAACGTGGACCTGCTGCTTCACCTGACTCGGTTGGGAGACCGCGAGCGCGTCGAAGAGCGTATGCCACATGTCAGCCGGGAGCAGCACAACGTTGTCAGGAGGCGCCGAGGGTTGCGACCCCACCGGCGCGCCCACCTTCTGAAAGAACGTGTCGGCCTGCGGCAAGTCCACGACGCCGTCGACGGTCACCGTCACCGGTGTCAGTCCGGCGCGCCCGATCACGACTGAGTCGCCGGGCTTGACCCGAAGATTCGACGCGGTCTGCTGCGCAAGCAGGACGCCGGATGCCGAGCCGACGAGCGGTCGGATCTCCGTGGGAAATGTCGTCGCGTATGTGGGCGAGATGCCGACGATGACTCCTGAACCCGTGGCCTGCGAGCTGCCGCCCGTGGTTGCGCTGAGCCCGGTGGTTCGGGCGAACATGACCGAATCGGTGGCGGCCACACCGTGTTGGGAGCGAACCGTTGCCAGCACCGCGCCCGCATTCGCGCCGGGCTGCGTTTCCACCTGCCAGTCGACAGGAACGTTGGCGACCGTTCGCGCCGTCATGGTCGCCTGCGAGGCGGTGAGGAACGACCCGATCGACGCCACCATCGCCACCGCAATCGCGATGCCGCCGGCCATCCCCATCAAACGGCCGCTGCGGCGAAAGAGGCCGCGCAGCCACAATCCGACCAGCATCACGCCGCCACGACCGTCAGACGTCCGTCGCTCATCGTCCACCGCGCATCGAAACGCGCAGCCACGCGGGGGTCGTGTGTGCTCAGCAAGAGCGCAGCGCCTACCTCCGCGACCGCCGCGTCGAGCACGTCGAGCATGCGCGCGCCCGTCGTGTGATCGAGCTGTCCGGTCGGCTCATCGGCGATGACCAGACGCGGCCGTCCGGCTATGACCCGCGCGACCGCGACGCGCTGGGCCTGGCCGCCGGACAGCTCATGAGGGAGTCTCGTCGCCAGGTCATCGAGGCTCAGCCGCGAGAGCGCCTCGTGAGCCGCTCGTCTCGCCGTGTCGCCGTCGACGCCGGCCAGTTCCAGGGGAAGCGCGACATTCTCCAGGACGTCCAGCGGAGCCAGGAGGCTCGGCGCCTGAAAGATCAGGGCCACGTGGCGCGGCCGCAACTGTTCGCGTACTCCCAGCGCCGGCCAAGATACCGACCCGGACGAAGGCTCCTCGATCCCCGCGACGATGTGCAGAAGGGTCGATTTTCCGGAACCGGATGGACCGACGATCACGACCCGCCGGCCAGCGCCGAGGCCGCAGCTCACATTCTGCACCGCACGGACATCGCCGAACGAACGGCTCACCGAATCGCAGACCAGGACCGATGTGCCGTTCATGCCGACACCTGTCCATCGAGCAACGTGACCACGCGGTCGGCTGCTCCGGCAACCGCATCGCTGTGGGTCACCACGATGATGGCCAGCCCGCGCTCAGCGTGCTCGCGAAGCAGGTCGAGCACCCGCTGCTCGGTGACCGAGTCGACCTCACCGGTCGGTTCATCGGCGAGAATCACCCGCGGATCGTTCGCGAGCGCGACCGCAAGGCCGGCGCGTACCAACTCTCCTCCCGAGAGCTGGCTGGGCAGCGCATCGGCGCGCTCACTGATGCCCAGCGCGTCGAGCGTCCGCTCGATCGCCGGGTGATTGCGACGACCTCCGAACTGCTGCATCAGCGCTGCGTTCTCGCGGACGGTCAATGTCTCGATCAGATTGCTGCTCTGAAACAGCATGCCGATGTTGCGGGCTCGCAGCACGATGTGACGGGCCTGATCAGCACAGCAGCCGCGACCTGGCGTTCCCGCCTGGAGGGAGGACGGCGTCTCGAGGTGAAGGTGCCGGACGGACTGTCGCACATCACGGTTTCAGAGTCGGCCCTGCGCCAGATCCTCGAGGTACTCGTCGACAATGCAATCGAGCACGGTGGCGGCACCATCACGATCAGCGCTCGAGCCCTGCATGGCGGCGTGATAATCGATGTCGCTGACGAGGGAGCCGGTCTCGGCGACCCAGAGCACATCTTCGAGCGACGGCGCTCCGGCGGCGGCGGCGCCGGTATTGGTCTGGCACTTGCTCAATCGCTCACCGAGGCGGAGCAGGGGCGTCTCACGCTACTCGCGCGCGGCGCGCACCCGGTGTTCCGACTTGCGTTCGTCGCTCCGACCGATCAGAACTCCCGGCGACGAGACTAAGGAGTCGTAGCGCCTGGGAGACACCGAACCGACCTGGACCGCAGCGAGAACCGGACGGTGTCCTGCTCCACGTCGAGCAGGGCACCGTGCCCCTGCGTGCAGGTCGTGAATTCTGGACACGAGCGCTCGCGTGGCACGACCAGAAACGACTCTCTCAATGGCCCATCGGCTCGATGCCGGTGGGTCATTTGCGCTGCGCCGACATCCGTCCGCGACGCTTGAGCACCACGAATTCCGACCCGAGGCAATCGGTCAACTGGCCGCTCATCAACGCCTCGAGCGATGCGAGCGTGCAGGGTCTAAGGTCCTCGTGCGCTAGTTACGTCCAGCCCTCGACAACCGGCTGTTAGAAGCGCTTAATGGGCGGGTGGACAGTCGGCGATCTCCTGAATGCGACTAGGGGAGTCAATGAGCATTGCAGACGCGAAAACAGACGCGAAAAGAGGAACGCGGCTTGCGATCATGATCGTCGAGAGCACTGTCGGCGCCGCCGCGCTCGTCACCGGCCTCTTGTTCATCCTGCGCCCAAACGGCTCCATCATTGGGATATCGACATCGACCCTGTCAGCGACACCGTTTAGCGATTTCACGGCGCCCGGCGTCCTGCTCGTGTTCGTCGTCGGTGGCGGGACCCTCATGGCTGCTTATTCGGTTGCCCGGCGAACGCGCAATGCCGCGGAAGTTGTCTTGGTGAGCGGTGTGATGCTCGTGATCTTCGAGCTCGTCGAGGAGGCGCTGATCGGCTTCAACCCGCAGCGGCCCCTCATCGTGCTGATCGGCCTCGCCCTCATTGCGCTATCGCTGCGACTAGCCGGTCCGATGGTGGCGGCCGAAGTCGAGTTGGCAGGCGGCAATCTGGTCGTCCGGTTTCCGGGCGCGTCCGCGCTCTTGGCGTTCAAGAAGCCGCTGGAAGTACCGTTGACCCACGTTGTGGGCGCGGAATGTGTTGGAGCAGACACCAGCGGGCGGGGGCGCGGATTCCTCTCACTCGGTACCTGGCTTCCGGGTGTGATCACCGCCGGCAGAGCCCACCGTCACGGCGGGCGCGTGTTCTGGAACGTCAGTAACCCAGATCGCGCGATCGAGATATTCCTCCGCGGCGAGCGCTACTCTCGCCTCATCGTCGACGTGACGGACCCCGACCAGGTGATCGCTGTCATCCATCAAGGGATCGCTGGACAGGCGCACGGCGCGGCCTGAAGCATGGCCACTCACAATCTGCGGTCGCCGCGGTGGCAAACGCTCCAGCTGGCGGTCGTGGTTGCGGGGCTGGCCGCAGGAGGCGCATGGCGGCTGTTTGGAGCAACCGTTCCTGCGAATGTGCTCTGGGCAACCACCGCAGCCGTGGCGCTTGTGCCGTCGTTGGTGTCGGTCATTCGGGCCCTCCTCCGCCGTCACGCGGGGGTAGACATCGTCGCGGCGCTGGCGCTGCTCGGCACCCTGGTGGTCGGCGAGTACCTGGCGGGCGCCGTCATCGCCCTGATGCTGGCCACCGGTCGTGAGCTCGAGGCGCGAGCTTCGGCGCGAGCCCGCCGCGAGCTGACCGCGCTTCTCGACCGGGCGCCAAGCGTAGTGCACCGCGTCGAGGGCGACACGCTCACGACGGCGCCGATTGAGAGCGTCGACCCAGGGGATCTGCTTCTCGTCGCCCCTGGCGAAGTCGTGCCCGTCGACGGACAGCTGGTGAGCGACTCCGCGCTGCTCGACGAATCAGCACTCACCGGAGAGGCCACCCTGATCGAGCGNNGGCATCGTCCGGCTCGTGCGAGCAGCGCAGGAGTCGCGCGCGCCCCTGGTCCGGGTGGCTGACCGTTTCGCGCTCTGGTTCGTGCCTCTGACGATCGCACTCGCGGCGCTGGCCGGAATAGTCGCGCGTGACCCGATACGCGCCGTGGCGGTGTTGGTTGTGGCCACGCCGTGTCCGCTCATACTCGCCGCGCCAGTGGCGCTGGTCGGCGGCATGTCGCGCGCGGCACGACGCGGCGTCGTCATCAAGGGAGGTGCTGCGCTCGAGGTACTGGGGCGCGCCAGCGTGCTGCTCTTCGACAAAACGGGGACTCTCACCGAGGGACGCGCTCGCCTCGTCGACATCGAAACCGACGTGGGCATGGACGCCGATGAGGTGCTTCGCCTTGGTGCGTCACTGGACCAGGTCTCGACGCATGCGCTGGCCCGGCCGATCGTGCAGGCGGCTCGCGAACAGCGACTCAAGCTGACAGTGCCCGATGACGTGCATGAGGACGCCGGAAGGGGGGTGCGCGGTCTCGTCGACGGCCGGCGGGTGATGATCGGCCGCGCTGCCTACGTGGTTGGGGGCGGCACTGTGCCAGGGTGGGCGCAGCGCGTGCGCCGGCGCACCGCATACGAGGGCCTGGCCAACGTTTTCATCAGCGTGGGTGG
>PNBE01000032.1:5278-12573 GCA_003135895.1 Candidatus Dormiibacterota bacterium
CCGCCGACGTCGGTGTTGCGATGGGGGTTCATGGTGCGACCGCATCTTCCGAGGCGGCAGATATCGTCCTGATGGTGGATCGCATCGATCGCCTCGCTGAGGCCGTGCAGATCGCCCGGCGGTCCCATACCATCGCACTGCAGAGCATTGCTGTCGGCATGGGACTGTCTCTCGTCGCGATGTGCATCGCCGCCCTCGGCGGTCTAGTGCCCGTGGTGGGAGCATTCGTCCAGGAAGCGATCGATGTTGCGGTAATCCTCAATGCGCTTCGTGCGCACGGTGGCCGTCGCGAGGCGCGACCGCCCGAAGCGGTGGTCGTCGCTGGACGCCAGGTGCTCGAGGCACACGTGCTGATCCGGCGCGGAACAGCCGAGCTCAGACGCCTGGCCGACGAGCTGGGCCGCACGGCGCCGGCCACAGCTCGCGCCGGTCTCGAGGACGCGCGGCGCTTCCTGCTCGACGAATTGCTGCCCCATGAGGCGGAAGAAGAGCGGACCCTGTACCCGACGGTCGGTCCGTTCATCGGCGGCGAGGAAGCGGTCGTGGCGGCGCGACGCGAGCATGCAGAAGTAGCGCACTTGGTGCGGGTGCTCAACGGGATGATCGACACACTGGAACCCGGCGGACCCACCGATGACGAGGTGATCGGACTGCGCCGCGTCCTGTACAGCTTGCACGCCGTGCTGCGCCTGCACCGGTCGGGTGAGGAGGAACGGCTGAGCAGGGTTGTGGGCGCAGGCGAGGACGCGCCGTCTCGCATGGCGGGATGACAGCGCAGCCACGACTGCCGACGGCGAGCACGACGAGCCCCGGGCTGCCGGCGGACCCTGGGCTGACGTCCGCGGAGGTCGAGGCGCGTGTATTGCGTGGCGAGGTGAACGTCGTGCCGACGACCACCAGCCGGACTGTTGCTTCGATCTTGGTCAGCAACATAATCACGCGCTTCAATCTGCTGCTCGGTTTATTGCTTGCCGCGATCCTCGTGATCGGACCGATCCAGGACGCACTCTTCGGCTTGGTATTGATCGTCAACACGCCGATTGGGATTGTTCAGGAGCTCCGCGCCAAGCGCACACTCGATCGCCTNNGCCTCAGGGCTAGAGATCGACGAATCGCTGGTCACCGGGGAGTCGGCTCCGTCCGCGAAAGACGAGGACGATGAAGTCCTGTCAGGGAGCTTCGTGGTGGCCGGCACCGGCCTCATTCGGAGCCGGAGGGTGGGATTGGGCGCGTATGGCAACGCGCTCGCCGCGGAAGCGAGACGTTTCGTTCCGGTCCGATCGGAGGTGCGACAAGGCATCAATCGCTTCCTTCTCATCATCGCCATCCTCATCGGACCGTTCGGAGCGGCACTGATCGTCAGTCAGATCAAGGCAAACGATGCCCCGGTTGAAGCGGTGCGGGCTTCGGTCGCGGGATTGGTGACCATGATCCCGGAGGGCCTCGTGCTCCTCACGAGCGTGGTCTTCGCCATCGCGGCTGTCCGTTTCGCTCAGCGCGGGGTCATTGCCCAGGAGCTGGCAAGCGTCGAGATGCTTGCCCGGGCAGACGTGATTTGCCTCGACAAGACCGGGACTCTCACGGACGGTCATATGACGGTCGAACGCGTCATTCCGTTGGGTGGCGACGAGCGCAGCAGTGCCGCGGCTCTTGGGGCGCTGGCCGCTGCTGATCCTCACCCAAATGCCACGCTCACCGCGATTGTCGACGCCGTCCCGGCCCCTCCGGATTGGACGCCGACGGCCACGATTCCGTTCTCGTCCGTGCGAAAGTGGAGTGCGTCCACCTTCGACGGTCATGGGTCGTGGGTACTTGGAGCGCCCGATGTGCTCACACCCGCCGCTGGCGGGTCGGTTGTGGATCTGCGAGCCGGCGACCTGGCTGCTGATGGAGCCCGTGTGGTCATGCTCGGACGCGTCTGCGCACTGCCGTCAGTCGACGAAACCATGCCGGTGGTCGAACCCCGAGCGCTGGTGGTACTGCGCGAGCGCCTCCGCCCTGACGCGTCGCGCGTCATCGCGTATTACCTGGAGCAAGGCGTGACGATCAAAGTGATCTCCGGCGATCACCCGGCCACCGTCGCCGCCCTGGCGGTCGCGGTCGGAATGCCGGACGCCGTCCACCCCTTGGCCGGCCCAAGCCTCCCGTCTGACCCGGCGGAACTCTCCGTCGTCGCCGAGGGGTCATCAGTCTTCGGCCGGGTCAGCCCGCAGCAAAAGCGCGACCTCGTACGTGCGCTGCAGGCGCGCGGTCATGTGGTGGCCATGACTGGCGACGGGGTCAACGATGTCCTCGCGCTCAAAGCCGCTGACGTCGGCGTGGCGATGGGTTCNNAATGACTCGTTCGCCAGTGTTCCCTTTGCGATCCGCGAGGGCCGCCGCGTCATCGCCAACCTCGAGCGTGTCGCCGCGTTCTTCCTGACCAAGACGGTGTACGCGATGGTCCTTGCCGGTGCGGTAGCTCTGCGGACGACGCCATTTCCGCTGCTGCCACGACAACTATCGCTCATCGGACTACTGGCGATCGGCGTTCCAGCCTTCGCGCTTTCCTTCGCACCCAGCGCTGAGCGAGCGCGCCCGGGCTTCGTGTCGCGAACACTCACCTTCGCTGCGCCCGCGGGTATCGTCGCGGGCGTCGCGTCGTATGGTGCCTTCGAGACCGCACTTGCCACCGGGACGAGCCTCGACGACTCGCGAACCGTTGCCACAGTGGTCCTGCTCGGTGTCGGCCTGTGGATCGTGGGACGGATTGCGCGACCACTTCGGTTGTGGAAGCTCGGCCTGATCGCGGCCATGGTCTGCGGCGCCGCGCTGGCCTTTGCTTTGAGGCTCACCCGATTCGTCTACGGCCTGCAACTGCTCGACATGCGTGAATGGCTTGAGTGCNNCGGTCATCACCGCGATGGCGGTGGTTGTGCTGGAGCTCGCCCTTCGGGTCGGCGCGAGCGCGGCGGCCTGGATCGCACGCCGCTAGCTTTGGTCACAGCGTGGCGCCCAGAGGTCCCGACGTCACCGACGTCGTTCGATGATGTTAAGGTCGGTCAGGGCTTCTTGACGACCATGGAGCCCCCCGTCACGACGGTGGCACCGGCTGCATTGCCGGTTGTCGCGGTACCGGGCGATAGCGAGGGTGCCGAACCACGCTGGGCAACGTCATCGCCGGTGACCGTGTCGTCCCCAACCGATGTGATGGTCGACAGCGTTGGCACCGTTGTCTTCGCAGGGCTCTGAGCCACGAGGTAGCCGATAACTCCGACCGTGCCTACTCCCGCGGCGGCGACCGCGGTGGTGATCCTGCGCCGCAGAGCGAGAGCCCGATCCCGCCGCTCAGAGCGATCTCGGGTGGCTGTGAGGATGTTCATGTCACATGGCTCCTAGTGTCGAATCGACAATCTCAGACTGCCGCGGAGGCCTGTCGAAAAGCTTCGAAGATGCTCAGATTCTGCTGAGAAGTTCCGCGCGCGATCGTTTCTCCGCCCGTAAGGTCCGTCCCTGCATCACCTTGCAAGAGACCGCCGCCCTCGTCTCCCCGGACGACGATGACACCTTCGCGTCCCTCGACGAGCCGGATCGGGACTTTCGGCCCTGGCGCGGGGTTGAGCGCGAGACCATGCTGAGGAGATGGACCGGCACGAGCGGTTGTTCCTGATGACCGACCCGGCGACGCGCAAGGTCGTCGGGATGTGTCCCGGACCAGATTCCGACGGTAGGTGCCCGCGAGCAGCGGAGCCGCCGTTCGACTGCGTTGGGTTGCGTGTCATCCCCTCCGGGGGGCGCGACGCTGATGGCCTCCCATTTACGGTCACGGCCGCACCCGCTGGCCGCTGTCCATTCGCGTGGATCGATGAGCACCCACGCGAGGACGCGGCCACTCACCCCTAGCTGTAACAGCCCGAGCGGGTGCGACCTCTGTCTGGAGACCCATTCGCTCACAGCCAATTTCGTGCTTCGCGACGGTCGCCTCCGATGCGCAAACCAAATCCTGCAGCTAACACCTACGTCATGCTCTCGGAGCACTCCTCAGTGCTCCTCGCTCGTCGCTCGCCGGTGCGGGCCGGGCCACCGCTGGCCACCGCCGAGTGAGCGGGAGGCGAAAGGCGCGGCGGGCGCAGTAGCGCGGGTCCGCAGCGCGATGTGGGAGCCTGCCTACGGGGCTGTGCGTCCTGCCTGAGCGCGACCAGCCGCCCGAGCTTGTCCGCGCCCAGTGCGTTCGCAGGATGGCAGCCGCACCAGCGTGGCAGACTGACCCCGCCATGCCTGACACCCTCACCGTCACTGACAACCGCACCGGCGCGACGTACGAGATCCCAGTCGAACAGGGCGCCATCCGCGCGACCGCCTTCGAGCAGATGCGCGCCGCGGGCGACGACCACGGGCTCCTGGTCTACGACCCGGCGTTCATGAACACCGCGTCGTGCACCAGCCACGTCACCTACATCGACGGCGATCGAGGCATTCTCCTCTACCGGGGCTATCCGATTGAGGAGCTTGCGGAACACAGCAGCTACCTGGAGACCGCGTATCTACTCGTCCACGGCGAGCTGCCCACGCGTACGCAGGCGGAGGCCTGGGTGCACGACATCACCATCCACACACTGGTGCACGAGAACGTCAAGAAGTTCATCGACGGCTTCCACCACGACGCCCACCCCATGGGCATTCTGGTGTCCACCGTGGGCGCATTGTCGACGTTCTATCCGGATGCGGCGCGCATCTACGACGAAGAGCAGCGGCGCATCTCCATCTACCGCCTCATCGCCAAAATGCCGACCCTAGCCGCGCTCGCCTATCGCCACTCACTGGGACTCCCCTACAACTACCCGGACAATGACCTCTCCTTCGCCGCCAATTTCCTGAGCATGATGTTCAAAATGGTGGAGCCGCGCTACGCCGCCGCGCCAGAGATCGAGCATGCGCTCGACGTGCTTTTCATCTTGCACGCCGACCACGAGCAGAACTGCTCGACGAGCGCCATGCGCACAGTGGGTTCATCGCATCCCGATCCCTACTCGGCGACCGCTGCCGCGGTCGCCGCACTCTACGGTCCGCTGCACGGCGGCGCCAATGAGGCGGTGGTGCGTATGATTCAGCGCATCGGCTCCGTGGACCACATCCCCGACTTCGTTGCGGGCGTCAAGGCGGGTAAGGAACGGCTCATGGGCTTCGGCCATCGTGTGTACAAGAACTACGACCCGCGCGCCAAGGTGATCAAGCGCATGGCCGACCAGGTGCTTGGCGTCACCGGCTCATCGCCGCTGCTCGACGTGGCCTCCGAGCTGGAGAAGATCGCGCTAGAGGACGAGTATTTCGTTAGCCGCAAGCTGTANNACCGCAGGATGGCTCTCGCAGTGGGAGGAGTCGCTGCTCGACCCGGAGCAGAAGATCTCGCGGCCGCGCCAGATCTACGCAGGCAGTCCTCAGCGTCCCTACCGGCCCCTGGACCAGCGCGGCTGAGTCCTCGCGAGCCGACGGGTACCTCCACGCGCCCGGCGGGGAGCCGGTTACAGCAGCAGCAGCGGCGCCGTGGCCGTTGGCTACGCCTCTACCGTACCCCCCAAAGGGTCGCTGACGCCTTGCGGGGGTGGGCGACGCTCTTAGCTCCTTTCTCCGCAGTGACGCGGCTTTGGGTGGAAGCCCGCCGATCTGCCGGGGGGTTAGGGCATCTGCCCCGGCGCGATGAAGCAGGTAGTCCGTAACAGTGGATGACGCGTTCGCGTTGAATGGGTGAAGGCAGACATGAAACTCACAACCATCATCGGCGCTGCGATCGCCGCCGTTGGCCTCGCAGCATGTGGCTCGACGGCAGTTGCGCCTACCCGAACTCCCGCGCCAACCGCAATCCCGACCCTAGCGCCGACCCCGACCGCCGCACCTACTCCGGCGCCATCGCCCGTCCCCACACCTAAGCCTAAGCTAGGCGTCTATGTGACGACTACGTGTGGTGTGGCTGGCACGGCGCAGGGTGGAAGCGTCACGTTTCATGGAGTGAAGCCCGGAGAGTGGATGGGTTGGGGTTCTGATCCCGAAATCATGAAGTTCCCCACCGTTACATATGGGCCAGTGACCGTTGGACGTTGGTCGTGGAGTGTTTGGGATGATGCGAAAGTCGCGTTCGTCGCGCACGGCACGTTCACCATCCCGGCTTGCATCTAGCAACCTGAAAACCGGCTAGGTCGCGGCCCAGAACTTCATCCCGCTACCGGGGACGCCCTTCCTCTCAGTCAACCCGAGCATCGCGCTCGTAGTAGCGAGCGCGTTGACGTCTACCCGCATTCAAACGGCCTGTTCGACGCCCCGCCAGATGCTGCTCGTCAGCGACCTCAAAGCGACGCCAGGTGATTTCGCCATGTCGGTCTGGCACGCGACAGCATCACATGAACCCGGCCAACTATGAGGTGGCTCCAGCCGCGACCCCCAGCTCACGCTGAGGCTCGATTGAGGAGCCTCGAGGACCACCTTGAGGGCGCCGGTCTCAGCTGCTCGTTCGAACGTGTCGTACGCGGTCATGATGTCGTCGAGGGCGACGTGATGCGTCACGAGCGAGTTGGTCTGCAACTGACCCCGCTCGAGAAGCCGGATGAGCGTTGGCGTGGCAAACGTATCGACAAGCCCCGTCGTAATTGTGACGTTGCGAATCCAGAGCCTCTCCAGATGCAGGGGTTGCGGGCTTACCGTGCACGCCGACGTTGGCAACGCGGCCACCTGGCCTCACCAGATCGGCTGCGAGCTCAAATGCCGCCGGCACGCCAACCGCTGCGATGACTACATCTGCGCCGAGACCATCCGTCATGCCTCGCACCCGCGCTAGAAAGTGACGAGCTCGCTCGGCTTCGACATGACCGGCGACCCTCATACCTTCCGACACTGAGGGCACGACTCCCGCGACATCGGACTGCAAGCCACGATGCCCTTGCCGCAGGACATGGTCAGCTCATCGCGTACGTCACGTAGATAGTGACCGTGACCTGATCCACGCCTGGGGAGAGTGGCACGGAGCCTCCAGCGCCGCCACACCCTTCGCTGCAGCCGCCCGTCGATCCCGAAGAGACGAGCTCATCGGAAACAGACAACACTGCTCCGATCGAATGTCCAGAGAGTTGCGCCAACTGGAGTGCCTCCACGCGCGAGTTCGCCATCGCAGCCTTGCGAGCTGCAGCGATCTCCGACGAAGGATCGTGGATCGAATACGTCACTCCGGAGACAGTCGCGTCATTGCCGACTGCATTCATCGCTGCGGCGATGACGGTGCCGGCATTGGCGATGTGGTGGATGGTCACGTCGACGCTCTGACTGGC
>PNBE01000205.1:0-179 GCA_003135895.1 Candidatus Dormiibacterota bacterium
GGGAGCGGTCGGAATCGCGCCAGAAAGAAGCGCAGGTCGTCAGGTTCGTAGGTGAAGGCCAGGCCGCCGACGTGGTCCGCGTGCTCGCACACGCTGACAACGGACTCCGCGGTGACCTCCATGTGCGATTGCGTGTACACACGCCGTGGGATCGTGAGGCGCACCAATTCCAGCCGTGG
>PNBE01000205.1:250-39976 GCA_003135895.1 Candidatus Dormiibacterota bacterium
GATGGGAACGCCCGCGTCGATCAGCAGGTTGCCGAGGTACTCGACCTGACCGATGCGAGCGCGGACATGGTCGTCACCGTCCACCATCTCCCGGACGCCGCACGCGAGTGCCTCCATGTCGCGCCCGGACATCCCGCCGTAGGTGTGCAGGCCTTCGTAGGCGACGAGCAGCCCGCGGGCACGCCGCGCGAGCTCCGGATCNNGCGCCGTCCGATTGGGCGCAGATCTCGAGCAGGATCTCTGCGACGCTTCGATGTGCGTAGCCCGCCTCGCGCTGCTGTATGAACCATGCGTTCTCCAGGGCGCGGGTCGCATCGAGCATCACCAGGATTCCCTGCTCTTGGCACAGCGCATACGTGGCTTTGAGGTTGGCCATGGACACCGGCTGGCCGCCGGCCATGTTGACGTTGGTTTCGAGAGAGATGTATGGGATTCGCGCGGCGCCGACCTCGGCGATGATCCGGCGCAGTTTGTCCAGGTCGATATTGCCCTTGAACGGATGCAGCGATGCGGGATCGTGCGCCTCGTCGACGATCACGTCGGCGAACGAACCGCCGGCGTTTTCCTGATGCCAGCGCGTCGTGGTGAAGTACATGTTGCCGGGAATGACGTCGCCAGGCTTGATGAGGATCTGGCTGAGGATGTGTTCCGCTCCTCGCCCCTGGTGCGTTGGCACGAGCTCCGGATAGCCATACACCTCGCGCACCGCGTCCACCAGGTGGTAGAAGCTGCGGCTCCCCGCGTACGCCTCGTCGCCGATCATCAGCGCCGCCCACTGTCGGTCGGACATCGCCGATGTCCCCGAATCGGTCAGCAGATCGATGTAGACGTCCTCTGAGCGCAGCAGGAAGGTGTTGTACCCGGCGTCGCGGATGGCTGCCTCGCGGTGTTCGCGTGTGGTCATGCGGATCGGCTCGACCATCTTGATCCGGTATGGCTCTGCCCAACGCCGATGGCCGCCGGTGAGCGCCTCCATGGTCCCGAGTATGCGCGGCCAGTTGCCGCCTGCCAGGGCCGTTTGTCACTTCTTGGAGTGAGCGTCTGAGATCCGCGTCAGTCGTCGTACCCTCACCGCGGGGTCTCGCAGGCCCTGCTTTCGGGTAGAAGGACCCTACCGCGAGCCCATCCTGGAGAGGTAGGGTCGGAGGCTGCGAGTCGCACTGCGACGAGAGCGCCGCCGGCCCGCTGAGGTGTCCAGGTGAACGCAACCGCAACCCTGCCTGTAACCACTGTGCCCGCGGAAAACCCGTGGCACAACGCCCAGCGGCAGTTCGACCAGGTCGCGGAGTTGACCCACCTTGAATCGGGACTCCGCGCCGTGCTCCGCGAGGTGAAACGTCAGCTCATCGTCAGCTTCCCGGTCAAGATGGACGACGGCTCGGTGCGCGTGTTCGAAGGCTACCGCGTGCAGCACAACTTGGCACGCGGGCCTGCCAAGGGCGGCATCCGCTACCACCAGGGCGTGACGCTCGACGAGATCAAGGCCCTGGCGATGTGGATGACATGGAAGTGCGCCATCGCCGGTTTGCCGTTCGGGGGCGCCAAAGGGGGCATCGTGGTCGACCCAAAGCGGCTCAGTGAGGGTGAGTTGGAGCGGATGACTCGGCGCTACGCCACCGAGATCAGCGTCATCATCGGCCCCGAGTACGACATCCCCGCTCCGGACGTCAACACGTCACCAAAGATCATGGCCTGGATCATGGACACGATCTCGATGGAGCACGGGTTCTCGATTCCCGCGGTGGTCACCGGCAAGCCGCTTTCCGTCGGCGGCAGCCAGGGACGCAACGCGGCCACGGGCCGGGGCGTGATGTTCGTCGCCCTCGAGGCCTGCAACCGGCTCGGGATCGATCCCAAAGCCTCTACCGTTGCCATCCAGGGATTCGGCAATGCCGGGTCGATCGCGGCGCGCCTCATGGCAGCGCAGGGCTTCACCATCGTGGCGGTTTCTGACACCGGAGGCGCGATCCACCGTGCCGAGGGGCTCGACATCGATCGCCTGATCGCGCACAAGAAATCGACAGGCAGCGTCACGGGCTTTCCCGGCGTGAGCGCGATCGCTGCCCGCGAGGTCCTCGAGGTGCCGTGCGACGTGCTCGTGCCGGCCGCCCTGGAGAACCAGGTCACGAGCGAGAATGCCGGGCGTGTACAGGCCACGCTCATCCTCGAGGCAGCCAACGGTCCGATCACTCCCGACGCGGATATTCTGCTCGAGCAGCGCGGCATCACCTTGGTGCCTGATGTTCTTGCCAACGCGGGCGGTGTGACAGTCTCGTACTTCGAGTGGGTGCAGGACCTGCAGTCTTTCTTCTGGGACGAGGAGGAGATCAACGCTCGCCTCGAGAAGGTGATGCACCGCGCGTTTACCGAGGTGTGGGACACGTCGCAGCAACACGGAGTCTCGTTGCGACAAGGCGCGTATATCCTTGCCATCGAGCGGGTTGCTGAGGCAACGACAGACCGGGGCATCTATCCCTGACACGCCGGCCAATCATCGCTGTGCCGCATGTCACGAGACTGGGCGCGTTTGTTGACAATCTAGCAAGTGCTTGGTATACTTAGCACAGCCTCCCTAGCGGGACCCTCAACGGGACCCAGAGGTCACGAGGAAGCAGTCATGACCGACTACGTCGGACCGACCCGCACCGTCAATGCCGCTATCGCGGAAGGCCTCGAACAGACCACGGAGATCAAGCTGGCGGCCACCGAAGTCCTCAAGAGCATCACCTCCGTCTTGGTTCCGCTCAGCGTGTTCATGCTTCCCAACTCTGAGACGCTCATTCCGGCCATCGACATCGTGGTGGATCGCAACTTCGACATCGTCACCAAGTTTGTCGAGTGGCAATACGAGTTCGGGATCGCCGCTCTTAATCAGTTGCCGTCCGTCACCTCCAACTGATTCCGGCAGGAGCGCCGGCGCGATCGCCGGCGCTGCCGTCGTGCACGCGCTCGTGAAGTCGGTTCGGACCGGGGACGCGCTGGAAGCGCACACCCCCGATGGTGTTGCTGAGATTGTTATGGCGGGCGGACCATGTTCAGCCGGTGCGATAGGTGGATCTTCCGTAGTTCCACAATGCGCGAATCGACGTCGACTACCACGACGACGCCCGACCCTGAACTGAGGAGACCGTCTCATGAAAGCCGCTGTTGTTCGTCAGTTCAAGCAGCCGCTGGTGATCGAGGAGCGACCGATACCGACACCCGACGCCGGCGAGCTAGTCGTCCGCATCGAAGCCTCCGGGCTCTGCCATACCGACATTCATGCCGCCTATGGCGACTGGCCTGTCAAGCCAACGCCTCCATTTGTTCCCGGCCACGAGGGCGTCGGCATCGTCACTCGCACCGGGGCCGGTGTGTCCCGCGTCAAGGAAGGCGATCGTGTAGCTCTCCCTTGGCTTGGATACGCCTGCGGAACGTGCGAATACTGCGTTTCGGGATGGGAGACCCTCTGCCAGCGTCAGCTCAACACGGGGTACGCGATCGACGGCAGTCACGCTGAGTACGCCAAAGCTTCGGCCGCCTACGTCGGCGCCGTCCCCTCCGGTCTCGACCCATTCGACGCGGCGCCGTTGACTTGCGCTGGCGTGACGACGTACAAGGCGGTGAAGGTTTCCGGAGCGCGCTCCTCTGATCTCGTCGCCATCTTCGGCATCGGCGGCCTGGGTCACCTGGCNNTACGCGAAGATCGCGGGCGCAACAGTCGTTGCTGTCGACGTCACAGCCGAGAAGCTGGCGATGAGCAAGCGCCTCGGCGCCGACTACACAGTCAACGCCGCGGAGGAGGATCCGGTTCAGGCCATCCAGCGCCTCGGTGGCGCTGACGCAGCCATCGCCCTCGCAGTCTCACCACGCGCGTTCGAGCAGGCGTTCGGATCGCTGCGCCGCAAAGGCACGTTGGTGTTTGTGGCGCTCCCTGCGGACAATGCGGTGAGCATCCCTATTTTCGAAACGGTCTTGAACGGGATCACCATCGTTGGCTCCATCGTCGGCACCCGCAAAGATCTCGATGAGGTGTTCGACCTCCATGCTCGCGGACGGACAACCGTGATCCGCGAGACGCGCCCGCTGAGCACTGTCAACGAGTCGATCGACGACGTGCTCAAAGGCAGGATCTCCGGGCGGATCGTCTTCGACATGGCCAGCACATCGGCCGAGGTCGCCGCGCTCTCTCGCGAGGAGGTCCGAGCCGCGCAGTGAGGGCCCAAAGTCACCCCAAAATCATCAGCAGATGAGGTCGCGCCGCGACGGGGCGTTTTGCCTCGGGCTCGGCGCGACTTGGTCGCCTCCACGGAATCGCCAGTGAGATTTCGAGGCGTCCAAAGCGATCGCTAGGACACGAACTGGGACCCTGGACGCAGGGATGGCCCGTCTTGAGATCATCCGCGTGTGGACGAGAAACTCGACCGGGCGGCCGCGGGTGACGTTCCTGTGTCAGAGGCAGAGGCGGCGGTCCGTGGGCTCTCCGCGCGGCGGTGCGTCGTGTCGCTCGTGCAGGTCTAGCCACGAGCCAAGACGCATCGAGACGTGTCCACGTCGACCTTTTCGGTACGGCACTGATTGCCGCCGCATCGGTTCAACTTGGGGCTATCGTCATCATCGCCAAACTTCTGACCGAGAAGACGCTGCCGGTGCCCTTCCTGCTGGCGTTTCGGTTTGTCGTGGCGGCGATCGTGATGGCGGTGCTTCTCTCCTGGCGAAAGGAGCCGCTGCTTGCCGCCCACCGGGAACGCGTCGCGCTCATCGGCATCGGCACACTTGGCTATGGGCTTGCCGCGCTGTTGTTCTTTCTGTCGCTGCGCTACGGGCCGACATCAACGCTGGCGCTCATCGTGTACTCATACCCGATCTTCGTGGTCATCGGGTCAGTGCTTCTGGGGCAGGGGCTACCGGCGCGCCTTGTGGTCACCGCCATCGTCGTCGGATTCTGTGGTGTCGTGTTCATCGTGTGGACGCCTGGAGGCGGCGTCGCTGTTCGTCCACTTGGCGTCCTGCTCGCGCTGCTCGGAGCCGTCGCGTATGCGGGCTACTTGACCGGCGGTGGTCGCCTCGTTCACCGGACGGGATACATGACAGCATCTCTCTGGACGAGCGGATCGGCAGGCGTCGCGCTGGTCGTGTTCACCGTCTCGACCGGCGCTGCCCGGATGCCCGCCGGCAGCCAGTGGGTGATGCTCTTCGGCATAAGCCTCCTGACGGCCTCAGCCTTCTACTGCCTGTTTCGGGGATTGCGCCGGCTTGGTTCGGTGAAAGTCGCCGCCCTCGGCACCGTTGAACCGCTGTCGACGGCGGCGCTGGCCATCATCATCCTGCACGACCAACCGACTCTTGGGTTCGCCATCGGCACGCCGCTGATTATCGCCGGTGCAGTCACCGCTTCATTTGCGAGGGCTCGGCCTCACCGCCAGAAGGCGCCCCCGCAGGGACTCGACGCGCGCACGCCGTAGCTGCGCTAGGTGCTCTCTATAATGGGACACGTGCCTCTGTGGATCCTCGGCAATCCCGACGACACTCCCTCTCAAGTCTGGAAGAAGTTCTTCGCTCGTCAGATCATCATTTTTGGCGCAGTCGCACTCCTCATTCTGATTACCGTTCTCATAGTCCATCGCTAGAGACTCCATGGAGCGATCGCCGCCTCTCCCGGACGCTGCGCGTGCCATACGAAAGGGAGCGCTGCCGACGCATCAGCTTCACGCGCTTTGGTCAGACATCCGCCAATGCATCGTCCAGGTTCGATAAGAAGACGTCGGCATTCTCGCGGCTGAAGGGCAGCGGAGGCCGGAGCTTTAGCACGTTCCCGAGAGGCCCCGTAATGCCTGTCAACACTCTACGCTCGCGAAGCCGATTCATCAGTCGTTGCGCCCTCGGCCCGTCGGGCACCCCATCGGAGTGAGGCGCAACGATGTCTGCGCCGATGAACAATCCAGTGCCGCGAATCTCACCGATACCTCGATCCGCGCTCGCGATCCGACTCATGCCGCTTCGCAGATACTGTCCCACGCTCGTCGCATTGTCGAGTAAGCCTTCATCTGCCAGCACATCCAGTACAGCACGCGCGGCCGCCACGCACACGGAGTTCGCCGCGAACGTGTTGAAGTATTTCACCGCTGTCCCGAAGTCGGTCAACAGTTCTGCCCTCGCCACCACTCCAGCGATGGGCATTCCGTTCCCCATCGGTTTCCCGAGAGCGACCAGGTCCGGGACGACTCCATGGCGCTGAAACCCCCACATATCTCCAGTACGACCGAACCCAGCCTGCACCTCGTCGGCGACCACAAGACCGCCCGCTGCATGCACCACACCGACAGCATCTTGCAGAAAGCCCGCCGGGTGCGTGAAGACACCATCGGAGGAGAAGACGGTATCGACCACGAGAGTCCCGAATCCGATCCCGTGGCGCTCAAGGTCCTTGATCGCTGAGCTCACTGCCGCTGCCCAGACTGGTCCGGCGCCATCGCCTGAGGATGGAGCGTGGATCGTGCGGACATGCCGTCCAAGAGGCACGCGCTCGCCGATCATCGGTGATATCTCAGCGACACCAGTCGTGATGCCATGGTAGGCGTTGGCGGTCACGATGATGCCCTCGCGACGTGTATGAAACCGCGAGATGCGGAGAGCGAGATCGATAGCCTCACTGCCGGTGCACGTGAACATCACGTGCTCCAGTTCGCTCGGGAACGTTCTCAGCAGGCGCTCCGCGTAGTCCACCACCAGCTCGGAGGCATATCTCGTATTGGCGTTCAACGTCGCCGCTTGCTCTGCTATCGCGGCGACTACCCGAGGGTGGCAGTGGCCGACGGCCGGCACGTTGTTGTAAACGTCGAGGTACGCGCGACCCAGGTCGTCGTAAAGGTATACGCCTTCTCCGCGCACGAGATGGATCGGCGCGTCGTACGAGAGTCTGTATGCTGGACCGAGTGCTCGCGCCCGGCGTCGCACGATGTTGTTGACGTCCACAGAGTCATCCCGTGCCAATCGGCTTTCGATGTCCTCTACCGTCATGGGTTACGGACGCTACACCTAGATCACGCCACAGCGGCGCATGAGATCTGCGACGACGACGCTGTGCGAAACCGCTTGCAGACTATTGAACTGAGCCCAGGTGCTGACGAGGTTGCGCACAATGTACGGGCGGTCCGCGGGAAACAGGGAGGCCCTCCACTCCGTGATGACAATGCGGAAGATCAACCTCATGAGGACCAAGTCAAAGAAGATCGTGAGCTCCTCCCTCAGCAGCGCTTCGATCTGATGGTAACCGACAACCAGATCGATTGCCGCGGCCGTGGGGTCCACGTCGCTTGTGATGTGATATGACGCTGCGACTGCCACATCGAGGATCAGTGGCGCTCGAACGGCGTCTCCGAAGTCGAGGATGCCGGAGACGACTCGACGATACGGGTCGATGAGGATGTTGCCACTGTTGAAGTCGTTGTGGATCATTTGGGAGCGTAGCGTTGTGAGCTGCGGGGATACAACAGTTGCGAAGCTGTCGACATGGCGGAGTAGCGTTTGGCGGGCGTTCCGATCAGGGATCACGGGAATGAGTTCTTTGAGGTGATGCGCCCATTGCAGATCCCATATGAGAATGCGATCCGCTGCGCCGTGGGTGAAGTGTCGCAAGCCTTGGTCGAGACGCGCCAGCGTCGCTCCAACTTCGCGGCGGAGACTCGCCGATGGAGAAACAGAGTGCAACGGTCGCCCATACAGATACGAGGTGACGCGCGCGACGCGACCGGCGTTGTGACCGTTAGTCAGCTGATGCTCGCTGAGCCCGTCCTTTGTGGCAAGAACGCGCGGTGTCGGGATCGCGGGGGTTGTGACAGCGAGATAGAGAAGCAAGCTGGTGTGCAGATTCGTGACGAGCCGGTCTTCCTGGTGATGAGCCACCTTGAGGACCAGCCGTGCGCCGTCACGGCCGTCAATTCGAAAATTATCATCACGTTCGCCCGTCAAACGTGTCGCCTTCCCCGCAGTTGCATAGTAACGAAGCATCAACTCTGCAGCTTCGGCTGTTGAAAGCGGCGGGGAAGCTACTGCGAGGACTGCCTTCGAGGCAGCCCATGCTTCGGGGAACGGTGTCTCGAGGCGGCCCGTCATCCTGACGTTTCTCGATTGGCGCGCACAACGTGATCCGCAATCCTGCCGGATGATCTGGGAAGGCCTGTTCGTCTCCCCTGGGGCCGCTTCGAGAAGCCGAGCCGAGAGCCTCGGCTCAGGCGGCGCGGCGAGAGTGAGTCAATTCCGTCGGGCCATCCGCGCCAGTTCTCCAAGGAGCGCGGTGCGCTGTCCGATGCCCTCAGCGGCGATCCACTGTTGTCCGTGGTCTTCCGCGCTGGTGGAGCCTGTGCCTCCGAGGAGACGAGCGCCGGCAGTCGAGCTGGTCTCACCATCGCCGGCGCCACTCGTTGCATCGTTGACGGACCCGACTCCGAGGCATCGAACCATCGCCCTCACAAATCTGGCCAACCGTCTGTGGATCACACGATCCACACTCGGAAGTCATGCTCAGCGGCACTTCGGCACCGAAGCTGATCGAAGGTAGCAAGGACGTGGCACCCGGTCCGAAGTCTTCGCCCCATCACATCGGTGAGGCTACTCTCATCGCACCCCGTGCGCAATTGCGAAGACTCTTCCGATTGCGACCAGAGGGCACCAGTTTGATGAGAAGCGCGTGTGCAGCAGGTTTGGACGCCTCGCTCACTTTGGGAATTGCGTTCCGATATCTGCGGTGCTAGCATCGCTCGCCAATCGGACCGCGCGGCCGAGACCAGGCGACCGCGCAGCAATGGGGTGACGGAGTACCGTGGACTTCAGCCTGTTTCTCGACCTCAGGCCGCGTCAGGGCGCTCCCATGACGTCCGAGGATTTCGAACAGGCTGTGCAGCTGGTCCGAGCGGCCGAACGGCTTGGGTTCCACGGGGTCTGGACGAGCGAACAGCACGGCGTCGATGACGGATACCTCCCTGCGCAGCTGCCGGTGCTCGCCGCGTTTGCCCGGGAGACCACGACGCTGCGGCTCGGGACCGGTGTCATCCTCCTCCCGCTGACGCACCCACGTCACGTCGTCGAGGAGGCCTGCGTGGTCGATGTCATCTCGAATGGCCGGCTCACGCTTGGGCTGGGGGCGGGAAACTACCCGAACGAGTTCCGCATTTTCGGCGTCGACCCCGCGGATCGGCGTCGGCTCATGGAGGATGGGGTCACCTTCATCAAGGCAGGCCTGTCTGGAGGGATCTTGCCGGATGGCTCGTGGGTGAACATCCCGCCGGTGCAGCGGCCAATTCCGCTGGTGCTGGGCGGTCTTGTTGCGCCGGCAATCGACCGCGCGGTGCGGCTGGCGGACGGACACTTCGCCTATTCATTCAGCAACCCGGAGCAGACCTTGGCAGAGCTGTATGGAGAGCAGATCCGGCCTGCGCTGGATCGGCATGACCGCTCGCCCGATGGGTTCCGACTCCTGTTCGCATCGGTCCTCTGGCAGTCGGACTCGGCTGAAAGTGAATGGAGAGATGTCATCGGGCCGGCCTTCGCCTACCAGCAGCGCAAGTACGCGGAATGGGAGGAGAGCGCGGCGACCGCCGGCGGCTACGCGTTCGCCACCGACCTTGACCAGTCGCGCCGCGAGCTGTTCGTCGGACCGCCGGACCAACTGGCTGAGCGCCTGGTTTCGTTGCGCGATCGCTATCCGTTTGACGAGGTCGTGTTCTGGGCCCGACTTCCGGGCGTACCGTTCTCCCTCGCCATGGAGCATCTCGAACGTCTGGCTTCCGGGTTGTTGCCAATGGTTCGAGAGGCGTCCCCGGTGCGCGTTGGAGACTACAGTGCTGGCTCATGAAGCGGAGATGCTGCAACGTCTATGGTTCCCGGTCGCCCGGCTACAAGACCTGGAGTCCGACCGCCCCGTGGGAGGCGCCCTCCTGGGCAAGCGGGTTGTGGTGTATCGAAGCTCGGCTGGTGTCATCGTCGCCCTGGATCGCTGCCCGCACCGCGGAGCGCGGCTCTCGCTGGGACGCATGTCGGAGGGGACGCTCGAGTGTGCGTACCACGGGTGGCGATGGGGTCACGACGGCGCATGCGCGTTGGTGCCGTCGCAACCCGAAGTCCATTCCAATGCGACCCTCGAACTGCTCCCGGTACAGGAGCGTTTTGGTTTGGTCTGGACCAGCCTCGAAGCGACTCTCACGACTCCGCCCTCGATCCCCGAGATGGAGCACGACACCGGCGGTGGATGGGAGGTCGAGCTCGGCGAGTGGTTCGACGTCGGCTGCGGACTCAGGAGCATCACCGAGAACTTTCGTGATTCGAGTCACTTCGCCTTCGTCCATCGCGCGGCATTTGGCGACGTGAATCCAGCCATGGGCGCCTACACAGTGCATGCGGAAGGACGGCGGCTGTCGTGGGAGATTGCACTCACCTTCGGGTCGCCGTGGTCAGTTCGGGACGGCGACGATGGGCAGGCCCCCAAGTATCGGTTTGGCGAGTCGTCGGATAACGGGCCCGGCACTGACGCACCGGCGGAGATGCTCCTGAAGTACCGGTTTGAGATGCCGGCCCTCTCCTACGTCTACACCGAGCACGAGGGCGGCGGACGGCGGTTGGTCTGCCAGGCGGCAGCTCCCACGGGGCTTGACGGACGCTCCTGCCGCGTCTTCTTCTTCGTTGCCGCCAACAGCGAATTTCGACGCCAGAACGGCCCGCTGTCCGCTCAGGTCGAGCTGGAGGCGCGGATCTTCGCTGAAGACGTTCCCATCGTCGAGAGCCTCGACCCGCCTGACGCCCCGCTGGAACTCCAGGGCCAGGCACACGTCCGAGCTGACCGCTATTCGATCGCGTATCGAAAGCTGTATGAGGAAATGCTCAACGAATTCAGGTCCTCTCGCCAACACCAGCCGGCCGGTGCGGATTGGAAATGAGGCGCGAGTCATGAGTGCAGTCAGGCATGGCGGGCGTCTCGCTGACAAGGTCGCGGTGATCACCGGCGCGACCTCGGGCCTCGGCTGGGCCGGCGCAGTGCGCTTTGCCGAGGAAGGCGCGAAAGTCGTTGCGGCGTCGAGGCGCACCGCTGAGGGAGCCGAGCTCGTTCACGCGATCGAAGCGGCCGGCGGCGAGGCTGTCTTCGTCAAATGCGACGTGGCCGATCCGAGTGATGTCGAGCGACTGATCGCCAGTGCCGAAGCGAGGTTCGGCTTGGTGAATGTCCTGTATCACAGTGCCGGCGTCATGCCCACCGGAACGGCACCGGAAACGAGCGAGGCGGACTGGCGGCAGGCCATCGACGTCAACCTCGGAGGCGCGTTCTGGCTGGCGAAGTTCGGGATTCCGGCTCTGGAACGCGCGGGAGGCGGCTCGATCATCCTGACCGCGTCGGAACTCGGGCTTGTCGGCGCCCGCAGTATGGCGGCGTATTGCGCTGCCAAAGGTGGGGTGGTCAACCTCGTGCGCGCGCTCGCGGTCGACTGCGGACCGCTCGGCATCCGTGTCAATTCCCTGTGCCCCGGTCCGATCGACACGCCGATGCTCCGCGGCTGGTTCGAGGCCGCGTCTGATCGCGCCGCGGCTGAGCACGTCCAGACCGATCCGCTACCGCTGGGCCGCGTCGGTCGGCCCGGTGAGATCGCCGATGCTGCGGTGCACCTCGCGTCCGATGCTTCGAGCTACATGACCGGCTCGGTCATGGTGGTCGACGGTGGTGCCACGGCCTGGTACGGGTTGTGAGGTGGGTCGTGCATGACTGATGCTGGAATGGGCGATCGCATGCCGGCGGACGCACCCCTGCTGCTCGAGACCCTCACGTCCCCCGACGTTGCCAAGCTCATCCGCGACCAAGTACCGCTCGTGCTTCCCGTCGGAGCGATCGAGCAGCACGGACCGCATCTGCCGCTCGGCACCGACGGGTTCATCCCCTACGAAGTCGCGAAGCGTGTGGCTGCGGGCCGTCGCCTCATCGTTGCGCCCCCCATGTTCTTCGGGGCGTACTCGCGACCGAGGACGGGCGGCGGGAGGCACTTTCCCGGATCGGTCGGCCTCCCCGGGCGGGTCCTCGAGAGCGTCGTCGGGACACTCCTCGCCGACTGGTTCCGCCAGGGCTTCCGGAACCTCGTTGTGCTGAACGGCCACTTCGAGAATGCGTGGACTCTCCTCGAGGCGATCGAGCAGGGCACGGAGCGATCCAGCCCGGACCAGAAGGCGCTGTTGATCCACTGGTGGGACCAGGTGAGTCCCGACGACATCCGCCGGATATTCGGTGAGTCGTTCCCGGGATGGGAGGCCGAGCACGCCTCGATCACAGAGACGTCGATGATGGAGTACATGCGGCCGGATCTCGTCAGAACCAACCTGAAAGCTGACGGTGGCGCCCAACGGATGACCACGTACGACATCTTCCCCGCGCCCGCCGACATCCTCTGGCCGAACGGCATCGGCTACAGCGCCCTTCCCGCCTCGCCCGAGATCGGTGAGCAGCTGGTCAGCGTGCTGGTGCGCAACATCGGGCGCATTCTCGATGAGGAGTTTCCGGGGGCCGCAGGCGCGTGAGGATCTACTTCTGCTCCGACATCCACGCGTCGCGAAAGTGCTGGAAGAAGTTCCTCAACTCGTGGAAGTTCTACGAAGCCGACACCATCATCGTCGGCGGCGACATCACCGGAAAATTCGTCGTTCCGATCGTCGAGACACGCCCTGGCGATTACACGGCGACGTTCATGGGCGTGCAGCGCAAGGTCAACTCTCCGAAGGCACTCGAAGCACTCAAAGTCATGATCGCCGACTCCGGCCAGTACGACTTCATCACGACGCCCGACGAGTACCGAACCTATCAAGGGGACCAGGCGAAGATCGACACACTGTTCCGCCGTCTGGTCGTCGAGCGGGCGCAGGAATGGATGGCCGAGGCAGACATGAAGCTCCGCGGCACGGGCGTCCGGTGTTTCGTGTCTGGCGCCAACGACGATTTCTTCGAGATCGATGACGTGATCGCCTCCTCCGAGGTCATCGAGGATCCGAATGGGAAGGTCATCGAGCTCGAGGGGGGATTTGAATTGCTCGGCATGGGCTACGGGAATCCAACGCCGTGGGCATGCCCCCGAGACATCCCCGAGGACGCGCTGGCCGGTCGGATCGATGCCGCTGCCAAAGGTGTGCACGACTTGAGCCGGGCGATCTTCAGCTTGCATGTCCCGCCGCTCGGAAGCGGCCTCGATATCGCGCCCAAGCTCGACGACTACCTGCGGCCCCGCGTCGGCTCGGACGGGCTCGAAATGATCCCAGTCGGGAGCACCGCGACGCGTGACGCAATCATCAAATACAAACCTATAATCGGCCTGCACGGCCACATCCACGAGTCCAAGGGGATCAAGCAACTCGAGGGTGTGACGATCGCCAACCCGGGGAGCGAGTATGGCGAAGGGATACTCGACGGACTGCTTGTCGACGTAGACCCGCACAAAGGACTTCAGCGAGTAGAGCTGGTAGTGGGATAAGGAATTAGTAACGGAGGGCAGCATGGCGACAGAGATGCCGACCGTCACGGGTGTCTTCACCCGAGCGAGTTCAGGGCTAGTCAGACAGGTCAGAACCCAGGACGTTGTCTTCTACGGCGTGTCCCAGATTGCGCTGTCGTACATCGTGTTCGTCGTCCTCGCATGGGGCTTGTACCCTGGGGCATCAATGCCGATCGCGGCGCTCATTGCGACGGTGGGCGGGCTGGCGATGGGTGTCTGCTACGCGATGTTCGCCACGCTCTATCCGCGCACGGGCGGCGAGTACGTGTACCTGTCGCGCACCCTGTCGCCGGTCGTCGGTTTTGTCGTGAGCTTCTCGTTCGCGTTCTGGGAGGCGTTCTACGCCGGCGTCAGCGGTGCGTTCCTCAGCCTGTACTCGATCTCGCCGTTCCTGGCGGGACTTGGTCTTCAGATGAAGAGCCAGGCTTTGTTGAACGCGTCGACCTGGTTCAATCATGGCTGGGGCATTTTCCTCGGTGGCAGCGCCGCGATCGTGCTCGTCATCTGGCTCCAGATTCGTGGCGCCGGCGTGTATTTCCGGTGGCAACGGTGGGCGGCCTACGCAGCGTTCGCAAGCATCGCTATCACCATCGTCGTGCTCCTGCTGGCGGCGACGGGTGCGCTCGACTTCAAGTCCAACTTCGACTCCATCGCCGGCGCCGGCTCCTACAACAAGATCGTGGCTCAAGGTGTGAAGGCGGGCTTGGCGCCATCAGCCCCGTTCAATCTTGGGAACACGATCAACTTCATGATCTGGCCGGCATTTTCGATCTGGTTCGCGGTCGCGTCGACCTCGTTCTCCGGCGAGATCAAGAATGTGCAGCGGAGTCAGCTGCTCGGTATCTCGGGTGCGGTGGTGCTCATGGGCATCGCCTTCATCGCGCTGACGTGGCTCTATCAGGCAGCATTCGGGAGCAGCTTCCTCCTCACCACAGCGGTTCAGGGCGTTCCGGTGCAAGCACCGCCCTATGTTCCGTTCTTCACCGCCGTCGCAGGGGGCCAGCCGATACTGACGATCTTGATGAGCGTCTGGGTGGTGTTCATCGCGGTGTTCGTCATCGGCACCACGCTCATCTATGCGAGTCGAGCCACCCTCGCATGGAGCATCGACGGCGTCGCTCCTGAGTGGCTGGGCAACGTCAGCGAGCGGTATCACTCCCCGCACTACGCCCTTCTCGTGTGGGGGGTGGTTGCCGAGATCTTCCTCGCGCTGTTCGCGTTCACGACACTGCTCGGTCCGATTTCAGGATTCCTCGGGCTGGCCATATCGTTCATCGTCGTCAGCATCTGGGCGATCTTCTATCCCTTCGTGCGCAAGGTGCAGTTCGACAACTCCGCGATCGCGTGGCGGGTGGGTGGCTTTCCGCTCATGAGTCTGCTTGGGATCATCGCCACGATCATCGTGGGCTACGGCTTCTGGCGCCTTGCGGTTGACGGTTCGTTCTCGACGAATCTCGGCTTCGCGGACGGAGGGGCGGCGGTCGGAGTGATCTTTGCAGCGATCTGGTTCTTCGCCTTCAAGGCATATCGCAAGCGGCAGGGAGTCGACATCAACCGCCGCTACGCGGAAATCCCGATCGAGTAGGCGCCGCGTCGTAGTGATCGTTCTGGTCGCGGCGGCTGCGAACGAGGAGGTATCCCAACTCGCCGATGAGTTGGGCGGACCCGAAAGGGTCGTCCTCCTCACTTCGCAGCCGCCTCCGCGGCTCACCTCGGGCATTTCCATTCTCGACGTTGACCTCATGTCAGCCGTCGGGACATCCGAAGCCTGGCGGCTACTCGAAGAGACGCACGGACCCGCCGATGCATTGGTGGTTGCCCCCGCTCCAGCGACGACCACTGGCACTCGCGTCGCCGACGTCAGCGATGCGTTCTGGTCGTCGGCGATGGCCGGCCTGACGGTTGCCATGCACGCTGCCCGTGCAGCCGTCGGACCGATGATGCGTCGAGGGCGTGGCAGGATCACGTTCGTCACGTGGCGTATCGACGATCCGGAGGGTCAGGTTCCGCTTGCTACCGTCTCCGGCGCGATCATCCAGCTGGCTCGAGCTCTGGCGACCGAGCTCGGGACGAGTGGAGTGACCGCGAACGCCATCTCTGTCGCACCTGGGCGGTTGGCATCAGTGGCCCCTGTGGTGCGCTTCCTCGGTTCGGCAGCATCTGGATATCTCACGGCGGAAGTGATTTCGGTCGGCGGGACGAAGGCTGCCTCCTCGTGGTGGAATGGATGATGCGCGGCCTGACCGGTAAGGTGGCCTTGGTGACCGGCGCGGGTCAGGGGATCGGCGCCGCCATCGCCGCACGACTAGCCTCGGAAGGCTGCGTCATTGCCGTCAACTCGCTGCACCCAGAGAAGGCCGAAGCCACTGCGACCCGTCTCCGGGAGAATCAAGTGCGCGCCGAGGCCTTTCCGGCCGACGTCGCAGACCCCGACGCGGTGGACGCGATGGTGCGGGCCGTCGAGGAACGTCTCGGCGTCGTCAACATCCTCGTCAACAACGCCGCGGTCCTGGAGATGGCGCCCTTTGTTGACCTGGATCTCGGGGTCTGGGATCGGACGATTGCGGTCAACCTCACGGGGCCCTTTCTCTGTACACGGCGGGTGGTTTCCGGGATGCTCGACGCTCAGTGGGGGAGGATCGTCAACATGTCCTCGATCTGGGGCGTCATCGGTGCGAGGGGAGCAACAGCGTATTGCGCGGCGAAAGGAGGATTGATCGAGATGACACGAGCATTGGGGGCCGAGCTTGGTCCGGGTGGAGTTGCCGTCACCGCGGTCGCGCCAGGAGTCATCGACACTCCGCAGCTCGCCGCGGATGCGGGCTTCGCCGGTGTGACCCTGGATGAGATGAAAGCGCTGTATGCAGAAGACACTGTCGTTGGCCGTATCGGCACCACGGCGGAAATCGCCCACGCAGTGGCCTTTCTGGCTTCCGAGGATGGCATGGGGCTGTGCGGCCAGGTGCTGCCGGTCACCGGAGGGCGGTCAGAGTGAGCGATCAGACACCCGTCGGCGACGCGCAACCCAAGCCCTCCCCCCGGTATGTGCCCGCTGACTCGCTGCAGAGTCCGAGATTCACAGGTATCCCAACCTTTGCCCGTCTGCCCAACGTCCGCACCACCGAGGACGTCGACCTCGCAATTATCGGGGTGCCCTTCGACACGGGCGTGTCGTTCCGCGCCGGCGGACGTTTCGGACCGAACGCGATCCGCGCTGCCTCCGTCCTGATCAGAGGGCACAACCCCGTGCTTGAGGTGCACCCGTTCCGGGTCCTCTCGTGCGTCGATTACGGCGACGTCGCCATCGTGCCGGGTTACATCGAGCGCAGTTACGAGATCATCGAGCGCGAGGTCACTCCGGTCGTCAATGCGGGTGTGATTCCGCTCCTGCTCGGTGGGGATCACTCCGTCACACTGCCACACCTGCGCGCGACCCGCTCGGTCGGACCGGTGGCCGTCATCGACTTCGATTCGCACACCGACGCCTGGGACTCGTTCTTCGGCGAGAAGTACAACCACGGCACCTGGATGCGCCGGGCGATCGAGGAGGGGCTGGTCGACGTGGACCACTCGATCGAGGTCGGCCTGCGCGGGTCGGTGTACGGCCCTGACGATTGGCCGGTCTTGAAACGAGAGCTGGGCCTCGAATACATCCCCACGCACGAGGTCCTCACCCAGAGCCCCGACGTGACCATCGAGGCGATCCGCCGCCGAGTCGGAGGCCGTCCAACCTTCATCAGCTTCGATATCGACGTCGTGGATCCCGCGTTCGCACCAGGAACCGGCACACCCGAAGCGGGGGGCCTCTCGTCGTTTCAGGCTCTCCAATTGATCCGGGGATTGCGGGGCATCGATTTCGTCGGGTTCGACGTCGTCGAGGTCATACCCAGCTACGACTCGGGTGAGGTGACCGCGATACTCGCCGCGAACCTCGCGTTCGAGATGATCAGTCTCTCTGCATTGAGGCGACTCGAAGGAGGAACTCGGACTCCTGCCCGCATCGTGTCCACGGAGCAAGCGTAAGGTGCCGACCGGCGCGGCGCACTAGGTATGTATGTGTCGGCCACGGAGCACGATCGTCTTCTGGTGTTTCTCGCCGCCGAACTCGCTCGCCGAACCCTGTCTCAGGGCGAGAAGCTCAGCGCTCCGGAGGCGATCGCTATCATCTGCGACGGCATGCACGCGGCAGCCCGATCGGGATCGACGTACGACGAAGTCGTCGCGACCGGCATGTCTGCACTGAGCAGTGACGACGTCCTCGAGGGCGTGCCCGCGCTGGTTGAAGAGGTACGGCTCGAGGTGCTGCTCGGCGATGGATCCCGACTGATCGTCCTGCGCGATCCACTTGGTCACGCGACACACCTCGGCACTCCAGGTACCGTGACGATCAACGAGGGCCGGCGGCGCATCACCCTCGAGGTCACCAGTCATTCGCAGATGCCGATTCGGGTGGCGTCGCACTTCCCATTCTGGTTGTCGAATCGACGACTTTCCTTCGACCGCGGGGCAGCTCGCGGCTACCACCTCGACCTCGCCGCCGGGGCGTCGCTGCGCTGGCAACCCGGCCAAACTCGACGTGTCGCCCTCGTCGCGTACGCACGTCAAGCAAGCGTCGGATGAGGATGTCGAAAGAGCGCTATCGAGCGCTCTACGGGCCGACCACTGACGATGTGATCCGGCTTGCGGATACGAACCTGAGCGTCGTGGTCGAGGCCGATGACGTTGGCTACGGCGACGAACCGATCTGGGGGTACGCGAAGAACATCCGCGCCGGCATGACCCAGTACGACAAGGTCCCCAGCGCCAGTGAGCTCGACGTGGTCGTTGCCGGGGTTGTGGTTGTCGATCCCCTCCTGGGCATACGCAAGACGAACATTGGGATCAAGGACGGCAGAATCGTCGCGATTGGAAGGGCGGGGAGCCCAAGTATCAGCGATGGCGTTGACTTGGTCATCGGACCCCACACCATGCCCGTCATGGGGTACGGGTTGATCGCGACCCCCGGAGGCGTCGACAGCCACGTGCACCTCCTCACACCGCGCCTGATCCCCGTGGCGCTGTCCGCCGGAGTGACGACGTTGATCACAGGCGGGTTCGAGGAGCCCCCCTTTGCAATGTTGCAGACGCTTCGAGCACTCGAGGGGTGGCCTGTCAATATTGGTCTGCAGGCATGTGCTCGCACCACCAACCCAGAGGCACTCGTTGCGCTCCTGGAGGCGGGCGCAGTCGGCTTCAAGATTCACGAGGATTACGGCGCGACGCCCGAGATCATCGACGGCACGCTGGCGATCGCCGACGTGCACGACGTCACTGTCTGCCTGCATACGGACGGGCTCAACGAGTCCTGCGAGCTCGAAGACACGGTGCGAGCCATCGCTGGTCGTGCTATTCATGCCTATCACGTCGAGGGCGCCGGTGGTGGGCACATCCCGAACCTGATGGAGATCGTCGCTGAGTCCAACGTGATCTGCTCCTCGACAACGCCGACGCTGCCTTACGGCACCGCCGCGGCGCGAGAGCACCAGGACATGATCTTGCTGAGTCACAACGGGTCCGCTCAGTCCGAAGATGACCTCGCCGCTGCGCTGGAACGGATCCATCCGGCCACGATGGCTGCCGAGGGCCCCTTGCACGAGCTGGGAGCGATCAGCATCATCAACAGCGACTCGCAGGGGATGGGTCGAATCGGCGAGACCGTTCGACGAACCTGGCAACTTGCTCACGTCATGAAGACCTGGCGCGCGCAGCGCGAGGGTATCGGATGGCATGAGCCCGCCGCGGTAGCTCGCAGCGGACCCTCTGCGACGGCCGGCATTATCAGCCTGGATAACGACAATGAGCGGGTCCTCAGGTACCTCAGCAAGTACACCATCAATCCGGCCATCACACATGGAGTCGCCGCTGACGTGGGGACGCTGGCGACCGGGCGTCTGGCGGACATAGTGCTCTGGAAGCCAACCTATTTCGGGGTGCGTCCGGAACTGATTCTCAAGGGCGGCTATCCGGCGTGGGGTGCGCTCGGCGAAGGTAATGCCTCCGTCGAGCGCAGCGAGCCGGTGCAATACGGCAGCCACTGGGGAGGTATGGCGCCCAACTCACTCGCCACCACTTTTGTCTCGCGCGCTGCGCTCGACACAGGTATCGCCGCGGCGTTGGGCAGCCGCCGTACCCTGCGCACACCTCACGGGAGCAGAGGCGTGACCCGGCGATCGATGGTGGGGAATGACTATGCTCCGAGCATCACGGTCGATCCGGTGAATGGGAGCGTGACTCTGGATGGAAGATTGCTGACCGCGACCCCGGTGGACGAGGTGCCGCTGAATCGCCGGTACTTCCTGGCATAGATGAGCGAGCGCATGCTGATCCCGGCTCGTGGGGCGGTTGCCGTGCGGGTGGCTGCCGATCAGCGCTTCCGGGTGATCGACCTCGAGGGCACCCAGGTGGTTGATCTCTTTGCCTTTGTCGACGGCGATGTCGGTGAATACGCGAGTGCTGAGCACACGCGGGTGTTTGTGAAGCGGCTCTTTCCGAAGTCCGGCGAGCCGTTTGTCACGAACCGCCGCCGCCCGCTTCTGCTGCTTGAGGAGGATTCGTCGCCCGGTGTCCACGACATGCTCTGCGCTGCGTGTGATCCGACGAGATACGCGCTCCTGGGGCACACGGGCTGGCACGCCTCGTGCCAGGAGAACCTCGAGCGCACGATGGACGAGCTTGGCTATGCCGGTGTTGAGATTCCCCAGCCGATCAACCTGTTCATGAACGTCTCGCGCGACGCCGACGACGCGCTGAACTTTGCCCCGGCGCTGACGAGAGCAGGCGACTCCGTCACGCTTCGGGCGCTGCTGCCGTCCATCGTTGTCGCGTCCGCGTGTCCGATGGATCTGAACGTCATCAACGGGGCGGGTCCGACCGATGCGGCTGTCGAGGTTCTGGATCCGGCGTAGCTGTGGGCGGACGTCTGCCAGCCCATGGGCGACTTTCCTCGAGTTGCGCGGCGAGTCGCATCAGCGTGCGGTCTGCCCCGAACTGGCCGACGAACTGCGTCCCGATCGGCAGGTCGTCCTCGTTCCAGAACAAGGGAGTCGACATCGCGGGTTGCCCGGTGACATTCGCGACGGTCGTGAATGGACAGAACTCGCTGTCGCGTTGATATCCGCGCAACGGATCGTCACTGGAAGACGCAATGAACCCGATCGGTGGGGGTGGCGTGGCCACCGTGGGCGTCAGCCAGACGTCGTGACGGTCGAAGAAGCCGGCGACCGTCCTGCTCATGCGCTGGAGTTCATGAACCGCCTCGAGATATTCAGTGGCGGCGATGCGCCGCCCCTTCTCGTAGAGAGCCCACGTGAGGATCTCGACATCGTGAGCTTGCGGAGCGCGATGGAGCAGTCCTCCCCAGTAGTCGATCATCCACGCGACGCCGGCGATCCAGACCGTGTCGAAGGCGACGGCATACGGCTCTGGGTCGAGTGCGGGCGCCGCTTCTACAACTTCGTGTCCAAGCTCCTCGCACAAGTGCGCAGCGTCGATCATCGCTCGCGCGCAGGTCGGGTCCACAGGTCCCCCGGTAGGAGACGCAGCGCTGAAGGCGATCCGGAGCCTTCCCGGAGATCGGTCCAGGTCAGCGGCTGACGACGAATCCTCGGCCGCCGGCCAGTACGGATCGCCGGCGACCGTGCCAGACGTAGCCTCGAGCAACCGAGCGCTGTCCCGGACGGACCGCGTGAGAACGTGCTCGGCCCACAATCCCGAGAACAGATCTCCATGTTCGGGTGCCATCGAGATCCGTGCGCGAGAAGGCTTGAACCCGAAAACGCCGCAGCACGACGCCGGTATCCGGATTGATCCGCCGCCGTCGTTACCGTGGGCCATCGGGACCAAGCCGGCCGCGACTGCTGCAGCCGACCCTCCGCTTGATCCACCTGTCGATCGATTGAGATCCCAGGGATTTCGGGTCGGGCCGAAACGCACTGGCTCGGTTGTTCCCAGGATGCCGAACTCTGGGGTGTTGGTCTTACCAACGATAACCAGTCCGGCGTGCTTGTACCGCCGTACGAGCTCGGTATCTCGCCGTGCGATGAACTCCCCGAGAAACGCCGATCCCGCGGTGAGGCGGCTTCCTGCTTCGCCGGCGAGCAGGTCCTTGAGGAGGAAGGGCACGCCCGCAAAAGGACCATCGGGCAGTTGTGCGCCGGCTAGGGCAAGAGCATTCTCGTACAACGGAGTGATGACGGCGTTGATGACGGGGTTCAACAACTCGATGCGGTGGATCGCGGCCGTCACCAACTCGACTGGGCTGACATTCCCGCGAGCGACCATCTCGGCCTGATCGGTCGCGTCCAGCCACGCCAACTCGTTCACGACCACCACTATATGTCCGCTGAGGCTGAGGTCGAAGGTGATGCCCTTCCGCGCAATCGGAGACAGCCTCGTCGGCGTGTTGCGAGTGGGCGTTTTCTGGATCGCCCCACGACCTGGCGCACCCTGCACTGCCCCCGCCTGAGCGCCGATAATATGCATTCCTTCCTTAGCGGAAGCGACCGACCACAGGAGGTACATCCATGGCGACGAAGCACCCCGACATGTTCACCGCCGCCGCCGCCTCGACGGGTCATGGAGGGCTGTTGCACAGTGGTCCCGGGACGTTCCTGAAGTCCCCCGGCGTGGCATGTGAGACAAAGGCGATTCAGGAACACGGCGCCAAGGCAGTCTTCCTGGGAGTGCCCTTCGACCAGGCGACCATCTATCGTTCCGGATCCAGCCTCGCACCGAAGATGATGCGGTTCGTCTCAGACCAATACCTCCCCTACCTCGGTGACTTCGACATCAATCTGTTCGACGAGTTCGGCCTGGTCGATGCCGGCGACGTGCCGATCATCCCGGCCAACGCTGAGCGCTCACGGAACAACATCGAGGAGTGTGTCGGCAATATCCTCGATGCCGGTGCGATGCCCATCTGCATCGGCGGCGATCACTCGCTCCCCATCCCGATCGGGCAAGCCCTGTCCAAGCGCATCGGCCCCGACAAGAAGTTCGGCTACATCCACTTCGACGCGCACATCGATTGCCAGCCGGACTTCCACGGCGAGCCGTACACAAACTGGTCGCATATGGCGCGGATGGTCGAGCTGCCCAACATCGACGCGAAGAACATGGCCGTCGTGGGCGTGCGTGGCGCAACCAACCCTCCCGAGCAGTGGCGATTCATCGAAGAGAATGGGATCAATCTCTACCGCATGCGGGAGATTCGCCGCCGCGGAGTCGAGGATGTCGTGGCAGATGCGCTGGCCAAAGTGACAGACGGCGTCGACGCCTTCTACGTCAGTTGGGATTCCGACGTTGTGGACGCGGCCTTCCTTCCCGGCACCGATGGGCCCGAGGTTGGCGGCATGACGTCATGGGAGATCCTCAAGGCATGCGAGATGGTCGGCGCGAAGAAACCTGCAGTGATGGACATAGTCGAGTTGATTCCCGCCTATGATCACCCAAGCTACATTTCGCACCGGCTGGCCTGCTATTTCATCTTCCATCTGCTCGGCGGCATGGCCACTGGAGGCGTGAGCTAGCGAACGTTGTTGCGATCTGGACCCGGCCCTACGGGTTGGCAGCTGGAGGAGCGCGCAGCCACGCATGACAATCGATCCCAACTACGAGGAGGCACTCCACGGCCTCATCCCGGATGAAGCGACGCGCTTGATTGAGGCCGCGTCAAGCCGCTCCTTGCATCTTCGGCTGACCGGATCGCTCGCCATCCGGTTGCACTCCTCCGAACACGCGCCTTTGCTAGACGCAATGGGTCGACGGCGATTTCGCGACATCGACTTCTGGGGATACGCCAAAGAGCAGAAGCAGCTTGAGCACCTATTCCTTGCCGACGAGTATGTCGCCGATCCCGACATCATCCGTGCACACGAATGGGGCGTCAAACGCCTCATCTTCGAGCACCCTCAGACGAGAATCAAGATCGACGTGTTCATGGACGAACTCGTGATGGCGCACACGATCGGATTCAAAGGTCGCCTGGAGCTGGACTACCCGACCACGGACCTGACGTACCTCATGCTGTCCAAGCTCCAGATCCACGAGATCACCGAGAACGACATGATCGACATGATCGTGCTCTTGGCCGAGCATGACTTTGGATCCGGGAATCGGGAGCTTATCGACTCCGCAGACATCGTCGAGATCATGCGCGGCGATTGGGGGTTCTGCTACACGACGCTGGAGAACCTGACGAAGTGTGACGCAGCCCTGGATCGTTACCCGATGCTACCGACAGAGGTCGTTCAAAGAGTTCGCGCTCGGCTCGAGGCACTCCGCGACCAGATCGTCTCGGCACCAAAGACGACTCGATGGAAGATGAGGAGTAGGGTCGGCACGCGCGCTCGTTGGTACGAGGAGGTCGGCGACGTCGAGCGCTGAATGTCTACACGCGGTGGGTATTCAGCGCCGATTGTCGAGTACCAGGCGAGGATGACCGGATGATGCGCCGATGCTGATCGGACTGGCCTCAGCATTGGGCTTTGGCTTCGCCGACATATTCGGTGCGACCAGCGCGAGGAGAATCGGTGTTCTCACCACGCTGGTCATCGTTCAATCTGTCAATGTCGTGATCCTGTCGGTCCTTTGGCTCACGCCGGTCGCAGGGTCGGTGACGGCAACTTTGCCTGTAGGGCTTGCGATCGCTGTCAGCGGCGTTCTCGGTACTGTGTCGTACTTCTCGTTCGTTCGCGCACTCCAGTTGGGCCCGGTTTCGATCGTCACCCCGGTCTTTGCTTCCTACGCAGCGCTCACGGTTGTCCTGTCGGTGGTTTTCGATAGTGAACGCTTCTCTGCGCTCACGGCGGCTGGAATCGCGTCGACCATTGTTGGCGTGGTCCTGGCATCGATCACACGCAGCGATCAACCAGTGAGCCTCGCCACACGGAGTGGGATTCCGTTCGCTCTCACGGCGGCGGTGGCCTGGGGCGTCGCCTCGTATCTGCTCGGACACAGCTCACAGCAAGCAGGGTGGTTCCTACCGCAGTACGGCTCACGGCTGGTTGAGTTCGTCGCAGTCCTCGCCATCCTGTTGGGGTTCTGGGCACGGGGTGGGACAGTCAAGGTCCCGGGAGGGAAGTCCTTTGTGATTGCGTCCGTATCGGCCGTCGCGGACAACATCGGCGTGGCCGCGTTCAATAGGGGAAGCCAGTTGGGCCTCATCTCGATTACATCGGCCGTCTCGGCAAGCTTTCCGCTGGTCGTCATCGCCGGGACGCTAATCTTGTTTCACGAGCGTCCGTCGGCTCGTCAGTGGGTCGGAATCCTTGCCGCCGTCGGGGGTCTGGTCATGCTCGGCCTCAGCCAGTAGACCGTTCGCTAGACAACTCGCGAGGGTCGGTTTCGAGCGGGGGCTGCGGGATGCTCGGGCACCCAGCCAAAGTTCATCTCGTACGTCCGTGCAATGGCGAGCAGCTGACCATCCTCGAAATGCCGGCCCACCAACATCACACCGACGGGTAACCCGCCCGCCTCGGCGGCGGGAATGGTCACGGCGGGGTGTCCAGTCATGTCGAACGGTGTTGTGTTGGACAGCACCGCCCATCCACGGATCACCCGTTCAGCGATCGACAGGTCTTTGTCGTCAGCATGCGGACGCCCGGGCGTTGTGGGCATCACCAGGAAGTCAAGGTCATCGAAGATGCGGTCGTAGGCTGCCGTCAGAGGCGCACGCAGGTTCTGTGCCGTGGCGTAGTAGCGGCCGAGGTAACGACGCCGGAGGTGGGTTCCGCAGATGAGCGCCACCTTCATTTGCGGTGGGAGCTCCTGCCCTGATCTCGTCAGGCCTTCACACAACGCAGACGCGAATTCGGGCCAATACCTCCCCCGCCAGTGCCAGCCATTGCCGCCACCACTGATCAGTGCTGTCATCCCCTCGATGAAACCGGCAAAGCCGATAGCAGCGGATGACAGGTGAGCGGGCACCGAAACCGACCGTATCTCCGCTCCCAGCTCCTTGAGACGCTCGATGGCTGCCTGAGCTGCCGCCACTGTTTCCCGCTCCACCCCGGCCTCAGGGCTGAAGCCCTCCTCCACAACGCCGATGCGAACGCCGGTGAGGCGATCCGCAGCCTCGGCGACGAACCTCGAGTAATCCTGGGTCGCGACGCCCGCGCGCTGGCGTGGGTCCGACTCTTCGGCACCCGCAATCACGCTCAGGACCTGCGCGGCGTCCTCGACGTGAAGCGCGATCGGGCCGCAGTGATCGAAGGTTTGATCAATGCCGGCAATACCCACATATGGGACCAGACCATGGGTTGGCTTGAGGCCCACCGCTCCGCACCACGCCGCGGGCACACGAATCGAGCCTCCTTGGTCAGCGCCGATTGCGATGTCGACATCGTCGTAATAAAGAGCCGCAGCTGACCCGCTCGATGAGCCGCCTGCCGTTCGGGTGAGATCGAAAGGGCAGAGTGTCGGCCCGTATTCGCTGGTGTCGCCGCCCCCTGAAAAGGCGAAGTTGTCCATGTTGGTAACTGCGCTGATCGTCGCTCCGGCTCGAAGGAGACGGTCGGTGACCACGCTGTCCAATGTCGGCACGAAGCCCTCGAGCACCTTGGATCCGCACGTCATGGGGATTCCCGCGATGGCGATCGAGTCCTTGAGTCCTATCCGCTTTCCCGTGAGGGGACCTTCGATATCGGCTTTGACATGGCACCGGCGGACGACAGCGTTGTACGGATCCTCTGCTGGTGTCGGACGGTATCCAGGGTCACGGACCGCCGCGACGTTGCCGGCGGGCACCGGATGCTCGACATCAAGGGGGTCGAGTACTCGGAGGACGAACTCCGCCAGCTGCTCGTACTCGCTGATCTCCGAGTCGTCGATACTGAAATGGAACTCCCGCGCGAGATCGTTCAGCTCGTTGCGGCCAACCCGTTGCGGCATGTGCGCCTCCTCCAAGTCGAGCCGAATGAACCAGTCAATCTAAGCGGGAACCTTCAGAACGCGCGATGCGTTCGCTCCGAGGATCGCCGTCTTCTGGTCATGGCTGAGCAGCGGAAGTTTCATGACTTGATTGACTGTCTCGGCGAGCCCGTACCAGGGAAAGTCCGTTCCCATCATCACGCGTTCCGGTCCCACGTCGATGATCAGCTGAGCGAGCTCGGCGGACGACGGCGCACCTGGGGCGCCGATCCAGGCGATGATCTCGCAGAGATCGAATGATGCTTGCGGAAAGGCCTTGGCGAAGCTCGCGGTCTGACGCCATGCGCCTCCCCCAAGGTGGGCGAGGACAAGGTTGAGCTCGGGAAACCCGCGCAGCACGTTGCCGAACGCGTTGGGCTCGGCGTACGGAGAGCCGTCGCGCATCAGCCCCGAATGCGACAACACGGGAATGCCCAGGTCCACACACGTCTGGTAGATGGGAAGCATCTGCGGCTCGTCTGGCGCGAACCGCTGCACAGCCGGGTGAATCTTGACCCCTCTTGCCCCGTGCTGCTCAACCATGTCACGGAGGTGTGCTGCTCCCGCCTCCCCACCCAGTACGGTGGGATCGACCGCGACGAACACTGAAAAGCCTTCATGACCAGCAGTCACGTCACATGCCCACTGATTCGATGCTTTGAGGTGCTCCGCCTGCGCCGTCAGCCCGGCTGAACGGGTTTCCTCGTCGAGGAGCGCGATGGCGAAGAGGTTGGCGACAACGACGTGTGAGAAGCCGGCAGCGACCATCGCGTTCTGCGCGTCCTCGATGTCGCCGGCGAGCGGCTCGAACGCCACATCATGCTTGGCCCCGTATTCCCAGATCTCATAGTTCTGCTTTTCGACCAGCCCCGCGGCTTTGGTGGGGTAGAGGTGAAGGTGCGCATCGATGCGGAGCGGATCAGCCATCGTGCACTCCTTCAGCATGTCTGCGGGCGGCGCGCTTCTGAGCTCTGCGCGCCGATTTCTCGATCCAACGAGGCTGATCGCAAATCCGGCCAAGGAAGTCGACGACGATGTGGGCGGCCAGGTACGCGGTGACTCCGCTGGCCACATCGAGTTGTGGATTCACCTCCACCAGGTCGAAACCCGTCACGTCGGTGCGCTCGGCGATGGCGGTAAGCAAATCGCGAAGCTCTCGATAGGTCATGCCGTCAGGCTCAGCCGAGACACAACCGGGGACGAGTGAGAGATCGAGTACGTCGATGTCGATACTCACGTAGCAGGACGCGTTCTTCGGAATCGTGTCCAGGACGACCGGCGCACCGTGCAGTCGGAACTCGTCCATGGTCACCACCTGGTTTCCGTCCGCGACCGAGTCGCGATGCATGACCTCTGTGGAGCGAAGGCTGCGGATCCCCACCTGGCAAAGGCTGGCGACTTGCGCCAGTTTGCGAATGTGTCGAAATGCATTTGAATTGCTGTGCATGATCCCGTGCACGAACGGCGTGTAGTCGAAGTGTGCGTCGAGGTGAATCACGTGCAACGGTCCGCCGAATGCGCGCACCACCGGGAACGTGATCGCGTGATCGCCGCCGATGACGACCGGCATCGCGCCCGCCGCGAGGATGCCGCTCGTCATTTCGGTGATGTTGTCGAATGTTCCGCTGACATTGGTCGGAAGAATGTCCGCGTCGCCGACATCGACGATCAGGCCGCCCATCTCGCGCTGTAGGAACCGACGACCGCGTTGTGGGTCGTAATAACCGCCCTCGCCGGATACGAAGCGCAAGGAATGCTCGCGTATCGCGCGGGGCCCGAAGCGTGAGCCCGGCATGAACGGCGATCCCTCATCAGTCGGGACCCCGAGCACGGCGATGTCGGCGTCGAGTGAATGAAGGTCGGAGTGCACCGGCGCGCGCATGAAGGAAGGGATGCCGACAAACGGCATGTCCAACCTTTGAGACGGTGCCGACGTGGTCACAGGATCGGTCGGGTTGTCGGTCATGTGGCGTGAGCCCGCTCAGACACCGATCGTCTCCGCGGCCGAGGCCACGACTCCCGCGGCCGTCAGCCCCGCGATCTCGGCCGGCCCCAGTCCAAGCAGTTCCCGAAGGATCTGGGCCGAGTGCTCGCCGAGCTGGGGCACCCACGCCGCGACGGTCGTGCCATCAAGGCCCGGGACCATGACCTGGGGATAGCGCTCGAGGGGGTGCAGGAGCCCCATGCTTTCGATCAGTTCGTCGCCGACCGCCTGCCCAACGCCTCGCACCGGGGCTCCAAGGAGTCGGCGCTGGTGCAGTCGCTCCAGCCAGTACTCCGTGGACTGGAGCTCGGTCTGGGCACCGATCCGTGCTTCCAAGCGCTGGCGGCGCGCGACTCGTTGCGCATTGGTGACCAGTTCGGGATCGGTCGCCAGCTCGGGCAGTTGCAGCGCCTCGCAGAACTGCGGCCAGGCATCGTCGCTGATGACACCAGTGATGAGGAATCCATTGTTGGTGGGGAATCCCCCGTAGGGGCAGATGGAAGGGTGATGGGAGCCCCACCGCTTGGGCTCGACTCCAGTGGCAGTGAACGCTGCGATCGAGGTTCCCAAAGCGGCGATCGCGACGGAGTATAGCGGTACCTCGAGGTGGGTGCCAGTGCCGCTGGAACGCGCTCGCATCAGAGCGGCCAGAATTTTGGTCGACGCGGTCAGGCCGGTGGCGATGTCGACCATGGCGACACCAAAGCGGACTGGCGGGCCGTCCACCGTTCCAGTGATCTCCATCAATCCCGACAGCGCCTCGACAACGATTTCGGTCGCGGCCATCTCCGCAAACGGGCCGCGACTGCCGAACCCGTTGATCGAGCAGCTGACGATGGCGGGATTCCTCGCCGCCAAGGTGCCGTGGTCGATGCTCAGACGCTGAGCGACGCCGGGACGGAAGTTCTCAACGACGACGTCACAGCGCGTCGCCAGTGTAGCCACAAGCTCGCGGCCCCTCTGTTGATTCAGGTCGACCGCCAGGCTCCGCTTACCGCGGTTGAGCGCCGCAAAATATGTGGCGATTCCCGCTTTCGCATCGAGGAATGGGGGACCCCAGGCCCTCGTCTCATCCCCACCGTCGATCCGTTCCACCTTGATGACGTCCGCGCCGAGGTCGGACAGCAGCAGCGTGCAGTACGGACCAGAGAGCACTCGGGTGAAATCCAGAACGCGCAGCCCGTCGAGGGGTTTCTCGGAATGTTGATCCGCTTTTGACAACTCCAGGGCGATGGTAGAGTCCGCTCGAGGGGGTGTCAAACGGAGGCTCGAATCCCCCACCGGCGCTTCCAGCATTACGGAAAGCAGCCGGGTAGTTCACTGCTGAAGCGCGATGTAAGGGAGAGCGGGCGATGACCCAGGCGCCGACCCGATTCTGGCACCCATTCTCTGACATGGCCAAGATCGCCGGCCACGAGATCATCCTCGACCGCGCCGAGGGCGTGTGGCTGTGGGACCGGGCTGGGCACCGTTACTACGACGCCACCGCAAGCCTCTGGTACTGCAACGTGGGCCACGGGCGATCCGAGCTCGCCGAGGCCGCTGCCAAACAGATGCTTCGCTTGGACTCCTACTCCAGCTTCGGCAGCTATGCGACAGAACCAGTGCGCGAGTTGGCCGAGCGAGTGTGCGCCCTGGCACCGATTAACGAGGCTGTTGCCTTCTTCACCACGGGCGGTTCGGATGCGGTGGACACCGCAGCCAAACTGGTGCGCCGCTATTGGAACGCCGTCGGGCAACCCGAGCGGCAGCTGATCCTGGTCCGCGAGGGTGCCTACCACGGCATGAATACCTATGGCACCAGCCTGGCCGGCATCCCGGCCAATGCGGCCGGCTATGGCGATCTCGTCCCAGGCGTGGTCCGGGTGGCACGCGACAGCGCCGCCGACCTGGCCCGAAGCCTCGACGAGCACGACGGGAGGGTCGCAGCCTTCTTCGCGGAGCCAGTGATCGGAGCGGGCGGGGTGTATCCCCCGGCCGAGAGCTACTGGACAGAGGTACAGGAGCTCTGCCGAGCCCACGACGTGCTCCTGGTCGCGGACGAGGTGATCACCGGCTTCGGCCGCGTCGGGAGTTGGTTCGGAAGCCAGCGTTACGGCATCGAGCCTGATCTCATCGTCGGAGCCAAGGGCATCACGTCGGGGTATTTCCCCGTCGGAATGGTGCTCTGCGGGCGGCGGATACAAGAGCCTTTCTGGCGTGGGACTGCGGGTGTGCTCCGACACGGCTATACCTACTCGGGCCACGCAACCGGGGCCGCGGTGGCACTGGCCAACCTCGACTTGATCGAGTCCGAGAATCTCGTGGAGCGGGTGCGGGAGCTGGAAGGAGTGCTTGCTTCGACGCTCTCGGTCCTCTCCGACCATACCCTCGTGGGTGAAGTGAGAACCGTGGGGCTGACAGCCGCGGTGGAACTCGAGGCCAGCGTCCTGAGCGAGGATCCTGGTGTCATCGACAGAGTGGTCCAGGCTGCACACGAGCGGGGAGTGCTGACCCGCGGTCTCGTTGGCCGGGCGCTGCAAATCTCGCCCCCGTTTGTGACCAACGCCGACGAGCTGGCCGATTTGGCAACGGTGCTCGGTCAGAGTCTCGACGCTGTGGCCGAGCAACGGCTGTCCACGCCCGTCGCACACCGCTAGCGTCGCGTCGGCGGCGCTAGCGTGCTCACCCGACGGTGATGAGCACGACTGCCGCTATCGCGGTGCCGACGCCGACGATCTGTTGCGTCCGGAGCCTTTCACCGAGAAAGAGCATCGACCACAGCACCGTGGGGACGGGATACAGAGAGGCGAGCACGGCCACGATGCTGAGCAAACCATGGTGCACCGCGAGCAGGTACAGCGCATTCGCGCTCACGTCGCAAACACCGGCGCTGAGCACCACAGCCGGGCGTGTCGCACCAAAGCGGGGTGTTTGACGAGTGAAGGCCGCAACCAGGACGAGCCCGGTGACGGATGCTCCCCGAGCTGAGGCCAAGGGCCAGAGGTTCGCCGCGGTCGATGTCTTGGCCATGGCGACATAGAACAACCCGAGGGCAAGTCCAGCGCCGAGCGCGAGCAGCAGCGTGTCGCGACGCAGCCGAACAGCAGCGCTTCCGCCGGCGCTGAGCAGAGTGACTGCGGCAACAGCCAATGCAATACCGATGTACTGAGGCGCCGCGGGACGCTCGCCGCCGCCGATGCCCACCGCAACCGGCACCACCACGGCAACGACGCCCGTGATGGGAGCGACCGTTGACATCGCACCGGACGCCAAGCCTCGATACAGCATGCCGACACCAGCAACTCCCGCGATCCCGGCGAGCGCCCCGAGGGCAAGATCGCTACCGGTGGCGATTCCACCGATCAAGGCGGCGACGATCAACATCCCGATAAGCCCGACCCCCTGCGAGATCAGCAGCACGGAGAGCAATGGGGTCGCACGATTGGCAAGACCGCCAAGGAAATCACCGGAGCCATACAGCGCAGCAGCGACAAGCGCGAGCCCGATAGCCATCTGTCGACCCTATATCGACATGTGACTTTGCCGCGGCGATCGCGGCTGTCCGGCAGGCGTCACAGCCGCCACCTGAAGTCGCGGAACCTCGATCGACCTTTGGCGCATGCGGGGTTGTACTCTACGGTGTGCAACCGGCGATCATGCGAGTCGATTTGAATCGTCAGGTGTGGACTGTTCGTTGCAGGGACGTGATGGAGTGGCGCCTCCCCAGCCGAGCGCGAGTCGCGAAGGGTCGATGCCCTGAATCATCTCGCTATCGACCGCAGAGAGCAACGGCTAAATTTGTACCATCAGTGCGAGCGACGTTGGGACGTTTTGATGCACCTGAGATGAGTCAATCCAAATCGGCCACCCGCACCCGCTGAGTCGATGCACAGCAAGCGATAAGTCGCGTTAGATGATGGTTCCCAACGCCACAACACGCGTTCAGGAGGTGCAAAGAGGAACGAGTAATTTGCGGTTATGCCATGCGGCGCGCGCTATCCTGACTAGGCGAATCACGTGGTCCATACGAGAAGGTCAAGGACGCCTGACGGCCCAATTCTTCTCGGCTCATGCGGTGAATTTGCACTGGCATGACCGACGCGACTATGACCAGTTGGCCTGAGTGAGACGTTGACCTTCTCGCTATGCGGAAGCTGCGAGCAGGCCCTCAGCCTCGCGGATGTAGCGGGTCGCGCCGACCGAACGGTAGAAGGCAAGGACGCGCTGCAGTTCGACATCGGCCTCAGCCCGGGAGCCCTGGTCGATCAGCGTCTCCGCAAGCCAAAGCCGGTCGCGCGCCTCCTCAGTGGCGGCGCCCATGAGGCCGCAGATGTCCGCCGCTCGGCGCAGATCCCCCGAGGCGAAGGCAGCGGCCGCCTGGACCCATGGGACATCCGAGGTGGGGAGAACCTCGATCAGCTCTTCTCCTCGACGCAGGGCGGCAAGCGTCCAAGCGAGTACGTGGACGGCGGTCATGGCTGAGGCGACTCTTCTTCGCGTCTTCAACGCAGCGAGGAACTCATCAGCCAGCGCTGATGCGCGCTCCGACTCGCCGCTTTCGCACAAGATGTGCGCGCACGCTGCCAGCGTCGGGAGGAGAATCTGCGGATCCTTGATCCCGCGGGCGAGTTCCAGCGATCGATCGGCGTCGGCCAGTGCTCCGTGAACGTCGTCGCGACCGATCCGGGTTTTAGCCCGAATAAGGTAAGTCCACGAGGCATCGTAGTGCGGGGAGCCGGCCTCCACCTGGGCGAGTAACTCCTCGGCGACATTCAGAGCCTCGTGCCAGTGGCCGCGGTCAAACTCATCACCCGCTTGATCGCCGCGTATCCAGCGCTGTTGTCCAACCAGGCCGAAGCGGGTTGCGGTCTCGGCCGCCTCGGCCGCCACCGCAGCCGATTGCGCGAGCTGGCCACTCATAAACAGCGCCGCCGAGAGGTTCCCCTGTGCCCGGCAGATCGCTGTCGGAACATTCGCCTCTAGCGCAAGAGCGCGGCCTCGCTCAAGGTCCTCGATGCCACCGGGGTCACCGCTGTCCACTCTGGACATGCCGATGGTGATCATTGCGTTCGCACGCAACTCGTCCAGACCGAGCTGCTCTGCCATGGCTATTGCGTCCCGTCCAAGGCTGATCGCATCACCGCTCTCTGACGCCAGCATCAGGAACCGGGAGATGCTGCCGATGACAGCCGCCTTGGCGCGTGATGGCTCGCTCGCATCCACCAGCTCTCGGGCGCGCCGCACATGTTCGGCGGACTGACGAGTATCTCCCCGGTACCAATGCAACTCGGCGAGCGTCGCCTCCGCCTCGGCAGCCGTTTCACGGTCGCCTACTGCCACCAACTCGGCGCAGGCCGAGGCAAGCACAGCGGGCTCGAGATCACCGCCGATGAGCTGCGTCCGGCCGAGCTGGAACAGCAGCCGCGCCCGATCCGGCGAACCAGCCGGAGCCAACTCGAGTGCAGCCCGGTAGAAGCCGACCGCGCTGGCATGTGCATTGAGCGACAAGGCGCGATTGCCCGCGTCAGAGACGCTTGCCAGGACGCGCTCGGTGAAGGCGGGGTCGCTGGGTTGCGACGCCGCGCGCCGAAGCTCCAGGCAGCTGAGGTAGTGGTGGGCGAGCATCTCAGCGTGGTCCTGAGTCCGGCCCAGTGACCGGATCCACTCCGCCGCAAGATGATGTTGCTCGGCGCGCCGCCCACGGGGGATCTGCCCGTAGGCGACGTCGCGGACCAGCACGTGGAGGAACGCATACTCCGCCTCATTCGCCACCGAGGAGCGACGCGCCCGTTGCAAGAAGTCCTTGCGTTCCAGTGCGTGGAGATGAAGCTCCACCGCCCCGCGGTCCAGCCCGCTCCCCTGAGCCGCGGCACCCAGCCAGAAGACCTTGCCGATGACCGCCGCCGTCTGCAGCAGACTCTTCTCCTCGGCCGGGAGGGCGTCGAGTCGGGCCGCGATGATGCCCTGAACGGTCTCTGGCAATGGCAACGTCTCGGCATCGCCTCGCTCGGCCAGCATGCGCATGTACTGCTCCGCGTACAGCGGGTTGCCGTCGGCCCGCGCCAGCAGCGCGAGCTGCGTCTCGGCTGCCATCACTGGTCGATCGCTGAGGCTGCCGATCAGCTGTGCTGTTTCCTTGTCGGAGAGCCGCGAGAGCGACAGGGTGATGGCTTGGCGCTTGCCGCCGCCCCACCCGGACCGACGCTCGAACAGCTCCGGCCGGGAATTGCAGACGATGAGCATCGGTAGGCCGCTTACCCAGTCGACGAGATACTCCACAAAATCGAGGAGATTGTCGTCCGCCCAGTGCACATCCTCGAAAACCAGCACCAAGGGGCGCTGCTCGGCGAGCGCCTCGAAGAACCGCCGCCAGGCGGCGAAAGCCTCCTCGCGCCGGTCGCCGCCGGCCTCGCCGTTGCTGCTCAGGCCAGCGAGCGGGCGCAGGTGGCCCTCCACCCATTGTGCATCCGCCCGTTCGAGGATCACCGCGGCGACCGCCGCTGTCAGCTTCTCCTCAGCTTGCTCAGGAGGGTCCGTCTCCAGAATCCCAGCCTGCGCTTTCACCATCTCGCCGAGGGCCCAGAAGGTGACCCCATCGCCGTATGGCACAGAGCGACCCTGACGCCAGCACACGGTCTCGTTCGCATCCTCGTCGACCACCCGAAAGAGCTCGGCCACCAGCCGGCTCTTGCCGATCCCCGGGACCCCCACGATGGTCACCAGTTGCGGGGAACGATCCTCCCGGACGCGCGCGAGGGCGTCTCTCAGCACATTCAACTCGTGGGCGCGGCCGACCATCGGCGCTCGGCTCGCCGGGGCAAGGTCCACGCCGAACCGCGAACGCGCGTCGAGGGCTTCCCATGCCGGCACCGGCTCGGCCTTGCCCTTCGCCACTACTGGGGCCACGGCTCGATAGGTGATCACCTGGGACGTGGCGCGGTAGGCCGCCTCCCCCACCAGGATGCCGTTCACGGGCGCCGCCGTCTGCAGCCGCGCCGCTGTGTTCACCACGTCGCCTGAGGCCATGCCTTCACCCTGGGCGGGCCTGGCCCCGAGCGTAACCAGCACCTCGCCGGTGTTGACCGCGATGCGCAGTTGCAAGTCCGCCTGCTGCTCCAGCACCCAGTCGCGGATCGCCAGCGCCGCGCGCACCGCCCGCTCGGGATCATCCTCGTGGGCCACGGGCGCCCCGAAGAGCGCCATCACCGCGTCGCCGATGAACTTCTCAACGGTGCCCCCGAAGCGCTCGAGCTCGGTGCGCAGTCGCGTGTAGTAGGGGGACAGCAAGGCGCGCACATCCTCGGGATCGAGTTGCTCGGAGCGCGAGGTGAAGCCCACCAGATCGGCAAAGAGCACCGTCACAACCTTGCGCTCCTCGTGGGCGGCGGCACTGGCCTCGACCATCGGAGTGCCGCACTTCGAGCAGAAGTTCGCCCCAGGCTGGTTCTCATGTCCGCACGCAGGACAGAGACTCATGCAGGTAGCGTAGCCGCTCGCGAGGCACCCATTGCGGGCGTTCAGGCCATCAGGCCTCCGATGCCAAATGTCTGAGACTGCTACCGGTCGCCACGCTCGCCGAATAACTACGGCCACGTCCCCGAGCTCGCCCTCGAGCGGTACGGCGACCCGTGCGGCACCAAGCCGCCCGATGGTGTAATCCGGAACTCTCGACTGTGGCCTATCGAGGATGTAGTGTCTTGGGATGGATACCGATAGGGCCCTCGTCTCTTTCACGTTTCTCGCGGTCTGTCTGCTCGGGGCTTCGGCGTGCGGTTCGGCGGCGCCGTCGTCATCATCGGGAACCTCCTTTTCGAGCGGGTCGAGCTCACCGACGCCGGCCGCGACTGCGTGCACAATGCCCGTTGTCCAGGATGTCTATGACGGGTTCCACATTGGAGTGCCGAGCGGTTGGTCGGTGTTCTCTGCTAACGGCACCGTCTATGTGTCGAAGGACCAAAGCGCCACCGAGGAGTCCACGGTTACGCCGGTCCTGATGACACCGGGACTCACGCCGGCCTCGGTCTTCTCCTCCTCACTCGACTCGCTGCAGAGGCAAATCGATGCCGCGGGGGGGAAGATGACCTCCAGGGTTACGGGCGCGGGAGGCACGTCTCCAACGGCGAGTCTGAGCCTGCAGTCTGGCTCAGTCACGATGACCGGCCAGGCAAGCGTGGTGGTCTTACCAGAACCGACCGCGCACGGCGGGTCCGTCGCCGCCCTTCTCGCCAGCTGGGCTCCCACCTCGACGTTCGCCAGTGAGCGGCCCATGCTCAGCGCTATTGGCAATTGCTATGGGCCGCAGCAAGGAGCGCTGTACCAGGTAATCAGTGATCAGGTCTTCACGTATGCCATCCCACTGGGCTGGAGAATTGCCAGTGAGGGTCAGGACCTCATCGAAATCGCGGACGGTAACAATGCTTCGGCAACGTACTTACTGAACTTGTTCCTCCCCGGATCCGGTGTGGATTCGCCTCAGGGAGTCATCACATTCGACTTCGGCAAGCTCGGGATAACCATCGATCAGATACTTGGCTCGCATCAATCGCAACAAGTCGTCAACGGGACCACCGAGGGACTGTTAAGCGAAGAGTTTACCGGGACCATTTCCAGCGGTCAGGCGGTCCACGGGGAGGTGCACGTAGTCGCCGATACCACCAGCAGCACGCCTTCCGGAGTCATACGTCTCGCTCTTAGCACGCCGGCTCTTTGGAACTCCACCAACGGGGCACTGGCCCACATCCTCAACAGTATCCAGCACAGCTTTGCGCAGGATTTCCAGCAATGGGAACACGTCACCCAACAGCAGCAGGCGTTTGCGCAGCAGGTTCAAGGGTTCGACTACGCCCTTACCGGCGTCGACCTGGTCAACGATCCCGCGACCGGAGCAACGTTCGAAGCGCCGTACGACAGGTATAACCAAACGGGGCCCGACGGCCCGGGTTATTACGATCAGGCGAACAACAAACTGACGATAGAAACACCCTGACCGGTGTTCAGCAGGCTTCGCTCCGCGTCTGAAGAGTGTCAGGATCGGGAAGCATGCCGCCAAGGGTTTCGAGCGGTGTGCGTCGTCCGACGACACTGCTGAGTTCGCAGTGGTTGCATATCGTGTGACACCACGCGCACGGTGGGTAGTGGGCCAGCTGAGATACTCGGCGCCCGACACAGGAGGTCAGTCATGCACGCATATGACTTCAGCATCGTCGCACCCAACAGCAAGGGCAGCCTTGCGACTCTCGCGGAGGAGCTGGGTCGCGAGAAGATCAATATCGAGGGCCTGTGCGCCGTCGAGCAAAACGGAGGTGCCATCTTCCACCTGCTGACCACGGACAAGGCCGCGACCACGCGCGCCATCACCAAGGTCGGCTACAAGGTCACCCGCGAGACGGAAGTGATCGTTGAGCACATCGAGGATCGCCCCGGCATGCTTGGTAAGGTCACGCGTCGCCTCGCCGACGCTGGCATCAACCTGACCACGATGTACCTTGCGACGGACACGCGTCTGGTGCTCGGTTGCGAGAGCATTTCGGCGCTCGACACTGCCTGGAAGGACCTGGCGGCTGTCGCGTCCCGCTAAGCCCCGCTCATATGGATCGGTCGGCCTTCTGGCCGGCCGGTCCCTCATGCAGTTCGGGCTCCGCATTGAGACAAGCCGACACGACGACGGTCAGCATTGATGCGGGCTAGGTGGGTGCTGTACGACACCGCCGATCTGAAGCGTCAGTCGCGTCGCGTGCAACCGGGTAGTCGATGATGATGATCGGGCACGTATTGGAGGAGGGCATGGATCACGTCCCAGTGGTGTGGCGCCCAAGCGCCCGGGCGCGACCCACAGTTCGTAGACTGGCTCGTGGGTCGCTGCGTTCGAGAAGGATCTCCAGCGGGCGTCCCGTGGAAAGCGGCCGGCAAAGCTTGTTGGCAGCGAGACGGCTTACTGTCGGGCTATCGCCGTGGCGCCGCCGCGCAGCACGAACTTTTGGGTTTTGCCCGTCGCCGTCTTTGGCAATGCCTCAACTGGGTGCCAGACCTTCGGCGCCTTGAAATGGGCCATGCGTTCGCGTACGAACGCGGTCAGGTCCTCGTCAGGTGCCGACATCCCGGTGCGGAAGACGATGAAGGCATGTGGCGTCTCGCCCAGCGCTCGTCCGGTATGCCGACAACCGCTGCCTCGAGGATGGCCGGGTGGCGCAGCAGCACCGATTCCACCTCCACGGAGGATATGTTCTCGCCCCCGCTGATGATCACGTCCTTGATGCGGTCGCGGATTTCAATGTAGCCGTCAGGGTGGACAACAGCGGCGTCGCCGGTGTGGAACCAGCCGTCTCCCATGCAGGCCTGCGTGGCCTCGGGATCGCGGTAGTAGCCCGCCATGACGGCGTTGCCACGCACCACGATCTCGCCGAGTGACTGCCCATCCCAGGGCACCTCGCCACTCTCTGCGTCCACGACGCGCAAGTCGCCACTGGTCAAGAGCTCGACGCCTTGGCGCGCCTTGATCATCGCCCTTTCACCGGAAGACAGTGCCGCGTGTTCGGGCAGCGGTGCGCAGACGCTGATGAAAGGCGACGTCTCGGTGAGCCCGTACACTTGGGTCACCTCCCAGCCCAGCTCTCCCTCGACTTTCTCGATCGTCACCGCTGCCGGAGGAGCCCCAGCGGTCACCACGTGGACACCCTTCGGAAGCTCGCCGCGTGTCTCGGCGGGCGCGTTCGCCAGGGCGATCAGCACCGTGGGCGCCGCACAGAGCCACGAGATGTTCTCGTCGCGGACGAGGCGGAAGGCGAGCGCCGGTTCCACCTTGCGCAGGCAAACGTGGACCCCCGCCGCGGCGGTGACTACCCAAGGGAAACTCCACCCATTCGCGTGGAACATGGGCAGCGTCCACAGGTAACCGTCTCCGACTCCAATGTCGAGGTGGAGGAGCGTCCCAATCACGTTCACCCACGCGTTGCGGTGGGTGATCATGACTCCCTTGGGCCGCGCTGTTGTGCCGCTCGTGTAGTTGATCGTCAGCAGATCGCTCTCGTTGCTCGCCGGACGAGTGAATGTGGGCGGCGCTTGCGTTAGCAGCGCCTCGTAGTCGAGCCAGCCGTCGTGAGCGCCCTCGAGCGCCACGAAGTGTTCCACGCCAGGCATTCCCTCTCTCGCGGCGTCGATGGCATCGAGCTGGTCGCTGTGCGCGAGCACGACCCGCGCGCCTGAGTGCTCCACAATGAAGGCCCAGTCGTCGCCCGTCAGTAGAAAGTTGATAGGAACGAGCACCGCGCCGAGTTGAGGTACGGCGTAGTACTGCTCGAGATGACTATGCGTGTTCGGCGC
>PNBE01000147.1 GCA_003135895.1 Candidatus Dormiibacterota bacterium
AAGACCACGGCACGGAAGACCGCGGCTCGCAAGACCGGGGCACGCAAGACCACGGCCCGTAAGACCACGGCGCGCAAGACCACGGCCCGCAAGCCGGCGGCGCGCAAGACCACCGCGCGCAAGACCACGGCCCGTAAGACGACGGCCCGCAAGCCGGCCGCCGCTCGGAAGACCACCGCGCGCAAGACCACGGCTCGTAAGCCTGCGGCCGCTCGGAAGACCACCGCGCGCAAGCCCGTGACCCGGCGTCGCGTCGTGCGCAAGCCCGTCGCCGCACCGCCCGCGGCGGCCCCGGCCACCACGACACCGAGCTGAGCACGACCTCAGCTTCCTAACCTTTTCGTAGTTCAGAAGGCCTCCGGCCGGTGCCGGGGGCCTTCTGTGTGTCATCGGCCGTGGCGCATCAGAGCGCGAGACGCGACGCGCCCGGCTCAGTCGCTCAGGATGCGTGCGATGACGCCGGCGGCACGCCGCGCGCCCGCAGCGTCGACGTCCAGGTGCGTGACACATCGGAGCGTGTGCGGACCCATGCTGCTCACCAGCACGTCCTCCTCGCGCATCCGGGCCGCCAGCTCTGCCGCGGGGGTCAGCGTTTCGAAGAGGACGATGTTGGTCGCCACCGCCGGACGTCGCAAGGTCGCTCCGGGGCATCCATCGATGGCTTCGGCGATGACCGTCGCGTTGGCATGGTCCTCGGCGAGCCGCGCCACGTTGTGCTCGAGCGCGTAGAGACCTGCGGCCGCGATGACGCCCGCCTGGCGCATCCCGCCTCCAAGACGTTTGCGCCAGCGCCGGACCGCGTCGATGGTCGGTGCGTCTCCGGAAACCACGGATCCCACCGGAGCGCCGAGACCCTTGCTGACGCAGACCGTGACGGTGTCGCACTCGTCCACCAGCTCGGCCGGGGTGACGCCCAGGGCGACCGCGGCGTTGAAGAGACGCGCGCCGTCGCAGTGCACCCGGAGTCCGTGGTCGTGGGCCGCGCGTGCCGCACTGTGCACCCGAGCCGCGTCGATGGCTGCGCCGCCTCTGCGGTTATGGGTGTTCTCGATGCACAGGAGCGTGGAGACGGGCTGATGGATGTCCGGGGCGCGAACCGCGGCAGTGATCGCGTCACCGTCGGGAGCACCGTCGACGCAATCAAGGACGCGGAGCTGGATGCCGGCGACGATCGCGGTGCCTCCCGCTTCATAGAAGAAAAGGTGCGCCTGCGCGTCGGCGATCACCTCATCTCCCGGCCGGGTCTGGGCGGCCACGCATGCCAGGTTGCCCATGGTCCCGCTCGGGACGAACACGGCCGCTTCCTTGCCGAGCCTGCCCGCCATCTCTTCCTCGAGGCGCCGCACCGTCGGGTCCTCGCCCCAGACATCGTCACCGACCTCGGCGCGCGCCATGGCGGCGCGCATGCCTTCGTCGGGAACGGTCAGGGTGTCACTCCGAAGATCGACGATTCCCGGTGCCGACATTGCTCTCGCTCTGGTTCACGGGTGCATCCTGAACCATCGCCGGGCTGGCTCGTCTCGACAAGCAGGTCCGGTCACGCCCCATCCGCTTGGCCTGGTAGAGCGCGGCGTCAGCGAGGCCGAACAGCTCAGCGGCATTGTCGGTGTTCTCCGGGTACGCCGCCGCACCAACGCTGACGGACAGATGCACCGGTGGCCGATCGGGAAGTTGGACGTCGGTCGCGGCGACGGCGACGCGGATCTTCTCAGCGACCAGGAAAGCCTCGCGCGCTGAGGTGTTCGGCATCAGCACCACGAACTCCTCGCCGCCGTACCGGGCGGTGAGATCCGCGCGCCGGACATTACCGAGGACGGTCTGCGCGAAGCTGATGAGCGCGAGGTCACCGGCGTGATGACCGTGCGTGTCATTCAATGCCTTGAAATGGTCGATGTCGAGCATGAGGATCGCCAGCGGCGCGGCCAAACGCTCGGCGAGCGCCACCTGCTGCCCGAGTGAGTCGATCAGAAAACGGTGGTTGTACAGGCCGGTGAGGTCATCAACGCTGGCCTGGCGCTGGACGACCGCAAGAAAGCGGTAGCGCTCGAGCGCCAGCGAGATCTGCTCCGCGGTCGACGCCACGAGATCGGAGTCTCCGGCGGTGAACGTGCTGTTCTGACCGGCGACCGCCAGGACGCCGTGCACATGCTTGCCGACACGGAGCGGTGCGACGCAGAACTCGCGAACGTCGAGCCGTGCCTCGGGTGCGTCAGCGGTGGCGCCGAGGACGATCGCGCCGAGACCGGCGTAGCGATACCCCTCGCCGAGTGGTCCCTGCCCCTCGAGGAAACCGTCGAACGCGATCCGGCGTCCGCCGTCGGCGACGGCGAACGGGTCGCTCATCTCGGACCCGCTCACAACGATCATCGCCATGTCCACGTCCATCGATCGACGCAACTCTGCGCAGACGGCGGCGAGCGCTCCCTCGAGCGGCTGTGCATGGCTGAGTTCCATCGCTACCGCCGCTCGACACGCGGTGATGCGCATCGTCGAGCGGACCTGCGTGCGCATCGCCTCGAAACTTGCGCCCAACCTGCCGACCTCGTCCACGGAGCCCGCATCCACGGGCCGGTCGAAATCGCCGCTCCCCAGCGCCGCGACCGCGACGTCGAGACGCTGCAATGGACGGCGGAGATCAATCTGCACGACCACCACGATGAACAGCATCGCCACGAGGATCACGGCGAGCAGCAGCAGTATCGATTGCCATCCGACCGGCGGACCGGAGAAGGGCGTGACCACGGCCAGTGTGAGCCCGGCGCCGATCGAGGTCGATGCGGCAGCGAACCGGTGCGAGTCGAGCGACACGATGCTCGGAGGCGACGTCGAAATCGAAGTGGCGAGCGCCTGCGTCACGGCATGCACGTTGCCGGCCATCGCTACTGTCCGGTCGCCTCGGATCAGGAGGATGCCGACCGGGGCCGTCGCCGTGTCGATGTTGTGAGCGACGGTATTGATGAATGCGGCCGTCAGCGGGCGAGCGACGAAGGCCATTGCCGCGGTTCCCGGGATGCGCGACGCAGCCACCATCCACGCTCCACCCTCGGGCGTCGCGACGGTCGTGGCTCCGACTGACACCGCGCGCACCACGGTGTCCGTCAACGCTCCGGCAACCGGGGTCGATCCCTGCACAGCGACCACGCCACCACCGGTCTGCAGGACCCCGAGCACGTCGTCGGTGCCGATCACCGACGCGTCCTCGGTGAGGGTTGCCCGGACCGCAGATGTGACGCTGACGTCCCGGTCGGCGGCGAGCTGGCGGCCGACTCCCGCGATGAAGCTCGCCAGCGAGGCTCGCTGGCCGGCGATGAGATTGGACGCGACCGAGACTCTGTCCGCAGCGCTGCTCTCAGCCTGCGTGCGCGCGCTGGCCTCGGCGAGCATCAGCGGCACCACTGCGATGGTCACGCCCGCGACCAGGATCACCGCGGCGAATTTCAATGAGAACGATGCACCTCGCCAGATGCCGCTCAGCCGTCGGACCCCTCGCATCGGTTGCCCTCAGTCCGAACGACGAACCAGGATCAGCGAGACGACCGCGATGGTCCCGGCCACCAGGATTGTCGAAAGTGCGATGACCGAGACCACGCCGAGGCCCGGGCGGCTCGGATAGACGGAGGCGACAGGGGGAATCGTCAGCGGCGGCGGCGCGAGCACCGGCGGACGCGAGCCGGCCGCGGGCTCAGCGGCACCCGTCGAAGCCGGCGACCGCGACGGCGACGGCGATCCATGTGACCGGGGGACGACCACGGTTGCCGGCCGCGTACGGGGGCGGGGCGTCGGCGACGGCGCACGGGTTGGAGCAGCGGTCGGGCGCGGCGTCGCCGTCGGGGATGGCGTGGGTCCGGGCTTGGGATTGCAACAGTGGCCACGATCGCCGGACTCGTGCGACCACCGCTCACGGCACTGGTGATCGGTGGCTCCAGGGCTGTCGTCGCCGGCGGAGTGCGAGGCGCTGCCACCGCGCCAGGTCATGTCCGCTGCGGCGGCGGACACGTCCAACATCCCGAACAGCATCCAGAACAGCGACGCGCCGGCGAGCATCGTCACCAGAGCGCGTTTCATCAGCAAGTCACGTCCGCGTCGATCCTACGGCCGCCTCAGGTGGGACTTGTGACCGAAATGTGACACTTTTCAGGTGCCCGTAGTCGTCATCAATTTCATCGACGGTGAGGTCGTTCTGGCCGAGGCGCCCGAGATCACCTTTGACCTGGCGATCCTCGACGCGGAGTTGCGATCCATCAATCAGAACAGCGACCGCGCCCTCTTCCCGGTGAGCGCGATCCGGCAGATCCTCGTCGGCGATCCGGTGCCTGCTCCCCCCGAGTCCGAGGTGGCGACGTGGGATCGAGCCGCATTCCACTTCATCGACGGGCCGGTCCTGCGCGCGTCGATCCGGTCGGACGCCCACCTCGGTCGATACGGTGGGGTGTGGCGGATCGTCGAGCCCGGAACCACCGAGCTCCGCACCATTGCCGTTCCCTACTCAGCGCTCAAGGGCGTCTATCAGATCCGTCAGTGGGACAGCCGTCCGGCCAGCGAGCGCGACGAGCACTCCGAGCTCGACCAGCTGGCCCGCGTGCTTGCCGAGCGCGAGCGCACCATCGCCGGAGGCGGGTCCGTGCCGACCCGACGCCCGCTGCTGTCGCGGATGCGACGCCCGCCGGGTTCGGCCTGATCTCGGACCTGTCGCGCATCTGTCGAGAGGGCAGGACGCTCTCAGACCTCGTGGTACCGTCCCCGCTGTGACCACCACGCTGGTGCGTGGCGAGCCCGAAGTCAGCGAAGTATCCCCCTCGCTGACCAGCCGACTCCTCACCCCCAAAACGATCGCGTCCATCGGCATCGCCGTCGTCATCGTCGGCGTGGCGGTGTGGCGCGCACCCATCAACTGGGGCGCGGCATGGGACAACATCCGTCACGCGAACCCGTTCCTGTATCTGGCGGCGCTCGCTGTCTACTACGCGTCGTTTGTGGTGCGTTCGATCCGCTGGCGTGTGCTCCTCAGGAACGCGGGAGAGGATGGGCCGCCCGCTTCCCTGGTCGCCATCATGATCACGTCGTTCTTCGTCAACTGCGTGGTGCCCGCGAAGATGGGCGACATCTACCGTGGATACCTCGCCAAACAGAAGCTGAATATCCCGGTCAGCAAGGCACTCGGCACCATCATCGCCGAGCGCCTCATCGACCTCATCGTGCTCATGGCGCTGCTGCTGGCGGCAGGCGCGGTCGTGTTCCGCACTAAGGCGCCAGGGATCCTCATCCCCTACGTGGTGATCGGCGTGGTCGTCTGTCTCGCCGGTGTCGGCGTGATCCTGGTGATGCGCGCCGGCCGCGGTCAGCGCATCCTCCGCCACCTGCCGGAGGCGGTCTTCCACCGTTACGAGAGCCTCCGCCTCGGCACCGTCGACTCCTTTGCGCGCCTGCCCACCCTGCTCGGCCTCACCGTGCTGGTCTGGATGGCTGAGGGAGCGCGCCTCGGGCTCGTGGTGTTCTCACTGCACCTGGTGGGTGTCCACCTCGGCCCGTCGCAGTTCCTGCTCATCGCGCTGGTGGCGGCNNGGGATGATCGGCGTGCTCATCACCGTCGGCGGCGTGACCAACTCGGCGGCGGTGTCGATCACCCTGCTCGATCGGAGCATCAGCTACGGCAGCCTGGTCGTGATCGGCTTCGTGATCTTCGTCGTCACCCACATGCACGTTCCCAAAGCACACCGAGTCGCGACCCAGGGGTGAGAGCGCTCGTCACCGGCGGCGCCGGCTTCATCGGCTCGCACATCACCGACGCGCTTGTCGACGCCGGGCACAAGGTGACCGTCGTTGATGATCTCTCGCGTGGGAGACGCGAGCAGGTGAATGCCGGAGCGAGCTTCGTGGAGCTCGACATCACCACGCCGGAGCTCGCCGCCGCGTTTGCGCAAGCACATCCTGATGTGGTCTTTCATGCGGCCGCCCAGATCGACGTCCGCGAGTCGGTGCGCAACCCCCTGCACGACGCCAATGTCAACGTGGTCGGGACGGTGAACGTCCTCCGCGCCGCGGTCGACGCCGGGGCGCGCCGCGTCGTGTTCGCCTCGAGTGGCGGGGCGATCTATGGGGATACCGAGGTGATTCCCACGCCGGAGAATCACCCGTGCCTCCCCGAGTCGCCTTACGGCACCGCAAAGCTGTGCGCGGAAGCATACGGGGGCACCTTCAGCCGTCAGGCGGGCCTCGACTTCGTCGCGCTCCGCTACGCCAACGTCTATGGACCTCGTCAGGATCCTCATGGTGAGGCGGGTGTCGTCGCCATCTTCGCGACCCGTCTGGTGCACGGCGAACCGGTGGTGATCAACGGCGACGGAACGCAGACTCGCGACTACGTCCACGTCCACGACGTGGTTCGCGCCAACCTCGCAGCGATCGATGGGCCGCCAGGCGTCTACAACATCGGCACCGGCGTCGAGACTGACGTCAACACGCTGTACCGCATGCTCGCCGCCGCAGCCGGTGTCACTGCGAGCGCCGAGCACGGCCCCGCGAAACCCGGAGAGCAACGACGCTCGTGCCTCGAGACCAGCGGGACCCGCGAACGCCTCGGCTGGACCGCGACCATCGGCTTCGACGACGGCGTGCAGTCGACCGTCGACTACTTCAGGACCGCGGGTTAGCCGTCGAGCTGCGCCCTGGCGCGTGCGAGTTGTGCCGATCCGCGACCGCGCAACGCCGTCCCTGCGTCACGCAGCGCATCGTCGCCGGCGTAGCCGGGTGCTTCCGCGAGTCGCGCTGACCAGGTCAACTCGTCGACGGCGCGATCGAGCGCGGTTCGCGCCTCGTCCAGGGTCGCGTCGACGGGCATCCCGGCGATTCGCTCCAGCGCCTGCGCGCAACCGTCGAGTCGGCGTCTGACCGCGTGCGGCGAACTCGCCTCGTCACCCGTCCCGGGTGTCCCGTCGAGCACCTGGGCCGCCTCGGTCGCGGTGGCGAGCACCGCAACGAGCACAGCGCGCGGGTCCTCTTCCACGGTCGCCCCGGCTCCCATCATCCGATAGGCACCGACCAGGAAGAACACCACCAACAGCGCGGCGATGACGTAGATCGCCGTCATGGTCGGCCCCGTCCGGCTACTTGTAGCGGAAGGTGATGCGCCCGCGCGAGAGGTCGTATGGGCTCAACTCGACGCGCACGCGGTCCCCGATGAGGATGCGGATGTAGAACTTGCGCATCTTTCCCGAGGTGTACGCGAGCACATCCTGACCGGTTTGCAAGCGCACCTTGAACATCGCGTTGGGCAGCGGCTCGACAACCGTTGCGTCCATCTCGATGGTCTCTTCCTTGACCTCGACCTTGGCGGTGCCGTCGGTGACGTCCCGTCGACGGACGGGGCCGCGCCTGCGGGTACTGCCAGGACGGGGTGGGCGTCGTGC
>PNBE01000125.1:0-3647 GCA_003135895.1 Candidatus Dormiibacterota bacterium
GAGACGCCGGGCGGCGGCGGTTGGGGTGAGTGACTCGTTGTTATCCCAGCTCTGAGTGCGGCAAGCGGGAAGAATCTGTGGGCCTCGAAGCGAATCCAACGTAAAGATCGGATTTCACACCCAACTCGCGAGGAATCATCCAAATGCATGCCGACATTGCCACGCACTACCTTGATGAGGTCCGGCGCCAGTTTCGCGGGCATAAACGCCTCGCTGAGGGCGCCATCGGTCAACTGAAGGATGAGGAGCTGTTCATCGCCCTCGATTCGGAGTCGAATTCAATCGCAATCCTCATTAAGCACCTGGCCGGCAACATGCGCTCGCGGTTCACCGACTTCCTGACCACCGACGGCGAAAAGCCAGACCGCGACCGCGATCAGGAATTCGAAATGAACTCGGCGACAACCCGCGCGGACGTCATGCGCTGGTGGGAGGAAGGCTGGGCGCGAGTGTTCGCGGCCATCGAAGCTCTCACGCCGGAGGACGTCATGCGCACGGTCACGGTCCGTGGCGAGCCCCATACCGTGCTGCAAGCCATCAATCGGCAAATGGCGCACTATGCCTATCACACCGGACAGATCGTTTTCCTGGCCAAGCATTTCCGGTCGAGCGAGTGGAAGACGCTAAGCGTTCCGCGCGGAAAGTCGAAAGAGTTCAAGGCCACGGCCCGGAAGTATGAGAAAGGCGTGCTTCGGGAGCGCCCGGAGGGCCGTTAGCCCTTGCCGCACGCCGCCTTCAGTCCGCCCCGACTACCGGGATGCTAGAATTCAGGGTTTTGGTTTTGAATCCGAACTCATAAGTTAAGGTGGGTCCATGTCTGACACCATGCTGGCGGTCGTAAAAGCAAAGGCCGCACCCGGCGCAGAGATTCGAGAGGTCAAGGTTCCCGCGTTTGGACGCACCGACGTTCTGGTTAAGGTCAAGGTTGCGTCGATCTGCGGCACCGACCTGCACATTTACGAATGGGACCGCTGGGCCCAAAACCGCATTCATCCGCCGCTGATTCCAGGGCACGAATTCTGCGGCGAGGTGGCGGCTTTTGGCGATGAGGTCACCAGCGTCAAAGCGGGCGATTTCGTCTCTGCCGAAATGCACGTGGCTTGCGGCAAGTGCCTGCAGTGCCGCACCGGCGAAGCCCACATCTGTCAGAACGTGAAAATCATTGGGGTCGATACTGACGGTGCTTTCGCTGAGTACGTAGTCATTCCAGAATCAAATATCTGGAAGCTCGATCCCGCAATCCCGCTGGAGTACGCCTCCATCCTCGATCCGCTGGGCAACGCCGTTCACACCGTGCTGGCGGGCGAGATCGCCGCCAAGACCGTGGCCATTACCGGATGCGGTCCGATCGGACTGTTCTCCATCGCAGTGGCGCGAGCCGTGGGCGCAGCACAAGTATTTGCGATTGAGGTAAACGAGCACCGGCGCCGGCTCGCGAAACAGATGCACGCCGATCTAGCGCTCGATCCTTCGAAAGAGGACGTGAAGTCGATCATCATGGAGCGAACCGGCGGTCTGGGTGTCGACGCCGGTGTTCGACGGCGCGCACTGGGACGAGGAAGACGAGACCGGCACCGAGATCCCCACGATCCAGACGCTGTTCTCCAACCTCAACCCCGACGGCGCCGACGGAACCCGCCTGATCGGAATCGACGGCAAGGTGTCGTTGTTCGACGGTCGTACCGGCGAGCCGTTCGACCGCCCGGTCACGGTTGGCTACATGTACATCCTGAAGCTGTCGCACCTCGTGGACGACAAGATCCACGCCCGTTCGACCGGCCCGTACTCGATGATCACCCAGCAGCCGCTGGGTGGGAAGGCGCAGTTCGGTGGTCAGCGGTTCGGTGAGATGGAGGTGTGGGCCCTCGAGGCGTACGGAGCTGCGTACGCGTTGCAGGAGATCCTCACCATCAAGTCCGACGACGTACTCGGCCGCGTGAAGGTGTACGAGGCGATCGTGAAGGGCGAGAACATTCCCGAGCCCGGCATCCCCGAGTCCTTCAAGGTGCTCATCAAGGAGATGCAGTCGCTGTGCCTCAACGTGGAGGTGCTCTCCAGCGACGGGATGTCCGTGGAGCTGCGTGACACGGACGAGGACGTCTTCCGTGCGGCGGAAGAGCTCGGTATCGACCTGTCGCGGCGTGAGCCGAGCAGCGTCGAAGAGGTCTGACGGTTGGTCGGTATGGCGTGTGCGCACCTCCCTGACGAAGGTCAGGGGCGGGTAACACGCGGCATACCGACTCGGCTGTTGACTAACTGATCAGACCGTATTTTACGTTTTTAGCGAGAGAAGGACACACGTGCTCGACGTCAACTTCTTTGACGAGTTGCGCATTGGCCTGGCGACCGCGGACGACATCCGTCAGTGGAGCCATGGCGAGGTGAAGAAGCCTGAGACCATCAACTACAGGACCCTGAAGCCGGAACGCGACGGTCTGTTCTGCGAGAAGATTTTCGGTCCGACCAAGGACTGGGAATGCCACTGCGGCAAGTACAAGCGGTATCGGTACAAGGGCATCATCTGCGACAAGTGCGGCGTCGAGGTGACCCGTGCCAAGGTGCGTCGCGAGCGCATGGGTCACATCAAGCTCGCCTCGCCGGTGTCCCATGTCTGGTACTTCAAGGGCATCCCTTCGCGCATGGGACTGCTCCTCGACATGAGCCCGCGCAACCTCGAGAAGGTCCTGTACTTCGCCAACTACATCGTCACGTCGATCGATGAGAAGGCACGTACCGAGCTGCTCGCCAAGCTCGATCCGAACACCGACGAGCGCGTGGTTGCGCTCAAGGAGCGGATGAGCTCGGGAGGCGCCGACGAACGGCCCGAGATCGAAGCACGCATCGCTGAGCGTGAGGCGGAGCTCGCCGCGCAGCGTACCCGCCTCGAGGAGGAACTCGAGAACCGGGTCGCCAAGCTCCGCGAGTCCGCGGCGGACCTCGACTCCCGCATCCAGGAGGCGAAGGGACACAAGGCGGTCGCCAACTTCACGCTCAGCGACTCGGTCATCGCCGAGGTCGTCGCCAAGAAGGGTGTGATGCTCGAGGAAGACCTCGCGCTCGAGGTGCAGCGCCGCGCCTCCGAACGTGAGGAGGAGTTGCGCGCGAGCATGGCGCAGCGCATCCAGGAGGCCGAGGACGCCGCCGGCGCCGAGATCGCCGGACTCCGGGCGGACCTCCAGGGCAACCGTGCAGAGCGTGAGGTCAGCGCGCAGGAAGAGCTCGACACTCTTCGTGCGGACGTGCAGCGTCAGCGCGATGAGCTCGAATCGCTCACCGTCCGCGACCTGCTCACCGACACCCAGTACCGCGAGTACGTCGAGAAGTTCGGCAAGGTCTTCAAGGCGGGCATCGGCGCCGCCTCGATTCGCGAGCTGCTCCAGCAGATCAACCTCCCCGATGAGGCCCTGCGGCTTCGCGAGGAGTCCAAGTCCACCAGCGGCCAGCGTCGCCAGAAGGCGATCAAGCGGCTGCGCGTGGTCGAGGCGTTCCGCAAGTCGTCGACGTCACCCGCGTGGATGATCCTCGACGTCCTGCCCGTGATCCCGCCGGAGCTGCGCCCGATGGTGCAACTCGACGGCGGCCGGTTCGCCACCAGCGACTTGAACGACCTCTACCGGCGCGTGATCAACCGCAACAACCGCCTCAAG
>PNBE01000125.1:3665-33102 GCA_003135895.1 Candidatus Dormiibacterota bacterium
CGTTTCCGGCAGAACCTGCTCGGCAAGCGCGTGGACTACAGCGGACGCTCGGTCATCGTGGTCGGCCCCGAGTTGCGCCTGCACGAGTGCGGGCTGCCCAAGAAGATGGCGCTCGAGCTCTTCAAGCCGTTCGTGATGCGCGAGCTCGTCTCCCAGAACAGCACCCAGAACATCAAGAGCGCCAAGCGCATGGTCGAGCGCGTGCGGCCCGAGGTCTGGGACGTCCTCGACGGCGTGATCAAGGAGCACCCGGTGCTCCTGAACCGTGCTCCGACCCTCCATCGCCTCGGCATCCAGGCGTTCATGCCTGTGCTCGTCGAAGGTCAGGCAATCCAGATCCACCCGCTCGTGTGCAAGGCGTTCAACGCCGACTTCGACGGGGACCAGATGGCCGTGCACGTGCCGCTCTTCAGCGGTGCCGTGGCCGAGGCCAAGAACCTNNGGAGCCGACGACGACCGGCCCGAGACCGACCTCCACACCTTCTCCTCCACCGGTGAGGCCCAGCTCGCGTTCGAGCACCACGTCGTCAACCTCCACGAGCGGGTCCGGGTGCGCATGCCCAAGCGCAACGTGCACTCTCATCGCGCGTCGGAGGAGGATCCGAGCGGTACCGAGATCATCACCACCACCATCGGCCGGGTCATCTTCAACGAGGTCCTGCCGCTCGGTGACGCGGGAGCCGACAACGACCTTCCGTCGATGGCGTTCCGCAACGAATTCCTCGACCTCGGCAAGCTGTCGCACCTCGTCAAGGAGTGCTACGACCTGCACGGCGCGGAGACCACCGCACAGCTGGTCAACAGCATCAAGCGACTCGGATTCCACTACGCGACCGTCGCCGGTGTGACCGTCGCGGCCATGGACATCAAGACTCCGCCGGCAAAGGCGGGGATCATCGCCAAGGCGGAGGACGAGGTCGAGCAGGTCGACCTGCAGTTCCGCCGCGGACTCATCACCGACGACGAGCGCTACCTCAAGACCGTCGACATCTGGACGAACGCAACCGACAAGGTGACCGAGGTCACCATGAGCTCGTTCGACCGTTTCCACTCGGTGCTGATGATGTCCCAGTCGGGAGCGCGAGGCAGCAAGCAGCAGATCCGGCAGCTCGCCGGTATGCGCGGACTCATGGCAGACCCGACGGGACGGATCATCGACCTGCCGATCAAGGCCAACTTCTCCGAGGGCCTCACCGTCCTCGAGTACTTCATCTCGACGCACGGAGCCCGCAAGGGGCTCGCGGACACCGCGCTGCGAACGGCCGACTCCGGGTACCTCACCCGCCGCCTGGTCGACGTGGCACAGGACGTGATCGTGCGCATCGAGGATTGCGAGACCACCGCCGGAATCTGGATCGAGCTCACCGACGACGAGCTCAAGGATCGAGTCATCGATCGCTACCAGGGACGGATCGCGGCTCAGGACATCGTCATCGGCGACGAGACGGTGAAGCGCGCCGGTGAGGACATCGACGACGAGACCGCGCGCCGGATCCTCGCTGACAAGGACTCGGTCGGCAGGGTCAAGGTGCGCAGCATCATGACCTGCAAGGCCCGTGAGGGCGTCTGCAGGATGTGCTACGGGCGCAACCTCGCGACCGGCCGGCTGGTCGAGATCGGCGAGGCGGTGGGTGTGATCGCGGCGCAGTCGATCGGTGAACCGGGAACGCAGCTCACCATGCGGACCTTCCATACCGGTGGTGTGGCAACCGGTGGCTCCGACATCACGCAGGGTTTGCCGCGCGTCGAGGAGCTGTTCGAGGCTCGGGTGCCCAAGGGCAAGGCGTTGATCAGCGAGATCGACGGCGTTGTCGAGGTCATCCGCGGTGAGAACCGGTCGCAGAAGGTCAAGGTGACCTCGCGCGACATCTTCGACACGACCTATCCGATCCCGTCCAAGCACGCGGTAGCGGTCGAGGACGGGAGTCACGTCGCCGAGGGCACCGAGCTCATCCGCGGCGTCGATGAGCATGGCAACGAAGTCTCGATCCGCGCCCGCTACGCGGGCTCGGTGAAGGTCGACGCCAAGCACATCCTGGTGCGCAGCACCGACGACGACTCGCGCGAGTACCCGATCCCCGTGTCGGCACAGATCAAGGTCCGCGACGGCGACCATGTGAGTGCCGGCGACAAGATCAGCGAGGGTTCGATCAGCCCGCAGGAATTGCTCCTCGTCCGCGGGCGCGACGACGTGCAGAACTACCTCGTCCGCGAGGTGCAGCGCGTGTACCGGACCCAGGGCGTCGACATCAACGACAAGCACATCGAGGTCATCGTCCGGCAGATGATGCGCAAGGTCCGCATCGACAATGCCGGCGACAGCGACCTGCTCCCCGGCGAGATCGTCTCGCAGCTCGAGTGGGAAGAGGCCAACGCCAAGGCCCTGAGCGAGGGCGGCGAGCCCGCGATCGCACAGACGGTACTGCTCGGCCTCATCAAGGCAGCGCTCAACACCGCGTCGTGGCTGTCCGCCGCGTCGTTCCAGGAGACCACCCGCGTGCTCACTGAAGCGGCCATCTCGGGCAAGATCGACCGGCTGCGCGGCCTCAAGGAGAACGTCATCATCGGCAAGCTGATCCCTGCCGGGACAGGCCTGGACTACTACCAGAAGCTTCGCGACGAGGCGCTTCGCCTCTACGAGGAGGAGGCAGCAGCAGCCGGTGGTGGTGACCCCGACTACGTCGGGCTCGACATGGGTGCGGACGCTGAAGTGGCGCTGGCACTCGAACCGGAACCGCAGCCAGACCCCGTCGCATAAGCGGGGGCTGGAACGTAGACAGCACCCACGATCCGGTGACGGCTTCACGGCTGTTACCGGATCGTGAACTGTTGCGTCGCAGTCGGGGGCTAGGCTTTGTCCAATGCTCCTTCTCCTCGCAGCTGCTGCGCACGCCTCGAAATCTGGATCGATCCCGGGAGACGTCTACCTCGCCGCGACTGGCGCGCTGGTCTGCTGGGTGGTGGTCTACCTCGTCTACAAGGTCGTCATGACCGGCCGGAAGGACTTCGGGATGCCGGTCAAACGGCGCCTGCTCTGCAAGCACCTTCGCGTCGACCACGACCAGAGCGCCGAGGTGCCGATCTGGTGGACCGATCTCCAGGTGCAGCGCGCCGTGCGCGCCCACTGGCGGCATACGCTCCGGCTGCCATTCGGCACGGCATCAGAGGCGCGGCCGCAGTTGTAGCGTTCTCGCACAGACGTGTGACGAGCTCCTCCGAATTGACGCGATCAGAGACCATGAACGCTTGGTCGCGATCGGTCACGGCCTCGAAATGGCCCGACACGGAGGTAATCACGCAGTTGGCTCGGGTTCTCGTCGCTGAAGATGACGGGCTGACTCGCCGCTTCATCGAAGAGACCCTCGAGTTCGCCGGGCATGATGTGACCAGCGCCTACAACGGCGCGGAGGCCATCAGCGCCGTCGATGCCCCCGGCTGCTTCGACGCGGTGATCACCGACTACGCGATGCCGCATGCCAATGGCGTCGACCTGATCACCCATGCGCAGCGTGTCGACCCGATGATCTCGTGCATCGTGGTGACCGCGTTCCGTGACCTCGACCTGGCGATGAAGGCGATGCAGGCCGGAGCGGTCGCGTTCATTCCCAAGCCCTTCAAGTCGATGCATCTGCTCACCGTGCTGGATCGCGCACTCGAGCGCCGCGAGCTCGCCGACGAGGCGCTCCGCCTGCGCTTTCTCGCGCCGATGCTCGAGCGTTTCACGATGGTGCTCGCCAACGCGCTCGAGTCCAAGGACTACGAAACCCAGGAGCACTCGACGCGTCTGGTCGGGATGTCCGACGCAATCGCGCGCCACCTCGGCATCGGCGACGGAATGCGCAGCATCATCCGATTCGGCGCCTGCCTCCACGACATCGGCAAGGTTGCGATTCCGGAGGCCCTGCTGCGCAAGCCCGAGGCGCTCACCCCCGCGGAGCGCGCCGTGATCCGGACGCACCCCGAGGTTGGAGCGGCGATCCTCGCCGACATCGACACCTGGGAAGACGTCCGGCTCATCGTCAAACATCACCACGAGCATTTCAACGGCGGTGGCTACCCTGACGGACTTCGCGGTGACGAGATCCCGCTCGGCGCACGCATCGTCTCGGTTGTCGATGCCTTCGATGTGATGCGCACCGGCCGCCCGTACCAGCCCGCCCGCTCGTACGACTGGATCCTCGATGAGTTGCGCCGCGAGAGCGGTGGGCAGTTCGACCCCCAGATGGTCGCGGCGCTCCTGGCTGTGATGCCATCGGAGGGCACGACCATTGAGGTGCCACCCCTGGAGTTTCACCCCGAGCGCCGAGCGGCGGTCGGACGCCGCCAGAACGACGCCGCCATCGCTGCGTGGCTGCGAGGCGATGCTGCGGTGATCCGGGCGCCGATCCTCCCCGGCTGAGGCCTAGCCCGCGAGCGGGCTGAGAGCGGTCAGGGCCCCGAGATCACCGGCGACCAGGGCCGCCGCCAGCGACTGAAACCCCTTGCCATTGGGCTCGCTGAGCACGACGTCCGCCCGCGCCTTGAGGGCGTCGACGGCATTGGCGACCGCCACCGACACGCCCGCGACCGCGAAGAGGGCAATGTCGTTCTCGCCATCGCCGACCGCGACGGTGGCCGATGGCAGCTCACCCATCGCCCGGAGTGCCGCCTCGATCCCGGTGCGCTTGCTGATGCCCGGAGGCAGCACCATCGCGGATTCACGATTCCGGACGACCTGGCGATCGACGCCGAGCTTGGCGATTGCAGCTGAGAGCTTGGGCGCGTGGCTCCAGGCCGTCGAGCAGAGCACGCGCCCGACCACAAGAGGAACGACACCGGTTCGCTGGAGCTCGGCGACCAGGCCGCTCGGCAGGCGCGGCGCGAGCAGCCGCTCCTCCCCGCTCGCAACGTCGATCACCGCCGCACCGTTCTCGACCACGATCTCCTCGAACAGGCTGCCGGGATCGAAGACGTCGACCAGTTCCTCCCAGGTCCGTCCGGTCACCAGGACGAGCCGGATACCGGCTGCGGCGACGCGCTCCAGAGCCTCGACTGTCTCGTCGGTGCACACCCCCTCAGTGGCGAGTGTCCCGTCGAAGTCGCATGCCAGTACGCGATGCCGCATCCGTTCCATTGTCGGGGGGACGTACCGATTCGGGCTTCGCGCGTCTCGGACCGGTGCTCTCAGAGATCGAATGTCGCCCGGACCTCCGTCCCCTTGCCGAGCTGGGACCTGATCTCGAGTGTCCCCTTGTCCCCATCGGCCCGCTCACGCATGGTGAGCAGCCCGAAGTGGCGGGTCCGGTCCACGCTCGCCTCGGTCGCCTCGACGTCCATGCCCACACCGTCGTCGCGGATCACCGCGCTGACCTGCTTGGGCAGAAAGGTGATCACCACCTCGACGTTAGACGCCTTGGCGTGCTTGCGCGCATTGTTGAGCGCCTCCTGGACGATCCTGAAGAGCGTCTGCTCGAGGCCGCCGCCCATCCGGATCTCCTCGCCGACCACGCGCAGGTGCGCGTTGACCGAGTTGCGCTCCCCGAACTCGGCGACGAACTTTCGGAGCGTCGGCACCAGGCCGAGATCATCCAGGGTCATCGGCCGGAGGTCGAAGATCAGCCGGCGCGTGTCGTCCAGGACGCTGCGGACACCATTCTTGAAGTCCGCGAGCTCGCTGACCACCATCTTGGGGTCGCGGGCGATGAGCCGCTCGATGATCTCGGCCTGGAGGACCAGGTTGGCCATCGACTGCGCCGGCCCGTCATGCATGTCTCGGGCAATTCGCATCCGCTCTTCCTCGATGATCTGAAAGGTCTGCCGGGACGCGTCGCGCAGCCGGGCCGTACCGTTCGTCGGCCCGGCGCTGGCGGCGAGGAGATCGTCGAGGCTGCGATAGACGGCCCGGAGCACCTCCTGCTCGGCGCGAATTCCGGTGAGGCGGGTGCCAAGCTCGACCTGGCGCTCCTCGGTGGCCGCGAGGTCTGCGCGGATCTTGGCGAGCGTCCGGAAAGCGCTGTCGATCTCGTCGACATCGCCGGCGGGGAGCACGCTCAGCAGCGCCCCCCAGCGCCCCTCGGCCTCGTGCTGCCCGGCCCGCAACTCCTGCAGGCGCAGCGCCACCGCAGAGAGCTCATCGTCAAGCGCCGCAGCGGTCGCTTCGAGGTCTTCGATCCGCTTGGTGACCAGGAAGCGGACGCCGGACAGCGCCGATGGATTCATGGTGGGGGTCACTTCGACGTCGCTCACCATCGGCATCATGTCACCGCAGAGTCGCACCCTGCCTGTAGTTCACAAATGGCTGTGACAGCCCTGTTGCACGACGAGCCGCCAGTTGCGCCCAGCGTATAACCAATCGCAGTCGAACCACCAATCCAGGGAATGTACAGCCTTATGACGCACGGCGACCCACCTCGGATTCTGATCGCGGAAGACGACGACTCTCTGCGCCGTCTCCTCGAGTTGCGGCTCGCCAGCGACGGGTTCGACGTCCGCTGTGCCGAGGACGGCATGGAGGCGCTCGAGATCGTGATCAAGGGCTGGCTCCCGGATGCGGTTGTCTGCGACGTGATGATGCCGCGCTTGAGCGGGCTCTCGGTATGTCGTGAGCTGCGTGCTCAGGCGAAGACCGCGACATGCCCGATCATCCTGCTCACCGCGCGCTGTTTCGACGAAGACATTCAAGCTGTCATGGATCTCGGCGGGATCACATACATGGGCAAGCCGTTCGAGTTTGCGCATCTGCTCAAGATGCTCTGGTCGTCGGTCGGGCTCGAACAACCGGGCACTGCTTCCGCAGCCCGCGTGATCTCGGGAGCATCACAGAGCTGACGGACAGGTAGCGGGCGGCGTTATGAGCAGCGTGGCGGCTGAGGCGGTGCACGAGCCGCGGAGCGGATTCCGCGAGCGCCTGGATTCATGGACCGCACCGAGCGGACTCTTCATCGCGGCGGTCCTGGTCATCATGGCGCTGCCGGTCACGCGGACCATCCAGGACCCTGACTTCTGGTGGCACCTTCGGGCCGGCCAGCTGATCATCCAGCACGCCGGCCTGCTCGGCAACGACCCGTTCACGTACACGGTCGCGAATCACCACTGGACGATGCACGAATGGCTGAACGAGGTGCTCTTCGCAGTCGAGTTCGCCGTAGGCGGCCTCGGGCTCATCGTGCTCGTGCTGTGCACGGTCACGTGGCTCGGACTGCTCGCGATCATGCAGAAGGCACGCCTCCGCAATCCAACTCGCGGTGTCCTCGGCATGGGCATGCTGATCGCGGTGATCGCGGGGTTCCCCATCTGGGGGCCACGGGTCCAGATGATCACGTTCGCATTCGCGGCGTTGACGCTCCTGCTCGTCGAACGGCACCTTGTCAAGGGCGGCAAGGCCATCTGGGCGCTGGTCCCGATGTTCCTGGTGTGGAGCAACTTTCACTCCGGATTCGTGATCGGTCTTGGATTCATCGCGATCATCCTGGTCGCGGAGCTCATCGGAGCATGGCTGCACATGCCGGATTCCGCGCCGCGAGAGCGGCTGCGCCCCTTGCTGTTGGTGCTGATCGCGTCAGTCGCGGTGAGCATGATCAATCCCAACGGGCCGACGATCCTGCTCTATGCGCTGGGCACGCAGACATCCGGTGCGCAGCAATCCCTCATCGAGGAATGGTTCTCTCCGAGCTTCCACGACTGGGAGGTGCTCGTCTACGGCGCCATGCTGCTCAGCATGGCGATGCTGGTCGTCTTCAACCGTCACATTCGTGCCCGGGATGTCGCCCTGGTGCTGGTCACGACCGCGCTGTCACTGCAGTCCGCGCGCCACATCGCGCTCTTTGTGGCCGCGTCAACCCCCGTGTACATCGACCAGCTGGCGCTCGCGACACCACGCATCCGCGCCGCACTGCGACGTCTGCGCCGCGCGCCCGCGACCGCGCGGACGCGCGCCCGGGTACAGCCGCCGCTCCTCTTCCGGCTCACTGCGTGCGCGCTGCTGATGGCCGGCCTCGGCGGTGTGTACGTCGCCTGGTTGGTGCCGAAGATGCAGCTGCAGCCCTATTCACTCACGTACGCGCAGGAGTTTCCAGTCTGCGCGGCACAGTGGCTCGCCGGCGCCCCCGAGCCACTGAAGATCTTCAACCAGTACGGTGAGGGAGGCTATCTCTCGTACACGCTCTCGCCCCATGGCGACAAGGTCTTCATCTTCGGGGACGCGGCGCTCATGGGCGACCCGCTCCTCTACTCCTATGCCAACGTCGAGACGGTCACGCCGAGTTGGGACTCAATCATCCGTGCGTCCGGCACCGACATCGTGCTGTACGACATCAAGACGCCGCTCGCCGACGTGATGGACCACGCTGCGGACTGGACCAAGGTGTACCAGGATGGTCTGAGCGTCGCGTTCGTGTCGACCGACAGGCTCTCGACATTGCACCTGCCACCCGTGCCCGACTGGGCGCCCGGCAGCGTGTGCGCGAAACAGGCGAAAGCGACGCCGAATGCCGGAGCGCAGAACCGGTGAAACGCCCCGACCTCCTCCTGATCGCCGGTGCTGATCAGGAACGCCGGGCGACCGCGACCCGGTTCGCGTGGATCGCCGCGGCCGCGATCGTGGTGCTCGTGCTCACCGTCCAGCCGTTCAGTGACGCCAACGTGTGGTGGCACCTCGCACTGGGACGGCTGATCACCACCAGTGGCATCCCCGCACACGAGCCGTTCAGCTTCCTGCCCGCCGCCCACGCGTGGGTGGGCCAGCAATGGCTCTACGAGGTGACCCTCGCCGGGCTCGTCGGTGCCGGGGGCGCGGGGCTCGTGTCGCTGGTCATGGGGCTCGCCGCGGTCGCCGCCGTGGTCCTCGCCGCACTCGCGATACCGAGGTCAGTTCGCGTCACCGGCCCTTGGCTGGCGGTCTCGATGGTGATCACGGGGGTGGTGCTCCACAGTGTCGTCGGGGTAACCAGCGCAGTGATCTCGGTGCTCGGCGTCGCCGTCGTGCTCTTCGTGATCAGTCGATGGCGCGACGGAAGGACGTCCGCCGTCTGGGGGTTGCCGGCGCTCTTCCTGCTCTGGGCCAACATGGATGCCGGGTTCGCCGCGGGCCTCCTGATCCTGCTCGCGGCGGTGCTGCTGATCCCCGGTGCCCCGTCCCACGCCGGGAGCCGGCGTCAGCTCGCCCTGGCACTCGGTATCAGCGCCATCGCCGCACTTGCGAACCCAGTCGGGCCTGGGATCTATGCGTCCGTGCTATCGGGTGTCTTCGATCCCGGCGTTGCCCAGAGCCTTGCCGGCTTCGGTTCACCGAATTTCCACGAGTGGTGGGCCCGGCTGTTCGAAGGCGAGGTGCTGCTGGTCATCGTGCTTTGGACGGTGTCGGGGGGACCCGATCGATTCAGCGCGATCACCGGATTCGGGTTGCTGATCGCGACCCTGTTCGCGCAGGAGAACCTCGGGCTGTTCGCGGTGTTCGTGACGCCGCAGCTGGCGGTGCACGGATCGCGAGCCTGGACCCTGCACGTGGCGCCGCGTCTGCACGGACCTGAGCAGGCGGCGACACGTCACCTGCATCCGGTCGCTACCGGCATCGCGCTGCTCGCCATGACCGCCGCGATGGCGGTGGCGCTCGTGCCCCGCCTCAGCGCATCGGCAGCGGCGACCTACCAGGCGAGCACCTACCCCGAAGCGCCTGCAACCTATGCGGGCCACAACTTCCCCGGGCAGCGCCTGTACACGATCGACACCTGGGGCGGATACCTCGCCTACCGCTTCCCCTCGGGACGCATCGTCTTCCTCTACGACGAGCCGGCGGTCTTCGGCAGCAATGCACTGCAGCTGTACGACGCCATCGACCTGCTCGATCCCAACTGGGTGCACGTGCTCACCACCGAGAACATCCACCACGCGATCATTCCGGCGGACGCGCGCGAGGCGGCGGCGTTGCACGTGCTCGGTTGGACTGTCAACTGCTACGACCCGACGAGCAGGAGCCTGGTGATGTCGTCTTCGCCGGGCGGCATCGCGCCTCCGGGGAGCGGGCTGGTCATCCCTCCGCCCGGGGCCCCGGACTGCTGACGATCAGTCAGAGCCGGTCGGCCGGGCCACTCGGGTTGACCACGGAGCGCGCGGCCTCGAGCCCGGCGTGGAGCCGGTCCGTCCTGACCTCGGCGGCCTCCGCCGGCAGCGGGGATCCACCTGACAGCAGCCGAGCGAGGTCATCTCGTTCGAGCAGTCGATAGATCTCGGCTGCACCATCGTTCGCAGGCCTGGCAACATCCTCGAGGCCCGCTCTCCCCGCCTCGGCACTCACCAGGAGGAGGGTTGCGGCACAAGCTTCAAGGTCGTCCTGTCCGATGGAGAGGATGACCGCCTGTTCGGCGTAACCAAGCGCGCGCAGGAGCGCGCCACGCTGGATCGCAACTTCGGCGAGCGCCCGCGACCCGGATGCAGCCAGTGAGTCGAGCCCCAGGCTGCGCGCGATGACGACGCTCTCGGTCAAGCGCTGCGCCGCATCGTCCTGCAAGCCCGCCGCCATGGCGACCCTGCCGAGGTCGTGGAGCGCCTCAGCTGCAACCGTCAGGTCACCTCCCCGGCGCGCGCTGTCGAGCAGTTCCTCACCATATCGAGCCGCAGCCGCGTAGTCATTGCGCGTCCTGGCAAGGCCGCCGAGCGCGGCGAGGGTCCGCTCGAGAATCTGCCGGTCGTTGCCGCTCAGCGAGAGAGCCTGCTCGAGGCAGAGCTCGGCGTGTGCCGTGTCCCCGGCGTGGAATGCGCCCGCCGCGACGTCGATCAGCAGGCCCGCGGTGGCCGCCCGAAGTTCGCCGCGCTGGTCGCGGGCGAGTGCTTCGCCGATGTTGCGCATCGCGTGGCCGCCGCGCCCGGCATCGAGCTCGACACGCGCGAGGTTGACGAGCGCCTTGGCGACGATGGCGTCGTCGCCGGCTCGCCTGCCGAGCTCGGCCGCTTTCTCGAGCAGCGCCACGGCGGTGACCGCATCGCCGGCGCGCGCCGCATGGCGCCCCCACTCGCCGGCAACCGCTGCCTGGAGTGCGACGTCACCGCTGCGCTCGGCGAGGCGCAGTGCCGCCTGCCAGTAGGAGTCCGCCGCACTGTTGCCTGCGGCGGACAGTGCCTCGGCGAGATCCGACATCGCGCTCGACGCCCAGTCCGGCCGGACCAGCGCCCAGACATTCAGCGCGGAGAGAACGTCCGCCGTGGCGCGGGATGTGTCGCCGAGCAGCTGATAGGCGAGCCCGCGCGCCAGCAGCGCCGCGCCTCGCTGCTCGGGCTGCCCGTCGGCTGAGAGACGCTCAAGCGCACGGTCGTACGCAGCCACCGCATCGGCCAGGCGGCCGTCGCGGAGCGCGGCCGCGCCGGCAGCGAGTTCATCCGGGCGATCCGGATGCAGAGCAGCGATGGTTGGGAGCGACACGGTTGTACTGCAGTTTCCAGGACAGAGGCATGCATCCGTTCGCCTGTAACAGTGGGTGGTGCGGCATCGTTACGAGACCTTCGTCTGGCGAACGTGAAGCGCCGCTAGGCTCACCTGAGTGAGCGAGGCGATCCGCGACCGTACGCCCGTGCTTGAACAGCATGGCTGAAGCTGTGAGTCGAGAGCTCACGCAGACCGCTCCCGCACGCCCGATGACCAACTCGGCGGAGCGGCCGGCGGGTCGCTTGCCAACCCGCAGGCCGCGCAGCGAGTCGACCGCGATGCCCGCACGCGACCGCAGAGCCGGAATCGAGCGAACCATCGAGCTGAGCCGGTGGATGGTGCTGATCTTCGCGGCGGTGGCCAACAACTTCCCCGGTCTCGCCACCGGACAGTCGACCGCCGCGGTCAACCTCGTCCTCGGTGCATGGGGGGTGTTCAACCTCGCAGCGACAGTGATGCTGCTGGCCAATCGCATCCCGGGCCGCCGCCTCCAGGTGGCGACCATCGTGCTCGACCTGGCGGTCGCCAGCGGGCTCGTCTATCTGACCGGAGGCTACAACTCCGACCTCGCGGTCACCTTCTTCATCGTCGTGATCGCGAGCAGCTTGCGCTTCGGGCTTGTCGGCAGCATGGCGTGCGCGTTCGTCGCCGGCGTCGCCTATTTCGTGGTCGGGTTCAACGTGGCCAATCACACCCTCGACACCACGCTGATCGACGGGCTGGTGTCGCGGCTCTTCCTCCTCTTCGTCGTCGCGTTGAGCAGCAACCTCCTCGCTCGCGAGCTGGTCGGCGAGCGCGACGCCCAGGTGCGCAGGTCCATCGAGCTCGAACACGCGGCGTTCGCCGAACTGCGCGAGGTCGATCGCATCAAGAGTGAGTTCATGATGCTGGCATCGCACGAGTTGCGGACACCGTTGACCAAGATCAAGGCGTGGCTCACGCTCATGCACGATGCGGGCGATCGCCTGCCCCAGGATGCGCGCGACGAGGGGCTGCACGAACTGCGGCTCGAAGCCGAGCACCTTGCCCGTCTCACCGACAACCTGCTCTGCATCGCCCAGCTCGAGTCGGGAGAGATCCGCCTCAAAACTGCCGCTGTGGACCTCGAGAACGTCTTCCGCGAGGTGATCGCGCGCTTTGTCGAATCCGCCGACCACGATCGCTTCGCGATCACCGTCGCGCCGGACGCGCAGCGTGTGCTCGCCGACCACGAGCGTCTCGCGCTGGTCATCGCGTGCCTCATCGACAACGCGCTGAAGTTCTCTCCGGACTCCGAGCCGGTGCGCGTGACCACGTACCGCGCGGTGAACAAGGTGCACGTCGAGGTCAGGGACAACGGCCGCCGCATTCCCGACAGCGACGTGGACCGCGTCTTCGCATCCTTCTATCAGGTGGAGTCTCCACTGCTCCGTCAGCGCGGCGGATTCGGCGTGGGCCTCTATCTCGCACGCCAGCTGGTTGAGCGCATGGGTGGAAGGATCTGGATCGACAACTCGCGCGCACGCGGCAACACCTTCGTGGTCGCGCTCCCGGTGCACGTCTGATGCGGCATCATGCCGGCCCGCGGTTGCAGACCCGTGAAGACGGGCAACGCGTCCGTAACCACCGCAAACCCATGCCGGCGGCGGTGCTACGTTGCGCCAATGGGCACGTTTGGTGCGGTCGCCACAACCTGAGGAACGGATGACAACCTTTACGGAATCTATCCTCGCGCCACTGGGTCACGGCGTCGTCCGGGCGCCGGCAGAGGCGACCGTGCTCGTGATCGACGATGACCCCGCGATGCGGGACATCCTTGCCACCGTCGCGCAGCAGCACGGCTTCGGCCTGCAGTTCGCCGAGGACGGCGCCGAAGGACTGCGCCTGGCCGAGCAGAGCGACGTCGACCTCATCCTGCTCGACCTGAGCCTGCCCGGCATGCCGGGGCTGGACGTCTGCCGCCGGCTGCGTGGTGCGGGTGTCGAGGTCCCGATCATCATCCTGTCGGCCAGCACGGACACCGTCGACGTCGTGGTGGCCCTGGAGATCGGCGCTGACGACTACATCGCCAAGCCGTTCGAGGTCCGCGAGCTCGCCGCGCGCGTCAACGCCAAGCTGCGACGCCAGCGGACCACGCAGTCGCAGGTGCGCCCGGGACGGCTCAAGTTCCCCGGCCTGATCGTCGACATCGGCAGGCACGAGGTGCTTCGCGACGGCGAGTCGGTCAACCTCACCCCCACCGAGTTCGATCTGCTCGCCCTGCTCTCGGCGTCTCCGGGACGGGTGATCTCGCGCTCCGAGATGATCCAGAAGGTGTGGGGCCAGGGCGCGGACCTCGACCTGCGCAGCGTCGACGCGCACGTGTACCGGCTCCGCCGCAAGATCGAGCCCACCGGTCCGAGACCGACCTACATCCATGCCGTTCCAGGCATCGGCTACCGGTTCGAACGCCGCGGCCTCAACGAGAGGCTGTCGCGGAGTGTGACCGGGAGCGACGAGACCGGCCTAGCCAGCTGACCAGGGCGGTGGCGACCATGCGCTTCGTGTGGCCAGGCTGCGCGGCAGCGGGCGCCGCTGACCTGATTCCTCGACGAGCACGAGCTGACCGCGATCGTTCAACGACGCCGGGCGCGCCTCGACGATCTGGCCACGGAGCAGCGAGAGTGGTCGCCCATGGGGTCGCTGGAACTCGTAGCACACTGCTTCGCGGCCGTCCCACAGCCGCCGTTTCGAGGAGCCGGTGTACACCGCGAGACTCCGAGTGACTCGCCGCTGCTGCGGGGTTCTCACGGTGTACGAGATTCGATACATCTCCCCCCGCCGCAACTGGAAACGTTCCACCTCTCCGTGATGCCCTGCACTCTGTGCATTCATCATCGTTTGCAAGTATTGACGCGTTCTGTGCGGTGGGCTCGGACCCCGCGTGACGCTCAGGTCACAGACCGCCATCGTGTCTTCCGACCCTTCGCGCTCCCCGATACGCGTTGGCCATCGAGTGGCAGTGCAAACTATCGTGCAGGTTTCAGGTGACCGTATCCATTGCATGCGTTTCCGGCAAGGGCGGCGTGGGCAAGACCACGACCGTCATCAACCTCGGCGCCGCGCTCGCCGAGCAAGGTAAGCGCGTGCTCCTCGTTGATTGCGATCCGCAGTCGAACCTGACCAGCGGGGTCGGGCTCGATCCCTACGACGAGCGCCCGGGAGTTTCCGCTGTGATCGGTGGACACGTCGAGGCCGGGGCGGCGATCACCGAGACGAGTTGGCCGAATCTCTGGGTGCTGCCGGCGTCGCCGGATCTCTCGGCTGTCGAGGGCGAGCTCGCCTCCTCGATCGACAAGGAGCTTGCCCTTCGCGACGCGCTGCGCCGGGACGGGGCGCGCGCCACCTTCGACTACGTGCTCTTCGACACGCCGCCGAGCTTCGGTTTCCAGACCATCAGCGCACTCGCCGCGGCCGGCGAGGTGCTTATCCCCGTGCAGATGTCGGGGTTCGCCATTCGTGGCCTCAAGGAGGTGCTGCGCACCGTCCACCTGGTCCGTGGGCGCCTCAACCCGGATCTCGCGATACTCGGGATCGTGCCGACGTTCGTCAACCTGCGCACCCGCTTCAGCCGCCAGCTCCTCGACGGCCTGTGCGAGCTTGCCAACATCCGGGTCTTCGCAACCGTGATCACCCCGACGGTCAAGCTGCAGGAGACGTCGCTCGCGGGGATTCCGATCACCGCCTACGCCTCGTCCTCGAAAGCTGCCGCCGCCTACCGCGAGCTCGCCGGAGAGATTGCCGGCAATGTGGTCGTATCCGATGTCTGAGATCGGCGAGCGCCCGGCACAGACCGTCAACGGGCCTCCGCTCTCCGGCCCGATGGCCCGCTGGCTCGCGCCGACCTCCGAGTCGCGCATCGAGCGGATCGCGATCGCCGCGGTGCACGACCGCCCATGGTGGCCGGGAAGCGACATCGATGCCGCAACCCTGGCCGCGCTTCGGGCGAGCATCGCCGCACGTGGCATCATCGAACCCCTCCTCCTGCGCCGGCGCGGGGCCGACCGCTTCGAGGTGGTGTGCGGATCGCGCCGCCTGCGCGCCGCTCGCGACCTGGGTCAGACCCACATCCCCGCGATCGTCCGTGAGCTCTCGGAACGCGAGGCGCTGCTCGTCGCCGCGTGGACCACCGTCGAACGTCGCCAGCACACCGGCGATCGCACCGCCCTGAGCGAGCGGCTCCTGGCGGCCGGCTTCACGCCGGAAGAAACCCGTGTCCTCGCCGACCAACCGTCGCTTGCTCCGGACAGGGCGGCGGCCCAGACCAACGCGCCCGCCTTCGTGCTGCGCCCCGATCCGCTCTCCCGGCCGCGCCGGTTTGCGGCGGACATCGCGTTCGAGCTGCCCCACGCTGAGGTGCTCCCCCAGATGGCGCCGGAGGCGCTGACCGCAGCGCTCGCCGCCCTCGACGGAGTGAGCCTGGTCGCCCTGGTTCGGTGAGCGCTGTCCCGCGCCACTCCGAGGAAGAGCTTCGCCAGCAGTGGGCGTTCCTTGACGCTCTCGTCGACCGGCAGGCGGCCAGCTTGAAATCGGGGGTGCAGGATCCCGAGGAAGACGATCTGCACGTGCCGATGGTCGCCGCCGACTCGACCTTCCTCGAGGAGATCTCCACCCTGACACAGCGGGTCACGACGCTCGAGGGTGAGCGAACCACGCTGCTCCGCCGCATCGACCTGGCCGAGGAGGCTCGGATGGCCGCTGAGTCAGCAAGGGCCGCCGCCGAGGCCGCGCGCCTGACCGCCGAACGAGCACTTGCCGACGAACGGTCGCGCCTCCAGCCCTGGCCTCCTGTGGCGGCGGCGTCAGCTATCACGCCCGCGCCATCCGCGACACCCGTGCGGCCGCCGGCGAGGCCTGCCGCGGCTGCCCCGCCTGGGGTTCGGGCCACTCCGCCTCAGGTCGACGTGGTCCCGCCGAAGGCGACGAGCCCCAAGAGCCGCCGCAAGAGCTGGTGGCAGCGGATCAGGGAGTGACCGCGCCCGCCGGTTTCGGCCGTCTGCCCTGGGCCATTCCCACGAACTGACGCAGCGCTTCGGTCGGCGACGGACGGGTCGCGACCTCGCGCAACAGCATCTTGCTCTCGGTGAGCAGCTCCGGATCCGGGAGCTCACCACGGCCCGAGGTGGCCACAACCCAGCCTGGGGAGTACCAGAGCACCGTCTCGAACGCGAGCCCGCTGAGCGTGAGTCCGTTGAGCAGTGAGTCGGTGATCCTCGACAGCGGCCGTTTCGCGTTTGTGACAACGATGCCGCGTATCCGGTCGAGAACCTCGAGTTGCTGGGCGAGCCCGACGGTCAGCGCGGCCGCTCGCAGCGAGAGGATGTCCAGCGCCGTCGGGATCACGATCCGGTCTGCGGCACCCATCGGTCCCACCAGGGACGGTTCGTGCGGATGCGTGTCGAGCAGGATGATGTCGCAGTCGTCACGAACGTCGGCGAGCATCTCGTCGAGCTGCTCCTTCGAGGGCGACTCTTCGTTGAGGCTTCGATGTGACACCACGGTACGAATGCCGAGCGGATGATCGATCAGCGCCTCTCGGAGGGTGACGCGCCCGTGCAAGACGTCAATGACGGTAACGCTGCGTTTGGCCCGCTCCAGTGCATTGCTCAATCCGCCGGTCGGATCGAGGTCGATCGCGATGACTTTGAGACCACCTGCGGCGGCTGCCGCGCACAGCGCATAGCTGCTGGTTGTCTTTCCGACACCACCTTTTAGCGACGCAATCGTGATTACTTCTGCAGGCACGCCCGTAGAATATCCGCACATGGCCACCGCGGCGCCCCATGTCAAGTTACTGCGACAGCTTGCCAGCGCAAAAGATGATTATCTGAGTGGCGCGTTCGACATTTCCTGGGACGGCGCCAAAGCGACGCTCTACCTGGTGTTCGGACGGCCGAGCCACGCTGTGTTCGAAACGGATCAAGCACAGATCGAAGGGGAAGCAGCGATCGACGCGCTGCTTGCCGCGCTACCGCGGGTCTTCATGGTCTCCGACTGGCGGCGCGCGATGTCACCGCACGAGACCCTCTCGATCACCATCGATGAACTCGCCGGGCCGTTTGTCCGCCTCGCAGGCTCCTACGCCGACGACCCCGTCACCGACGAAAGCCCGGAGTGGTGGAGCGCCGTCGACGACTCACCCGATCTCCCGTTCGGGCTCGCCGACTTCCCGCTGCTGCCCGGCGGGCGTCCGCTGTGGGTCGAGGCATCGCCAGAAGAGGTGCACCTCGCCGATCGCCTTTCGGAGCTGCCGCCCTCGATCCTGATCCTCACCGGCGCCAAGCTGCGCGCCGCGGCGGTCGTCAGCGGTGGCGACCTGATCGACGCAGTCTGGATCGATGCCGACGACCACGCCCGAGGGGAGACTGCGGGGCTGGCCCTGCTGGGTGCGACCAAAGGTTCGCTCGCCGGCTACGCCCTCGATGACCCACGGGTGGCCGAGGCGCTAACCATGCTCTGGCGGCTCCCCATGGCGGTGAGCGGCGTGGAGCTGTCCTGGCTCGATCCTGCATCGATGCTGGCGGCCTTCCGCGCGGACGGCCTCGATCGCGTGCTCGTGGTCGACGCACCGGTGCGCGGCATTGCCCTGTTCAGCCGCGGCGGGCTCGTGGCCGTGTATTCGGAAACGCAGCGATCGGCTGTCGCCTCCCCGGAGCGCCTCCGGTCCCTGCTCTCGCAGGCCCGAGGCCGGCTCACGGTCTTGGAGCGCAAGCCCCGCCCGCTGGCAGCCGACGCGCCGTCCAAGCCGGTGAGCGCGCATGACTTTTTCGAGCTCGGGGCGACGGAGCCTGCGACGCCAGAGACAGCGGCTGCCGTTGAAACGGCTCCTTCGGGAGTGGGTGACGACGTCGCGAGTGATGACGTCGCGAGTGAAAGTGCCGCTCAGGCCGAGCCGGGCGCCGAGCCCGAGGCTGCCTCGACTGCCGTCGGCGAGCCGGTCGCGACCTGGGGGTTCAAGACGGCTGACGCTGCTCATCCAGACGCCCAGGACGCGCTCGACGAAGCTGCACCTCCTCCACCTCCACCGCAGGACGACAAGGCCTCCGCCGACCTGAGTGAAGCTCCGCCGCCTCCTCCGCCCGCTCCGGAAGCGGCCGAGCCCGCGCAGAAAGCAAAGCGATCCCGCTGGGGATTCGGGAGATCCCGCAAATCGCGCGACCGCCATGCGGCCGAAGAGGCAGCTGCCGCGCTCCCCGACCCGTCCGCCGAGTCCGGGGATGCCGCCACGTTCGCCGGGTGGAGCGTCCGGCAGCCGAACGCCGAACCCCAGGCGGTCTGGTTGCGCTCGCACGACATCCCCGCAACGGCGTCGACCCCGGATCCGGCGACCTCCGATGCGGAAGTCGCATCGAGCGATGCACCGGCTCCCACCTGGTCGCTCGCGAGGGACGGAGATGACGCGCCGGTTGCGGTTGAGGGTCAGGAGACCGATGCCTCCCACGAAGAGGCTTCCCTCGCACCCGTCGACGACGTACCGGCGTCGACCGGCCTGCCCGAGGAAGTATCGCAGGCCCGGCCTGCTCTGCACTTCGATTCGGAAGCTCACGTCGAGCATGCGCAGGCCGTGACAGACGATGCCGGGCACGCGTTCGAGTTCGTGTCGCTGGACGCCCCGCTGTCGGTGGATGAGCCCGTCTCAATGGACGAGCGCGCGATGCCCGGCGAGGCCGTCCCGCTTGATGAGTCCGCTTCGCTCGATGAGCCCGCATCAGTCGATGAGCACGCTTCCCACGAAGATCCGACGGCCGAATCGGGGCCTCAAGCAACATCAGAAGCGTGGCTGTCGCCGTCGTGGCTCGACGATGTCGTGAGCGGCGATGCGCCCCAAACGGCGACCGAACCACAAGCGTCGTCTGAAAGCGAGGTCGACGCGCAAGTCGGCCAAGGCGACGAGCCGGATGCCGGCCCCGTTGCCGGCGATGGTGAAACCGACGACGCGGCCGAGTGGCCTGCAGCGCCGGTCTTCAGGACTCCAGGACCCTGGAGCTGGCCGCTTGCAGAGCCCGATGAGGGCACGTCCGCCACCGCCGGAGTTGACGCGGACTCACCGCACCCGTCCGATGCACCCGATGCGCTGAACCTGGAGCCGGCTGCGGTTGCAGCGCCAGCGCACGAGGACTCGTCATCCGCTGTGGACAGCAGCGCAGCGCCGGGCTTCTTCCACCGCGACGAGCCGGTGGGCTCGCAATACGTGGACTTCGACGAGGTGCGCAACGAGCTGGTGCAGATCGGCATCGTGTGGCTTGGCGAAACCAACGCCGTCCAGGTGACGGCGCTGCTCAGCAACACCCGATCGACCATCGACGACTTCGTCGCGGCCATCGACACCATCCGCGGGCTCCACCTCGAGGGGCAGGATCCGGCGTCGATCCAGGCCATGGCGCGTGAGATGCACCAGCAGGCTGCCGAGCGGTTGTGCGGAGCATGACCCGGTGACCACCCACGTGGTGAGCTGGATCCAGGACCACTCCGTCCTCATCCTGGCCGGCCTCGCCGTCGTTGAAGGCATCATCTGTCTCTCGCTGCTTCGCATGGCCCGCCACGCGCGCCACGAGATGAAGGCGGCTCAGGCAGCGGCGCTCGAGTCCGCCAGGGCAGCGGCCCTCGCCGCGCCGGGGGCGATCGACCCGGAGGCGGTGCTGGCGCTCCTCCGCCAGGGCCACGCCCCGACCCTCGACAACGTCTACGCGATGATGCGGCGGCGCGAGCTCACGGGCCTCGACACGACCGACGATTCCGAGCCGCCCACCGGGAGAGGGTCAGCCACGCCGGCGGGCATCCCAACCAGGGGCGCACCCGCCGGGACCACCTCGCTGACGAGCTCCGAGGTCGAAGAGCGACTCCGCCAGTACGAGCGCTGAGCGAGCGTCAGCGCGGGTGGCGTCGCCGCTCGAGCGAGGCGGGACGTCCCCGGCCACAGGCCTCGGCAGCCGCCAGGAACGCCATGGCGACTGCTTCCTCGCGAAGCTTCGCGATGGCGTCCTCGGTCCGGTGGAGCACGGCCACGCTGTTGCGGATCGTCCACCCGGATCGGCCCGAGACCTTCGGCGGGAGCAGCTGCTCGCCCGGCGAGCGGACCGACCAGCTCCCCGGGGACGAGGTCGCTCCTCTGACAGCTCCGTCTTGCGAGCCAGGCCGCCGGGCCCCGTCGAGGGCGGCGGGTCGCTGCACCTCCTCGAAGTCCTGGTCGGCCTCGGGGACCGGTTCCGGCCGGATGATCTCCGGCTTCGGAAGCACTTGAATGCGGGTGGTGCCGGCGAGCGCGAAGAGGGCGGCTGCGAGATCCTCACCGGAGTCGAAGGCGCTCCCCTCTCCGAACCATTCGTCGTCCTGGATCGAGGCTCCCCCAACTGTCGCCATCGTCCCTGTACCTATCACAGCGAGCTGATCGTACCCGGACGAGTTGACGAGTCGTGGATGTCTGGAACGCTGCTGGAATCGAACGTGTATCGAACCGGTTGCTCCCGGCGGAACGCGATGCCGAGGCGCACACAATCGGCGCGGAACCGCCCTCCGTCCGAAACCCAAGGAGCATCTTCACGTGAGCATGGCAGCCGTCCCGCAGAAGCTCGACAGCCGGTACCTCGAAGCTCTCGGTCCTCTGCGTCCACTTGTCGATGACGACAGCCTGACCGAAATCATGGTCAACGGACCTGAGATGGTCTACGTGGAACGCAAGGGCAAGATTCTCCTCACCGACATCCGCTTCGACGACGAGGCGCACCTGATGCGCGTGATCGACACGATCGGGGCCGCTGTCGGCCGGCGCATCGACTCGCGCACGCCGCTCATGGATGCACGCCTCCTTGACGGCTCCCGCGTCAACGCGGCGATTCCGCCCGTCGCGCTCGACGGTCCGATTCTCACGATTCGAAAGTTCAGCAAGGACCCGTATCAGGTTTCCGACCTCATCGGGTTCGGGACCATGACCCAGGAAGCGGCTGCGTTCATCCAGGCGTGCGTCCTCGCCCGGGCCAACATCCTGGTGTCGGGTGGAACCGGCACCGGCAAGACGACGCTCCTCAACGTGTGCTCGGGCTTCATCCCCATCGACGAACGCATCGTCACCATTGAAGATGCGGCCGAGCTCCAGTTGCACCAGGAGCACGTCTGCCGCCTCGAGGCTCGTCCCGCGGACGTCAACGGCGAGGGGCGCATCGCGATCCGCGAGCTGGTCATCAACTCGCTGCGTATGCGCCCGGATCGAATCGTCGTCGGAGAGTGCCGTGGCGGTGAAGCGCTGGACATGCTCCAGGCCATGAACACGGGCCATGACGGGTCCCTGACCACCATCCATGCGAACAGCCCGCGCGAGACCCTGTCGAGGCTCGAGACGCTGGTGCTCATGGCCGGTCTCGACCTGCCGCTCAAGGCAATCCGTCAGCAGATCGCCGGCGCGATCGACCTGGTCATCCAGCTGAGCCGCCTCAAGGATGGCTCGCGCAAGGTCGTCTCCGTGACCGAGATCATCGGGATGGAGGGCGAGATGATCACCGTGCAGGAGATCTTCAAGTTCGAGTCGCGCGGCGCCGATCCGTCGACCGGAAAGATCATCGGCGACTTCGAGCCGACGGGCATCCGGCCGCGGATCATCGACAGGCTGTTCGACATGGGCATTCCGCTCCCGCCGCGCCTCGCGCAGATCTTCCCGGACCGCCGCCAGGTCGGCGTCGCGACCGAGAAGAACGGTCACCTGAGCGGAGTCGCGTAGCAGCCCTGCGTATCATCGCCGCGGTGGTTGCCGTGGTGAAACGTGCGGCGGCAATGCGTTGACCGAACGCGACGCCACGGGCGAGGTGTCCACGTCCCGACGAGTGGCGTCGATCGCCACAAGGGTACGGACCGCGCGCGGCGAGGTCGCCGTGGTGGAAGCTCGGGATCAGGCCGCTGCCGGTGGCTGGTGGTTCACCGGCTCGTAGATGAGGCCCTCGCCGCAGCAACGGCCGCACTCGTCGCCCGCGCTTGCCTTCGACGCCCAGGCGCCGACCGTGCCCTGGCGAAACTCCACCTTGCGATTACGATCGCCCGATCCGTCGCAGTTGGGGCACCGTGCGATGCGATGTTCCGCTGCTGGCATAGAACAAGCGTGCGCTCTGCTGCAAAGATCGGCGGTACGCAAGCGCACCTAGGGATCCCAGGTCACCTGACCCCGAGCCGGAATCAGGCCGAGCCGACCCCGTCCATCACGTGGATGGGCTGGAAGATGTCCTCGGACAGCTCCTCACCCGACGTGGTCAGATGTTCGAGGAAGGTCGGGAGCACCCCGGTCGGCATGTACGAGCCGACGACCTTGCCATCATCGTCGACGCCGGCCTGCTTGTACGTGAAGATGTCCTGGAGCCTGACCTCGTTGTTCTCGCAGCCGAGGACTTCGGTGATGCTCACGATCTTTCGTGTGCCGTCGCGGAGACGGGACTGCTGCACAACGACGTTGACCGCCGAACCGATCTGCTCGCGGATTGCGCGCGACGGCAACTCCGCGCCGGCCATCAGCACCAGTGTCTCGAGACGGCTGATGCAGTCGTGCGCATTGTTCGCGTGGAGGGTGGTCAGCGATCCATCATGGCCGGTGTTCATCGCCTGGAGCATGTCCAGTGCCTCACCACCGCGGCACTCTCCGACCACGATGCGGTCCGGCCGCATGCGCAAGGAGTTGATGACCAGGTCGCGAATCGACACACGTCCACGACCTTCGACGTTCGCCGGGCGGGTCTCGAGGGTCACGACATGGTCCTGGCGCAGCTGGAGTTCGGCCGCATCCTCGATGGTGACGATGCGCTCGTCCTCGGGAATGAAGCTGCTCAGGATGTTGAGTGTGGTGGTCTTTCCAGAGCCGGTACCGCCACTCACCACCACGTTCATCTTCCCGCGAACGCACGCGCGGAGAAACCGCACCATGTCCTCAGTTATCGACCCGTACTTGATCAGGTCGTCGATGGTGAGCGCTTCCTTGGCGAACTTTCGGATGGTCATGGTCGGTCCGCGGAGCGCGAGCGGCGGGATGATCACGTTCACTCGGGATCCATCCTTGAGGCGCGCGTCGACCATCGGCGACGACTCATCGACGCGGCGGCCGATGCTGCTGACGATCCGGTCGATGACCTGCATCAACTGCTGGTCGCTCTCGAACGTGACCGGACTCAATGTCAACTTGCCGTGTTGCTCGACATAGATCTGCTTGTAGCTGTTGATCATGATTTCGGTGATCTCCTCACTGGCGAGGAGTTCCTCCAGCGGCCCGAGACCGAGCACATCGTTGATCAGGATCTCGACGAGTCGAAGCCGGTCCGGCCGGCTCATCGTGATGTTCTGCTCGGTGATCACGTCGTTGAGCAGCTCTGCGATGCGCTGGCGCACGACCTCCGGGGGCACCGAGTCGGTGGCCTGGGCCAGCTCCTCGACAAGTCGCTGATGCACCTTGCCGCGCAGCGCGACATGGGTGTTGACGTGGCCGCCCATCTTGCTCAGACCAGGGCGCGACATTCCGCCGGCACGGGTGAGCAGGGTGGGCGAACGCTGCGGCTCAGGGGCGGGCGCGGGTCGCTCGACCTCGAAGGGTCGTGGCGCGGGAGCCGCAGGGACAGGCGTCGGGACCGGGGCCGTGCCGCCTGGGCGGTTCTGCCAGCCGGCCGGCGGGAACCGTTCGGCCCCATCGTCGGTCGGACGATCCGGGGGTACGGAGGGTGCCGGCGTCGAGGGTGCGCTTGGAGCGGCAGCTGGAGGAGCTCCCTCTGCTTTTCGCTGTACTCGGTCGAGCAACGACATATGAGCTCAAACCACCTCGTGTGATCGCGTTGGAATACATGGCCGGAGGCCGGAATCAAGCATCCCCGGGATGCACGCTGAACGGTGCAACGATCCTGTCGAAGCAGCGTCCCAGGGGCTCTGAGGGGGTTTGATAGGGGCCGGCCGGAACGGATCGGTCATGGTCGAGTGTCAATTCACGTGAAGGATCGTCGTATGGAACGTCGGCCGCTGCCCTCGGCGTGGGACGAATTGCTGCGAACCGGCTCTGCGGTGCGCGCAACGCCGGACGCCCCGGACGAGGCGCCCCGGGAAACCGGCCGCCTTCGCCAGGGGATTCGCCCCGCCGCCATCTCCGCCGCGCTCCTGACCGCAGCGGGACTGGCGATGCTGCAGCCGGCCGGGGCGCCGGTCGTGGCCGTCGCCAGCGGGAGCGAGGATTCGCAACTCTTCTCGCTGACCAACAACGACAGGACCAGCAACGGCGTGCGCTCGCTCACGTCGAGCGGGACCCTCCAGAGCATCGGCGAGGGCGCGTCCTACAACTGCAACGGCATCCACGTGTACGGGCGCTCCGACGACATGATCCGGCGCAACTACTTCGCCCATCCAATTCTCGGCTGCGGCCAGCTCGTGTTCTCGATGATGCAGGCGTTCGGCGTCCACTACCGCTCAGCCGGTGAGAACATCGGGTGGAACGCGGGATACGCGGACCCCGCGGGTTCGATCAACGTTGAATTCATGGCCAGCCCCGACCACCGGAGCAACATCCTTAATCGCAACTACACCGAGATGGGCGTCGGCTCCGATGAGAGCGCCCCGGGCGTGACCTGGACCGGCGTCGGCGCCGAGCAGAACGTCTGGATGTTCAGCGTGGAGTTCGCCCAGGTGGGCACCTCATCGCCACCGCCGCACAGATCGCCGCCACCCAAATCCGGGCCGCGCAACTCCCCCGCGCCCGCGCCCCCCGGGGTGGCTCCGCTGACCACGCCGGCTCCGGCGCCGTCATCGACCCCCGTGGTGGTGCCAACCGGGAGCCTTCCCCAGGACCTGCCCGCACCCCCGGTGGCTCAGTACGAAGGTCTGTTCCCCAACACGATCGAATCCGTTCTCGAAGCGTTCCTCACGTTCTAAAGGGCCAGAACCCTGACTCAGCTCAGCACCGTCGAAGAGTCTGCGGGCGACCTCGATGGCAGCATCGTCGTCGCCATCGGTCTCCGCAAGGTCTACCGGGTGAGCAGGCCGCCGCGTGAGGCGATCCGCGACGTGTCGCTGACCGTGGAATCGGGCGATTTCGTCGCGATCATGGGGCCGAGCGGCTGCGGCAAGAGCACGCTCCTGCACATTCTCGGCGGACTGGAACCACCTGACCAGGGCTCGGTGACCATTCAGGGGATCGACGTCTACGCCCTCGAGGACGAGGAGCGTTCGGCGTTCCGGCGCGACCACATCGGGGTCGTCTTCCAGTTCTTCAACCTCCTCCCGACGCTCACCGCGGCTGAGAACGTCGCGCTGCCTCTTCGCCTCCGCAACGAGGCGCCCAGCCGGCACCGCCAGAAGCTCTCCCGGCAGGTGATCGGCGACCGCGTGAACGCGCTCATGGATCAGTTGAACCTCCATGGCCTCCAGGGCCACGGCCCCGAGGAGATCTCCGGCGGCGAGCAGCAGCGGGTCGCGCTCGCCCGCGCCCTCGCCGCATCGCCCTCGCTCCTCCTCGCAGACGAGCCGACCGGCAACCTCGACTGGACGAGTGGCCACGAGGTGATGGCGCTGATCACCCGGCTGTGCCGTCAGGAGCATCAGACCGCCCTGCTGGTCACTCACGACGCCCGGGTCGCCGCGTACGCAGACCGGGTGCTGATCATGCGCGACGGTGAGGTCATCGACGACGTCGCCCTGAGCCATGCCGGACAGGCGCCGGATGCGATTCCGGACCCGTCGATCCTGGTGGGCAGGCTCGCCAAGCTGGAACTGTGATCGACCTCTGGTTGCTGGCGGTCCGCGCCATCCGGGCGCGCCCGCTGCGGAGCGTGCTCACCGCCAGCGCGGTGGCCCTCGGCATCGCCGTCGTGCTCGCCGTCCAGATCGCGATCCAGGGCCTGACCGTCCAGGCGGGCGAGGCCCAGTTGCAGCAGGCCGGGGCTTCGTCCCTGGACGTCCGGGTCGACAGCGCGGCCGGGCTGGTCCCGGCACAGGTCACCACCCTGGCCGGCCTGCCCGGCGTGGTTCAGGCCGTTCCGCTCTACGAGAAGCAGGTCACCGCCGGCCCGGCGGGGAGCAGCCTCCAGGGCGACACCGTGACGCTGGTGGGTCTCCAGGACTCGAGCGCGGCACTCCGCAGTGTCGGGGTCGTGAGCGGGCGGCTCCCGGTGCCGGGAAGCACCTCGGAGGTTGCGATCGACCAGGGCCTGAGCACCGCGCTGACCGGCGGTTTCGGAACCCCCATCCAGATCGGCCAGAAGATCCAGTTGATCACGGGCACCGGCCCTGACCTCTTCACGGTGGTCGGGTTCACATCCGGGACCAGCGGTGGACCCTCCTTCACACGTGACGCCGTGTTCGTCGACAACGTGGCCATGCTCGGCGCGTTCGGGCTCGGAGTGCACACGCCCCTGGTGGCGCTGCGCTTCGGACCGGGAGCGACGGTCGCCGCGGTTTCAAGCGAGGTGCACGCCAGGTTCGGCGCGGCGGTGACCACCTACGACCCGAGAGCGGGAGCCGCGTCACCGTTGCAGGATCTTCAGCCCCTGCTGGTCCTCGCCACCGTCCTCAGCCTGATCGTCGGTGCCGGGGTGACCGCCAACAGCGCGGCGCTGTCTGCATACGAGCGGAGGCGCGAGATCGGCCTGCTGCGCGCCGCCGGTGCATCGGCGCGACAGGTGTTCCGGCTGTTCGCGGCGGAGGTCGCGACCGTCGCCGCCGCCGGGGTACCAGTCGGCATCGTGGCCGGCCTGGTGCTTGGGGGCATCTTCAACAGCAGCCTCGCGCCGGCGGATCTTGCCTCGCCGTCGCTGATGCCCCAGGTGGGCCAGGTCCTGGCCGCGGTTGCGGCCGGTCTCGGCGCCGCGCTCATCGGGGGACTGCTCCCGCTCTTTGCCGCGGCCCGCCTTCCGATCCTTGACGCGCTCCGTCCTCATCCGATCGGGGAGCATCAGCGCGCCGGCGTGCTGCTCCGGACCGCCAGCCCGGTGCTGCTGGTCATCGCGGCGGCCTGCTTTCTGAGCACCGCCAGCGGCGTGGTCGCCCTGGGAGTGGTCGCATTCCTGCTCGGGCTCGCGGTCGCCATGCCGCTGGTCGCCCCCCTGGTCATCAGGCTCATCGCCTGGGCCATCTCACCGCTGGTCTCCGGTGCACAGCCCGGGGCCGCTCATCTGATTCGAGCACGAAACCGCACGGCCATGACCACGGCGGGGCTCGCCATCGCCGTGGCCACGGCTGTCGGCGTCAGCGCCCTGAGCGCGGGAGCACTCACGGCGAGCGACAGCTGGATCACCCACCTCTTCGTCGGTGACGTGCTCGTGAGCAGCCCGGTGACCCAGAACGACCAGGTGGCGGCCCAGATCGAGAGCAGCTCAGGAGTGGCGCGGGCGACGCCGCTTCGCTTCCTCTCCGAGAACGTCGCGGGCGCCGCTGAGGGCGTCGCGGCCATCGATCCGGGCGCCTACAGTGCGTTTGGCGGCCTGGACGTCATCTCCGGGGACCGGACCGCTGCGCTGAGTGCCCTCGAGAACGGGCCCAGCTTCCTGGAGCCCGCCGGCCTGGCAGTCGCGACCGGGTGGACGGTCGGGTCGCAGCTACCGGTCCAGACCCAGGAAGGCATAGTGTATTTCACGATCGCCGGGGTGATCAGCCACTCCTTCCCCGCCGGCGACGGCGGTGAGAGCCTGGTCATGGCTGACGACCTTGCGCGAACGTATTTCGGCGCGACAGCCGATGGGTTCGACGACCTGGTGGTCACCACCCGCGGATCCCAGGCGGCCATCGACGCCACCGCCGCGAGCTATGGCATGCAGGCGGTCGCGGTGAGCGTGATCCAGAGAGATGCGCGCGACGCCCTCCAGCATTCGATCGGGCTCGTGCTGGCGATCGCGATCATCTCGGTGATCATCGCCATGCTCGCGGTGGTGAACACGCTGCTGGTCAACGTGCGCCAGGGAACCCGGGAGCTTGCCCTGCTCCGCGCGGTCGGACTCGGCAGCCGCCAGGCGATGCGCCGCGTGCTCACCGAGGCGGGCATCCTCGCCGGCGCGGCGACCCTGATCGGTGTTGCCGCCGGCTGTCTGATCGCCGTACCCATGCTGCAGGCGAGCACCACGCCGGCATTCGTCCCCGGATTTGTCTTCCCCGTCGAGACCGTGATCGTGCTGATCGTCCTGGTCGTCCTGGCCGCGGTCGTCGCCGCCATCGGTCCAGCTCGAAGAGCAGTGCGAACGTCGGTGCTCAGCGCGCTGCGACACGAGTAGCCGGACGGTGCGCCCAGTCAGCGGGTGGGAGGGTCGCGTTCTCGCCGCGCTGGTGCCGGCGATCGCGCTCGCCGCGTGCGCAAGCGCCTCGCCGCCACTCTCGACCGCGGATCCTGTGCACGACCTGATCACCATCGATCAACTCGTTGTACCGGGTTTCACCGTCACCAGCCTATCCGCGCACCTCGTTGCGACGACGCTTGGCGCCGGGGATGCCGCGCTAACGTCCGCGCTCGCCGGCAGCGGGTTGCAATCCGCCGCGACTGTCGAGTTTCAGCGCGGCGTCGATTTCAGCACCAGCAACGGGCCGATCGACGTTGTCGCAACCGTCGAGCGATTCGCCGATACCGGCGGAGCGTCGAGCGCTTACGGCGCGAGCGTGCGACAGCTCGACGCCATCCAGGGCGCCGTGCCGACGTCCACCGGTCCACTGGGAGGCGAGGCACACGCGATCAGCCTGGTGCGCACCACGTCGAGTGGCATTCAGGCGGTCGAAATCACCGTCGTGTGGCGCGTCGGCAACCTCGTCAACATCGTCGTCGCGCGCGGTCGTTATGGTGGGACGAGGCTCGAGGACGCGCTCGTCCTCGCCGGTCTGCAGACGCAGAACGAATCCGGAGCCGGCAGCGCTTAGCGCCTGCTACGCCGCTCAGCTCTTGCGTGGTTCCCAGCGGAATCGCAAAGCAGAGAGCACCACCGCACCCACGCCCCACGCGGCCATGATCAGCAGGTCGGTTCCGTTGAACCCGCTCACCGATTGGTGCGCAGGGTCGAACGCGGTGAACATCGCGTCGATGAAATGGCGCACCGGGAACCA
>PNBE01000078.1 GCA_003135895.1 Candidatus Dormiibacterota bacterium
TGCTGCTCGTAGACCTTGGCGTAGGCGCCGCCCCGGCGGAGGAGTTCCGCGTGGGTCCCCTGCTCGAGGAGGCGGCCGCGATCGATGACGAAGATCACGTCGGCGGCGACGATGGTGGAGAGCCGGTGCGCGATCGCGATCGTGGTGCGGCCGGTGAGCAGCGGTTCGAGCGCCGCCTGGACCAGCCGTTCACTGGTGGTGTCGAGGGCGGAGGTGGCTTCGTCGAGGATGAGCACGCGGGGCGCCTTGAGGACCACCCGGGCGATGGCCAGGCGCTGCTTCTCACCTCCGGACATCCGGTACCCGCGCTCGCCGACCAGCGTGTCGTAGCCGTCATCGAGCGCGACGATGCGATCGTGGATGAACGCCGCTCGCGCTGCAGCCTCGAGTTCCTCCTGGGTTGCGTCGGGCTTCGCATACATAAGGTTGCGACGCACCGAGGCGTGGAAGAGATAGGTCTCCTGCGTGACCATGCTGATCGCACCGGCCAGTGACGCGATCGTGTAGTCGCGGACGTCCATGCCGTCGAGCAGCACCGCGCCCCTGGTGACGTCGTAGAGGCGCGGGATCAGATAGGAGATGGTCGTCTTGCCGGCGCCGCTCGGGCCGACGATCGCAGCCAGCTGACCGGGCTTGACATCGAAGCTCACATCCTCGAGCGCCCAGTCCCGGCGGATCTCATTGGGGACGGGATCGTGTTCGTCGTCGGCGTGTCCGTTGGCTGTCGGTATGACGGGCGGTCGCTGTGTGGGTTCGGTCATCGGGCCGAAGCTGCCACGGTCGTAGCGGAAGTAGACCTGCTTGAGGCTGACCTCGCCCTTGATGTCGGTTGGAGCGACGGTGCGCGCGTCAGGCTCGTCGACGATGTCGTGCGGCATCTTGAGGTAATCGAAGATGCGCTCGAACAGTGCCAGGCTCGCCTGGATCTCGATGGACACCGAGAGCATGCTGCCGATGGGGAAGAAGAGGCGGCTCTGCAGGGTGGTGAAGGCCACGATGGTGCCCGGCGTGATCGATGGCGTGGCCGTCGAACTGTGGCCCGCGAGAACGAAACCGGCGATGAGATATACGAGAGCGGGCGCACTGCTGAAGAACGCGCCGATGACTGCGAAGAGGGCTCGACCGATCATCTCCTGACGGATGGCGAGGTTCGCGAGCCGGTTGTTCTCCTTCCGGAACCGCGCAACCTCCTCCGGACCACGGCCGAAGACCTTCGCGAGGAGCATGCCCGAGACCGACAGCGTCTCCTCGGTGATGGCGCTGATCTCGGCCTTTGATTCCTGCGCCTGCGTGGTGATCTGGCGGCGCACCCTGCCGGCGCGATATGTGTAGTAGACGAACAGCGGCGTGATTGCCAGGGACAACACCGTGAGCTGCCAGGAAAGGATCAGCATCGCGACCAGCGTGCTCAGCAGGGTCACGATGTTGGACAGGAGCGAGGTGGCCGTATCGGTGACGACGGACTGGATGCCGCCGACGTCATTGGTGAGCCTGGACTGGATCTCGCCGGTTCGGGTGCCGGTGAAGAACCGGAGCGACATCCCCTGCAGGTGCTCATAGAGGCGGTTGCGCAACTCCTCCATCACCCGTTGACCGACGCGATTGGTGATGTAGGTCTGGAGCACCCCGATGGCGCCGGTGACGATCGTGATCCCGATCATGATCCCGACCAGGAGTTCGAGCCGCGGGAGCACCACCGGCAGGTAGACGAGGTGGTTATTGACGGTTTGCGTCGGAAACAGGGCGGTGTCGAAGACGACCTTGATGAGGATCGGGTTGATCACCCCGGCGCCGGCCGTGATCACCACCAGCCCGGCAATCCCGGCCACGCCCGCCCGGTGAGACTTGAAGAGACCCGCCGTCTGGCGGAGGAGCTGCCGGTTCGGGACGCGGCCCGAGGGCTTCTCGCGTTTGCCGCCCATGAAGCCGCCTCCGTGCATCACGGCAGCAGCACTCCTGGGCACGCGAGGGCGGCGATGGTCATTGCTTCGACTGTACCAAGGTCCAAACGTTTTCCCGATTTGGTGACGGGCGTGGATGAGCCATTGCGACCGCTATCATCTGCGGCGATTCAGCGCGGCCGAGCACTGACGTACGACAACGAGGAATCTCATGACCATCAAGTCGCTCCTTGTCGGAGCCATCTGCATCGGCGCGATCGTGGGGATCGCCGGCTGCGGTGGGTCGAGCACCAGCTCGACGCCGACACCGACCTCGTCGACCGGGGGCCTGACCTTGCCGACGATTCCAGGGCTGGGCACCGGCTCCAGCGGATCGGCTCCAGCCGCCGGCACGCTGCTGAGCGCGGCCGACGTGCAGAACATCAGCGGCGACTCGAGCGTTGCGGCTCTCGCCGGCGCCTGTTCAGCCACCACCTGCATCTACTCCGACACCACCGGCAGCGGCGGAGGCGGTGGGGTGATCTTCGTGCAGCCCTTCCCGGGATTCGTCGGCCAGGCAGCGCTGCAGGCGGCGGTCGCCGCGGCCCTGAGCGGCCAGAGCGCCTCGAGCGGCGGCACGGCAACGGCTGTCGCCGGGCTGGGAAGCGGCGCGATCAAGGAGATCGACGCGAATTCGGCCACCTACGCGTTCGTCAAGGACAACTACCTCGTCGTGATCAACGTCACGTCGGGCACGAAGTCCGGCGCGGACATGGATTCGCAGGTGGGGGCCGCCGCCCAGACGGTCGCCGGGTCGGTCTGAGTTCGGACGGCAGCCGCCGTCGGCTTGGCGGAGAGGGTGGGATTCG
>PNBE01000120.1 GCA_003135895.1 Candidatus Dormiibacterota bacterium
GAGCAACTGATCTCAACAACCTGACGCTGCGCAAGTACACCCCCGGAGTCGGTGGACCACTTGACTCTGCCGCTGCATTGGCTTACGCTTGGACCATGTTGTCAGTGGTTTTTGAGAGTGCGTAAGACATGGACCTAGATTATCTGGTCGTCGCCGACGCGGCGGTCGCGTCGGGCGGCAAGCACTACATCCACGGAGCTGGCTGGGACATGCTCTGGGCGTCGTCCTTTCCGATCCAACATCCCCTCCTGGCTGTGGCAGTGCGACTGCGAGTGCCATGGCATGACACGAATCAGCCTCACGCTGTCGAGGTTGACGTCGTAGATGCTGATGGCCGGTCCATCCTGCCGGCGCCTCCCGGGCCGCTTACGGGGACCATGACGACCGGACGTCCCCCTCACCTCGCGGCGGGCAGCGATCAGGTTGCCGTTCTCACCTTCAACATCGCCGGGCTCCAGTTCTCAGGTCCGGGCATGTTTGCTGTGGTGTTCAGGCTGGACGGCCAGGAAGTGGGGCGATCACCTTTCACCGTGGGCGTGCTCACGCAGCAGCAGGCGATGCTCGGGCCTGCGGCAGCATAGGCTGGATGGACTGGACCGCCCTACGTGCATCCTTCGCAAGCTGACGGGTTCGAATGGGATGCTGACAACGAAGGTGAGCTCGAACGCGCGCAGCATCCTGTGAGGCCGTATGAAGCAGAACAAGTGTTCATGCGTGGCCCGCGATGGGCGCGTAACAAGCGTGACGGAAGTGGAGAATGGAAGATGATCGGCTATACACGCGGCGGGCGTGCGCTTACTATCATCCTCACTCTCACAGATGCGGGTAGGACCATCCGAGTTATTACGGGGTGGGATGCGACACCTGCGGAGCGGACGAAGTATCTGAACAAGCGACAAGGAGTAGTTAGGTGACTGAGGCTGACAGGGCGGCACACCACCGTTCAAACAAGGACGATGAGGGTGCGTGGGAAGAGGTTGAGCCGGTCGAGGCAGCTGAGCAAAAGGGTTTAGCGACGACGATCACGGTGAGGTTCTCAGCGGAGGATGCTGAGCTAATCCGTGCGCTGGCCGTAAAGCTGGATGCGAGTTACTCCGACGTCATTCGGCGCGCTGTGCGTAATCTCTTGCGTCCACGCTTCTCGTTCGATCAGCAGCACACTACGGCGTTTGTGTGCATTGGATCAGGGCTCACGTCGACACAGCGTGGTCCGACCTTTGCGCGCGACGTCATAGAAGTACCGTCGATAACGGGTGGACACATACCGAACTGCTGAGTCCGGCTGCACTGGCCTCGTTTTCCGATGAGTGCCGGGTCCCTGATGCTTCACGACTTATATCGCACCGGGGACGGACGTCAGCTCGCGACTTCACGGAAACCTCGCGCTACGAGTCCGAGCGTGAGACGCTCGTCGAGCTACGCTCCTTCGCCGTAGCCTTGGTCCTGGCCCTGGTCCGCGACTAGCTCGAACGCGCCTTGCTCAGACGCCGGCCGCTCCCTTTGAGCCCGCTGGTACGTGGGCATTATCAGAGGCGGCAGAATTGGAAGCCGGCCGTCCTCGAGGAGGTCTCGAATCGTGAGGATCTGGATTTTTGGGTAGTCCCGTTCCCACACGCGATACATTCCGCCTGTCGCAGCTTCGAGACGCATGTCTCGGGTGGTTTCCTCCAACGTGAGGAATATCCCCATCGCTGCCTTCTCGCGTTGCAGCGTGCCTTTTAGATCCCGAAGCTGGGCGGAATTCACGTGACCGCTCTTCACGCTCACGAGCACCGACTCAAGCTTTCTGTCCGGCCCCGTGAACGTTATCCTGCCGTCGATGCCGCGGTCTCGTCCCTTGCGCTCGACTCCACCCATGGGCTGAGCACCGATTAGATTCAGCGCCCACCATTGGAACTGATAGCGTCCCTCGGGAGACTGCGCCAGCTGACGAGCGCCTTCGACTTCCGTTGGTTGGCCAACGACCTCCACGTCGGCTAGACCGAAGGTGTCTTTCAACCTGGCCCGCATAACGGCGATGGCGAGGTAGGTGATATCGATGCCTAACCAATGTCGGCCGAGCTTCTGAGCAGCAATTAGAGCGGTGCCGCATCCGCAGAACGGATCTAGGACGACATCGCCTGGGTTGGACGAGGCGGAGATAATCCGCTCCAGCAGAGAAACCGGCTTCTGCGTCGGGTAGCCGAGACGTTCGGCTGACCAAGGGTGGACATTCGGTAGGTCAGTCCACACGGAGCCGACACGTGTTCCCTTCATCTCGTCCAGGTATCGCTTCACCCGGGGACGTTTGCCTGGGCCGCGGTCGAATATGCGTCCCTCGCTGTCTAGTCGGTTCATTGTCTCGACGGAAAACCGCCAGCCCTTGGGTGGTGGCGCATGACCTTTCCANNCCTTTCCACTCGTAGGTCAGATTTGGACGCGGGTTGGGGCTAGCGATATCTCCGAGCGCGAACCGCCTACCGTCGGGGTCTTTGAACCGGTACTCGCCTTCCTGGTATTCCTCACTGTCCGAGGAATAGATGGGGTTGAATGTGAAGTGCTGTGTCTTCGTGTACGCGAGGATGTTGTCGGCGTCAGGACTCCAGCGCTTCGCGTCACTGTGGGTGGTGGTCCGCCGCCAAACGATATCGGCAAGAAAGCGATCCGCTCCAAAGATCGCGTCGAGCAACACCTTGAGGTAATGGCTCGCAGTTGGGTCGCAGTGNNTGCAGGTAGATCGAGCCAGTCGGTTTAAGGACTCGCTTCAGCTCAACGACGCGAATGGCCATCTCAACGAGGTAAGCCATCATCTGGTTCTCGCCCAGAGCGGAACGGAGGGCTGAGACCAGCGTGCTCACCGTGTCAGGGATTCGGCCACCGTGGCGAGCGGTCTCCGTTAGATACGCATATGTGGACTCGGCGCTCGGGCCCCAGTGCCACGTGTCCTCAAACGCCAACAGCTGCGCGTCGGATTTCCGGCCAGACTCGTCCTTGAATATGACGTTGTAG
>PNBE01000037.1 GCA_003135895.1 Candidatus Dormiibacterota bacterium
ACCGGTTGCACCGCCGGCTCTGGGTCGGCGCTCTGGCCGTGCTTGCGGTGCTGGTGGTGGTCCGCAACCTCGTCGACCTCTCGGGGTCGCCGCCGGGGCTGTATGTGGACGAGGCCTCGATCGGCTACAACGCCTGGACCATCGCCCACTTCGGCGTCGACGAGCACGGGATCCACGTCCCGCTCTTCTTCGAGGCGTTTGGTGAATACAAGAATCCGATCTACGTCTATGCCGTCGCCGCGCTGGTCCGCTTCCTGCCGCTGACGGTTGCCGTCGAGCGCTTGCCCGCCGCACTCTTCGGTCTCGCGATGGTGGGGTTCCTGACCGCGGCCGCGTGGCGGATGACGGGCGCACGGGTGATCACGCTGGGCACGCTCGTCCTGACGGCGTGCACGCCGTGGCTGGTCATCGAGAGCCGGGTCGGCTTCGAGACGATCTCGATGCTGGCGCTCCTGTCGGCGGCGCTCTGGTGCCTGTCCAGCCGCCGGCCGGCGCCCCGGCAGTTCGGGATCGCCGGCGTGTTGCTGGCGCTGGCGATCTATGGCTACACCACCGCCCGGCTCGAGGTCCTCCTGATCGCGATTCCGCTGGCGATCGCCTGGGGGCTGGCGAGGACGCCCGGCTGGTGGCGCGCGCTGGTCCCGATCGCTGCCGGGTACGCGGTGCTCGGCGTCTATGCGCTGCGCAACCCGGGCGCCCTGACCGGGCGCTTCTCCCTGATCAGCGTCTGGGCGGACGGCGCGCCGCTCAGCGTGGTGGTCGACCGGTTTCTGGCCAACTACGTCTCCTACTTCAGCCCTGGCTTCCTGGTGCTCCAGGGCGACGCGAATCCTCGTCAGAACACGGAGATCGGCGGGATGCTGCTCTGGGTGATGGCCCCCCTGCTGATCGCCGGGATGGTGGTCTGCTGGCAGCGGCGCCGCGAGCCGCTGGTGCGATTCCTGGTGGCGGGCATCGTGCTCGCCCCGGTGGCCGCGGCGCTGACCAACAACGGCACGCCGCATGCGCTGCGATCGTCCGGGATGCTCCCGTTCCTGGTGCTCCTCGCCGTCCTCGGTGCGGACGGCCTCCGGACGGCGCTGGCCGGTCGCGCCGGCGTGGCTCGGGTGCTCGCCGGTCTGCTCGGCGCCGGCCTGGCGGCCCAGGCGATCATCTTCACCGTCGATCTCTTCACCGGCTACCCGAACCGTGCCGCCCCGAACTTCGACACCGGGGAACTTGCCGCGATCACCACCGCCCACGACCTGGCCGGCTCCCATCGGGTCTACCTGTCCGACAGGCTCGATCCGCCGTACATCGAGGCCTTCTTCGCGCTGCTGCCGCCCCCGCCGGCGCAGCCGGAGGTCGACGACGCAACCCCTGGACTGGCGGCGCTGGGCATGCAGGTGACCGCGCCGTCGCTTGCCGAGCGGGAGGCATCAGCCGGGGATGTGCTCGTGCTGGCGCAGACCGACCTCCCTCCGCCGGTCAGTTGGGTGCTGGTCGCGACCGAGCGGGCGCCTGCCAATCCGCTCGATGCCGCGGCACCCCGCCCAGTGCTGGAATCCGTCTACCGCTTTGGCGGCTGACCATGGCCCCGCTGCTGGTCTTCGCGAAGGTTTAGCCGGCCGTGCGGCGCGATGGTCGCCGCAACTCGACCACGAGCACGACGAAGAGTGCTGCGATGGTGACTGCGGGAGCGGAGATGAGTTGCAGGACCGGCCACCACAACCCCGTGTGGCGCAGCGCGATCAGCCCGGACATGGAAACCGAGCCGATGACCAGAGGTGCGAGCAGCCCCGTCGCCACCAGCGCCGCTAGTCCAGCGATCACGACGGCGCGTGGCCGCCGGATCGTGCCACCTGCCACCAGCGCCGCCACCGACGCCAGGACGATGAGCAGCGCCCCCAGGTGCCAGAACCACGTGACGGTCCCGGCCAGCAGCATCGCGAGGATCGCAACAGCGAACTGGGCTCCTCTGACGTCTCGGGAGACCTCGGACGGTCGCACGAGCCAGGCGACGGCTGCGACTGCCGCGACGGCGATCGCCACGGTGGCAATGGTCAGCACGATCGATGGCGGCTGAAACGCGAGCACCGAATGCCCTGTCAGACGGTTCAACGCCCCCGTCGCCGACTGGTTGTAGATCCATCCGTTCTGCTGCCCCAGGACGGGCAGGACACGCGTGACGTACTCCCGCAGCGTGCCGGCGCCGAGCGTGAGGATTCCGCCGCCGACCCCTATCGCGAGCGTCACCGCGAGGGATGCGCACGCCGCCCACCAGCGTCTGCGCAGCAGGAGGACGATCAACATCACCGGCGCGATCTTGATCAGGGCTGCGATACCGATGTACACCCCGAGCGAGAGTTGCTTGCCACGCAACCAGGAGCGCAGCGCAAGCGCAAGGAACAAATAGACCACCGCGCTCATCTGGCCGTGCCAGAGGTTGTAGGTCACGGGCGCGTACAGGAACGCGAAGACCGCAGCCAGCTCGAGCCGCGGCCAGGTCGCCGGAAGCAACTCGAAGGCGATGATCGCCGTACCCGCGACGGTGCACGCGAGCAAGAGGAGCAGCCATGTGGTGGCCGCAGTCGACGAGGGCAAGGCTGCAAGCGGCTGCAGCAGCCACGCGACCACCGGTGGATAGTCAAATCCCTGCACCGGGATCGGCTGCACGTGGTCGAGAAACGTGGCGTAGATGTCGCCGTGGTGCGCGACCGCCTGGGCGGCGGCGAGATAGTCCTTGTAGTCCTCGAATTCGCCGGCAAAGCGCCCCTGCAGGGGTGTGAGCACGAAGTCGATCAAGCCCCCGACCGTCGCAGCTATTGCCGCGACACGAATCAGGAGCAGACCATGCCGGCGAAGGGCGGGCGGCCGCAAGCGCTCGCTCAGGGTGCGGAAACCCCTTCCGGGCACCGATGCTTCGACCGCGACCCCGAGTCGCTCTACCACCGAGCGATTCTATGAACCGGCCGGCACCGCCCAACCGTTCCGGGACGGATCGTTACCAGCCCCTGACACGCCCCCGCCTTCACCGTTCCGCAAGGGTGTTCCGCGTACTCTCCAGTCATGCCCCGACAGTCGCAATTGGATTCCGCCCGCCTTCGAAGAGATCTCGGCCTGGCTCGCGCTCGCCGGCTGACCGTCTACGCGGCTGTAAGTGCCACCGCATTCACCGGCGTGCTCGCGCTGGTGGCGGCCACCAGCTTCCCGGGCCGATCTGCCACCACGGCACCTGCCACGCAGCCTGGTTCCACCGACACCGGCGGGGCCACACAACCGGGTCTCAGCGGCCCGGCCCAGCCGCCTCAATACGCATATGGCGGGCCACCCGTAGCGATTACCGGCGGATCCTGACCGCGCGCGTCCTTTGTTAGCGGCACTCGCTGGTCCCACCCCGATGTGGTACGCGACGCGTGCCAGCGGTTACACCGCCCTTGTCCTGCTCAGCGCGAGCGTCGTGCTGGGAGTGCTCACCTCATCGCGTGAGAGCCGCCGGGAGTGGCCCCGATTCGTGGTGCAGTCACTGCACCGCAACCTCTCGTTGCTGGTCGGTGTGTTCCTGGTCATCCACATTCTCACGTCGGTGATCGACCCCTTCGCCAAGCTCAATGTCCTCGACGCGTTCGTGCCCTTCATTGCCACATACCGCCCCCTGTGGCTCGGCCTCGGAGTCGTCGGCTTCGAGCTGCTCATCGCGATCACCGCAACCAGCCTGATGCGCCATCGGCTCGGGTGGCGATCCTGGCGCTTCGTGCACCTCTTCGCCTACGCGAGCTGGCCCGTCGCCGTGATTCATGGGCTCGGAACTGGCTCGGACACCAAGTTGATCTGGGCGCTGCTGCTGACCGCGCTGTGCGTGCTCGCGGTGGTCGCAGCGGTCGTCTGGCGGCTCGCGCATGCGGGACCTCGCTTCAACGCGTTCCGTCTCATCGGAATCGCCGGCAGCGTCGCGGCGACCGGTGCCCTGGTTGCGTGGATGGCCGTCGGGCCGCTGCAACATGGCTGGGCCAAGGCTGCCGGCACGCCCGCGGATCTCCTGGCGGGCATTGGGGCCAGCCGGTCCACCTCACCCGCCCCTGCCACGGCGCTCGCCGCGGGCTTGAACGATCAGCTGGCCGGCCGGCTCGTCCAGTCAGCGACGAGTGCGACCGCGACCCTTACCGATACTCGCGACAGCGCACTCCAGCTCGTGATCGTCGCCAACTCCAACGGCACCGGGACTCTGACCGTAACCCGATCCGGGGCACTTGTCTGCGAGGCGACGGCCACGCTTGGCAACACGGCGGTGACTGCCCACTGCGGGACCACGCTCGCAACCATCCAGGTCCTGAACCAGGGCAACGGCTCGATCAGCGGAACCCTCACGACTCAGAAGGTGGTTGCATGAGCCCGCCTGCGGACGCCGGAACCACTCAGCGCCTGCTGCCGGGACGTCCTGTGCCGGAAGACCTTGATGCGCACCTGGCCGGCTTCGGACCCCGGCCGATCCTCGAGCCGGCCGCCATGATCGAAGCGCTTGACCAGAGCGGGCTTCGGGGACGAGGTGGCGCCGACTTCCCGACCGGCGTGAAGTGGCGGGCGGTGACGGAGCGCAGCCAAGGGGGAGGCGACGCGGTGGTGGTGGCCAATGCCGCCGAGTGCGAACCCGCGAGCTTCAAGGATCGTTTCCTGCTGACCTACCGGCCGCACCTCGTTCTCGACGGTCTCGAGCACGCCGCCGAAGCGGTGGGCGCCCGGCGCGTCATCATCTACACGACGCGCTCGCACAACGATATCGAAGCTGCGCTCCGCGCCGCGATCAGGGAGCGCAGGCGGCGCGATGACAGTGATCGATTTGTCGAGGTGCTGGTCGGGCCGAACCGCTACGTCGCCGGCGAGGAAACAGCGTTGATCGCGCGCGTGTCCGGGCATCTTGCCAAACCTAAGGTCGTTCCGCCGCGCCCGTTTCAGAGCGGCGTCGACGGGTTGCCAACCCTCGTGCAGAACGTCGAGACACTCGCGCACGCTGCGCTCGTCGCACGCTTCGGCGCCGCCTGGTTTCGATCGGTCGGCACACAACGATCGCCCGGGACCGCGCTGTTGACCGTGAGTGGCGCCGTCCGGACGCCCGGGGTCCTCGAGGCGACCTGCGACACGACGGTCGGAGCCGTCGTGGACCGAGCCGGTGGTGTCGAGGGGGAACCCGCGGCAGTGTTGCTGGGCGGGTATTTCGGCCGATGGGTTTCGGCGGACCGCATCTGGAACCACGCGATCGACGCCGATTCCCTTCGATCGACGGGGGCGTCCCTGGGCACCGGGGTGCTCGTCGTCGCTCCGACCACGAGTTGCGGGATCACCGAGACAGACCGCGTGCTCGCATATCTCGCCGGCCAGAGTGCGGGCCAGTGCGGGCCGTGTCATGTCGGCCTGCCCGCCATCGCCGAGACGTTCCACAAGGTCGCCACCGGACGGGCTCGCCCCGCGGCCCTGGACCTCCTGGCCCGCTGGTCCCGGGACGTGCGCGGCCGCGGGGCGTGCAGGCACCCGGACGGGGCGATGCTCTTCCTCGACAGTGCGATGGAGGTCTTTGCTGCCGACCTGCGCCGTCACCTGAAGCAGGGTGAGTGCAGGTACGCCGCACAGCCGTCGTTGCTGCCGGTGCCCGCGATCGAGGCGGGGTGGTGGTGAGGCTCCGCCTGCGTGTCGACCCGATCAAATGCAAGGCGCACGGCATGTGCGGTGAGCTGTTCCCCGAGCGGATCCGGATGGACGACTGGGGATACCCGGTCATCGAACCGCGCGCGCTGTCCGATGACGTGCTCGAGCATGCCCGCCGGGCGATCACCGACTGTCCTCGCGCGGCCCTATGGGTGGAGCCGGTCGACGAGCCGGGAGCGCGAGTGCGGCCAGACGACCTCGACTGAGGTTCCGCCGCCGGGCACGTCAGAGATCTGCCAGCGGCCCTTGGTGGCCGCAACGATCGCGTTGCCGATCGCGAGGCCCAGCCCGGCTCCGTCGCCCTCGCTGGTGGCGCGCCGAAATCGGTCGAAGATTCGCTCGCGGCGCTCCACGGGGATGCCTGGACCGGTGTCAACCACCGACAGGCGTACGTGGTCGCGCTCGCGCGACGCGGAGATGCTGACCGTGCCGTCTGGCGGCGTGTAGCGGCACGCGTTGTCCAGGAGGACGCCGATCAGCCGATCGATCCAGTCCGCGGGGGCGTCGACCAGCGCGAGCGTCGCTCCGTCGGTGCCGTTCTCGAGGCGCAGCTGCGCATGCTCCGCGATGGGGACGAATCGCTGCGCTCCAACCTCCGCAGCCGTGGCGAGATCGACCGGCTCGGTGACCGGGTCAGGCGGCAGCGCGTCGAAGCGAGCCAGCCAGAGCAGATCCTCGACGATCGATCGCATCCGATGGGTCTCATCCGCAACCCGGCGAAGTGTTGCGTCATCTGCGCCCGTGCTCTCGAGGTTGGCCAGGGCGAGTGACGTCTCTGCTTCGATCACCGCCAGCGGCGTGCGCAGCTCGTGCGAGGCATCCGCGGTGAATTCGAGCTGGCGCCGCCTTGCTCGCTCGATCGGTCCGGCGGTCTGTCGACCGACCACGAACGCACCCGCGAAGACCAGGACGAGCAGCACGGGACCCACAACAACCTCCGTGATCGCGAGTGCCGTGCGTGTCTTCGACTCGTTGCCGAGACTCACCGCGCCGATGAGCCTGCCGCCCGGAATGCCGACACCGGCCACCAGAACGTCGGCGCCCGCGATGCGCGTCTCCGACGGTGACGTTGCACTGAGTGCGCCCGCGGGAAGCGCCGGCGCTCCCGCGGTCGAGGCAACCACGGCGCCCGCGGTGTTCACGTTCCAGACGAGCACGGGGTCATCAACGTCGGGTTCTGCGAGGTTGGGGCCGCCCGGCTTCTGAGACAGCTGGGTGAGCTCGCTGGTGAGGCGACCGGTGGCGGACGTGCGCAACGTCTGCGCCACGATCACGTCGATGGCGACGCAGAGCGCGATCATCAGACCGGCGACCATTGCAGTGGTGATCAGCGCGATGCGCAACGCGTGGCTGTTGAGGCGTGTGGTCACGAACCGCGCTCCACGAGCCGGTATCCGACGCTTCGGACTGGTTCGAGTCTGACGCCGGCGCCGACCAGCTTGGCACGGAGGCGGGTGATGTGCACATCGATGCTGTTGGAAGCGATCGGGTCGAGCGAGTCCGTCCAGGCGTGGTTCGCAATGATTTCGCGGCGCACCACCGATGGGCTCCGCCGCACCAGCAACTCGACAATCGCATACTCCGTCGGCGTGAGCGCCAGCGTGCTGCCGTTGACTGATGCACTCTGGGCCGCCGGATCGATGCTCAGCGCGCCGGCACGGAGTCGCACTCCGAGGGTGGCCGACGGGCGTCGCATCAGCGCGCGTAGACGGGCGAGCATCTCCTGGAAATCGAATGGCTTCACCAGGTAGTCGTCGCACCCCGCGTCGAGCCCGCGAATGCGATCCGACGGTGTGTCACGTGCCGTGAGCATGAGCACAGGAGTCGAGAGATCCCGCGATCGGATGGCGGCCACGACGTCGATCCCGTCCATCACCGGCATTCGCCAGTCGACGACAGCGGCGGCATAGCGGTTCAGCAGGAGCAGATCCAGTGCCTCATCACCCCGCGCGGCGACATCGACCGTGTAGCCGGCGGATCGCAACCCTCGAGCGAGGACATCGCGGAGCCGCGCGTCGTCTTCAGCGATGAGGACATGCATCGAAGATCGTTATAGAGGAACGCGACACCGGTACGCGTGGACTCAGCCCACTCCGACACCGCACCTTCACCGTTCTGCAAGGGAGGGCGCGATAGGCTGCGGAGATGAGGGCAGAGGTTCCATTGATCGACCGCACCCTGGCGTTCGCTCGCGTGGATTGGGCTCCGTCTCACCGCCAGCCGATTGTGCTGCGGGTGGCCGTCGCAACAGTGATCGCGATCGTCGCCTCGCTTGCCGCCGACGCGATTCTCGTCGCCGCCGGCACGCATCTGTTTCCCGGAACCGCCGGGTACGACCATTTCAGGTTCAGCGACTACGCTAAGCTCACGATCATCGGTGTTCTGATCGGGGCAGCCGGCTGGCCCGTCATCACCCGCATCAGTTCTGCACCGATCCGGCTGTACGCCTGGCTGACGGTCCTGATCACGCTGGCACTCTTTCTCCCGGATGTGTGGTTGCTCGTCCGGGGCCAGCCACCGGACGCGGTCGCCGTGCTGATGGTCATGCACGTGGCCATCGCCGCGGTCATCTACGGCAGCATGGTGCTTGTCGCGCCCGTTCGCCGTGTCAGCCGCGGCGGCTGAGCGGAATCAGGGCAACGCCGGGACGCCTCGACGCCGGCCTCAGGGTGACTTCTGGGCACCTGCGGCAGCCTGACGCCTCATCTCCGCGTAGTGACGGCGCCAGATCAGCTTGTGAATCGGAATCCAGCGCGGGATATCACGTAGACCCGGGATGAACGGAACCAGGAAGAGCAGGGCGGTCAACAGCAGCATCACCCCGACCACAGCGAGGTCGGTGTTGGCCGCGCTGATGCCCAGGAACCCTGTGTCCGAGTTGAACGGCGGGATCTGGTACCACATCGTGTAGAGCCAGAGCCACGCCGATCCCGGATAGCGTCCGGTCTCGTTCATGACACCCCAGTCACTGCCAATGAGTTTCTGCTGGGTGGCGAGATCTGCGATGTAGCCGCCATCATCGAGGAACAACAACGGTCGGGAGAAATCCGTCTGATAGAAGTGGTCGCTGGTGAGGAGCAGCGCGTCCAGACCGCCGGACCTGGCCAGGGTGAGCATGCGATCCATGAGCACCGACACCGGCCCGTAGTCTCCGGCGGGAACCGTCACCGTTCCGTCCGCAGCAACCGTCGCGCTTCCGAGGCCGGTCGTGTAGTTCGCCAGCCATTTCTGCTGCTGATCGCCTGACGTCGATTGATACGTGCTCAACGCCGATGCGAGCTCCGCATCGCCGGCGGTCGCCTGGGTAAGCGGTTGGAGGACGAAGTCGTTGGGCGGATTGATAGGAACGTGGACGCCGGCCCACGACTGCGGCGACAGCGGACCCCAGCTCTGCACAGACCCGCTGCCCGAGTTGTAAGGCGGTCCGTATCCGGCGACGATCGTGGAACCGGACAGTTCACCCGAGGCGGTCGTGAGGAAGTCCACTGGGTTCGCCTTCGACCAGCTCTGCAACGTCACCGAAGGCACGTCCGGCGATGACAGCACCGCTGAAAGAACGAGTACGACTGCCAGGATGCCGAGCGTGGCGAACGTGACCTCCTTGAGGAGGTCGTACGGCATCATCGCGATCCCGCGGTAGTAGGTCTTCTTGTCGACCTGGGACGCTTTCACGGCGCCACCGGCATCGGATCGTCGATCGGCCGTACCACGCCTTTCGCCCGCACTTGGATGATATGCAGCACCACCAGGAGGGTCACCCCGATCGGCATCAGCATCACGTGCAGCCCGTACATCTGGCCGAAGTTGAGTGCATTGAACAGTCCGCCGAAGCCCGTCGAGTTGATCGCATCCTTGGCGTTGATTGCGATCCATTGCGAGTCGAAGTTCTGCTGGATGACATATCCCGTGAAGGCGGTGCCAACGCTGATACTGAAGATAACGACGCCCACCATCCAGGTCTTGGCTCTCCCGTCGCGCCAGCCGGCTCCCCAGAACTGTCCCCAGAGGTGGAGCACCATGAAGATGAAGAACATCTGGACGGACCAGAAATGAGTGCTGTTGAAGAAGAGGCCGACCGAGGACACGTGCCACCACGCGGATCCGAAGAAAGCGAGCACCACGCCGCTGATCACCAACCAGAACAGAGCGGCGATGGTCACGACGCCAAAGAGGTAGACCCACGAACCGATGTACGCCGGCTGCTTGGTGGGCAACAACTCGGTGATGGGCAGCGTCTTCTCCACACGGCGTCGTACGGATGCCGTCCAGCCGGTCTCATCGTCCGCGACAGGCTGCGCAGTTGGAGGCGTCGGGTCGCCGGTTCCGGGTGCGCTATCGCTACTCATCGCGGGGTTTCTTCGGCCGATGCGACGGGAAGGGGGCGACGAGTGCGAGAGCGAAGAGCAGCACCATCACGCAGATCAGGAGGAAATTCGGCAGCGAGATGAGGATGAAGCCCCAGTGAATGTAAGGAGCCGGCGCGTCCATTGGCTGCCTCCGTAGGTCGTGGGTGTCAAGCGCGAGTATCTGTGTTCGCACTCGCTGCTTGGAAGGGTCGGATGTCGCGGGAATCGGGTGCCCTGCGCCATCCGAGTGTGTGACCAATGACCCAGCGACGAATCAGCAGGCGCGTCGATGTGAGCCGCTCCGCGTCGCAGTGGATTGCCCGAGCCGATTGCGTCACGGACGCCAACGACCTCGGCTGAGGTGTCCCACGTGCGCATACCATAGCCGGGTGCTGATCCATGATCGGTACGGTGTCGTACTAACCGTCGTGGCCGCCGTTGGCGCGGTCGCCGCGATTGTCAGCTTGTTCCGTCCACGGATTCTTCCACTGGTGCGGTCATATCTCCGTGCGACGATCGCGGTCGTGGCGATCCAGGTCGCGATCGGGATCGTGCTGGTCGCGACCGGCCATGCTCCCCAGCAGCTCCTTCACTGGCTCTACGGCGCCGCAACGCTGCTCGCCCTGCCGGTCGCCATGTTGATCGGCAAGCGGCTGGGAGGTCGTGAGGAGCAGGTCTGGCTGGCCGGAGGCGCGGTGCTGACGGTGCTCTTCGCACTCCGGGCAATGGCCACCGGCTGATGCCACATTGAGGACCAAAGGCACTGGCACCCACGCGCCGAATCGCAGAGCATCGAGTGTGGACGTATCCATACCAAGGGGACGGGACATGATCAAGGGTGGTGAGGAGTCGGTGCAGTCCTTCGACGACTTTGTTCTCTGTCCGTATTCCGAGGAGACGGTGACCGCGTGCCGCAACTACCTTCCGGTGTCGCAGCACGGCGGCTTTCCCGGCGCAGCTCGCTGCCAGTTCGCTCTGCGAATTCCGACGTCCGATTACATCCAGCATACGCTGTGCCGGGGTCGCATCGGTTAGACAAGGTAGTGGCCCGGCGCCACGAGGCGCCGGGCCACTACCCTCAACCGAGATGCCTATGAGCGACTAGGCTGGGCAGGGTTCGAAACGATGTGCCTGAAGTCGTCTGCCTTCGCGAACGGTACCCCACCGAGTCCTGTGTAATCGACACCGGTGTCGTAGGTTCCGTACTGATTCGATGCGTCCATGACACACCCTCCAGGAGTTCCTGTCGCCGCGAAAGCGACGAGGAAACTATCCGCGCTCGGTTCGCCGCGTGTCAATCGACCGCGGGTGACGCGCACAAGGTGACGCGGAGCGCGTCAACCGGACGGCCCCATGAGTACCGACGGACGTTCCGCCTTCCAACTGGTGCCCGTAAATACCCACAGAACGTTCAGCGTATTTGGCCGGCCCGCGTTGCCAATCATCAGCACGCGGCCGATGTTCTTGTCCGCGAGGAGCCATGAGCCGTGATAGTCGGTATCGACCGCAGGTGAGACTGCGTCGACCTCGCTCCACATGGTGCCACCCAGGGCCCAGGTCGAACCCGCGCGTACTTCACCGCCGCCGACGTACATCAGGACGTCACCCGTTCGCGGATCGGCAGCCATCGTCGCCGTAACCGGGTCGAATGGCGCCACCTCGTTCGCCGCCAACGGCGACCAGGTGGCACCGTCCCATGTCCAGGTTTCCGTGCGGCTATTCGCGTCGCCCGTGAAGACTGCAACCACGCGTCGATGCGCCGGATCGGAGACCAGCACCGGCGTCGATCCCTCGACAGGGAGTGCCGTGACCGGTGCCTCCAGGTGCCATGACGACCCCTTCCACGTCCAGGTGTCGTCACTCACCGCCTGTCCGTTGCTTGGCGAGGTCACCAGCAGCAGTTGCCCGAGTGCAGGAAGCGCCGCCATCCCGACCAGGTTCTGCGTGGCTGCCGACAGATCGGAACGTTTTGTCCATGTGGCGCCATCCCACGTCCAGGTTTCGAGTGCCTGGCCGCCCGGGGGCATACCACCGACGAGAACGATGCTCCCGGTGACAGGGTCCTCGGTCATCCACCCCGCGTCCACACCGGGGCTCATGACCGGGTGACGCAGATGCCAGCCCCCGGAGTCGAAGGTCCAGGTTGCATGTGACGATGTCTGGGCGGCTCCAAACCCGGTGCCACCGTACATGACGACGTCGTTGTGCACGGCGTCGAACGCCATCGCATCCAGTTCGCGCTGCGTTGGCAGGGGCGGAGCCAAAGTGACCGCCGGCGTCGGACCTCGCGGCTCCGCGCTGGGCGTGGTGATGGGCACCGTCGTTGGGAGCGTCAGCACCTTCGGCCCGGCGTGAGGGAGCACCGCCTGGACGCCGTAGAACGTGGCCGGTGCGACCACGATGAGGACAAGCAATCCCCACATTCGGCGTTGCGAAGAGCTCATGCCTCCCATCATCCAAGCACCGCAACCTCAGCCCGGGTGTTGGATGAGGAGTTCCGCAACAGCCCGAGCGTGCACACGTACGGTTTCCGGGTCGGTGGGTTCGGCGATGCCGAGAAGTGCTGCAAGTGGTCGGTGGGCGGCTGGAGCGGTCGCCCCATGGGCGATCAGGAAGAACAGGGTGCCGACGGGGACGTGCCGCATCCTGCCCGTGGCCTGGAGTTGCATGCCGATGGCCGCAGCCGGCACGAGGCTGGGAGCAATGAATCGTTCGAAGAGATAGTTGAGGCGAGGCCCGGCAACACTCGCTTCGGCGTTCATCAGCCTGGCCATCTCGGGGCGGCGGGCGTTGACCTCGATGAACGTGACCACGAAGTCTCTGAGACGTTCGACCGGATCGCCTGCCCCATCGAGTTTCGCCGTCGGGTCGAGGGCCTCGACCAATTCGCCGAACCAGCGGTCGACAGTGGCTTTCCAAAGCTGTTCCTTTGATCCGAAACGTCGATTGATAAGGTTGTGACTCACGCCGAGCGCGCGGTTGAGCTCACGGACTGAGGTGCCGTCGTATCCGCGGTCGGCAAAGGAGCGCAGGGCGACGAGCAGGATTTCGTCCCTGGACGCAGGCGACTTGTCGGCGGGGGGCCGTCCTGTGCGGGGCGCTTGAGCTTCCATGGGAGCGACCGTACCTCCAAAACCCAGATGTTGACAAGTGCCAACCTAACCTGTAAGTTGGCGACTGTCAACTTAGTTGCCGCAAAGACTGGAGATCGGAGATGAGCGAACCAACCGTCTGGTCCCAAGTGTTGCCAGTGCGGACGAGATTTCAGTCGACGTCACCTTGACCGGCGAGGTTCCCGCGTGGCGGGCGGCGACCGGATGCATGTTGTTCGGTGCAGATCGTTCACTGGAGTTCGCGTGGCTCCCATCGGTTCCGCAGGGCACGGTCGCGATCAGGTACACCGTCGGCGGCGACGAGCATGAGACGACCGGAGTCGGCTACCACGACCACAACTGGGGGAATGTCGGCCTGATGAAGGTGGTCCACGACTGGTACTGGGNNCGAGCCGATTCCGATCTTCATGCTGGCCCGCGACAACGTGGTGATTGGTGATGACCCAACCAAGGTCACGTTTGAGCGGGAGGGAATCTACACCGACGACGCAACCGGGAAACCCGTCGCACGAGAGACCAGCTACATCTACCAGGACGGTGACGACCGGTACGCTGTCTCCTTCACTCGCAGGCGCGATCTCACGCGCAGCCGAATGATCGACAGCGTCAAGGGACTCAAGCATATCGCTGCCCGACTCGCGCGTTTCGACGGCGCGTACCTGCGATTCGCCGGCGACATCGAGGTGTCGCACCACCATGGCGGCGAGCTGGTCGACACCTACGCCGACGAAGCGNNAGCCGCCGCCACACCAACGCCATCGGCGTCTCAGGCCGACAGGGGTTGTTGCAAGCTCGCTTTAGTCGCGGCGACCCGAGGTCTCGATCAACGAAGTGATGGCCGCTCAAGGTGGCTGCACCGCCAATCGCGGTCACTGGAACCAGCCGTCGACGTCGAGCACGGCGTTAGTTTCCCGGCCACCCGAATTCGCGCCCTAACTACCATTTCCTGGGAGACGAGTGGGGCTACAGGCAACCGTCAAGCTAAGTAGCCAGCCCTCGGCTCAGGTTCGAGAAGACGTCTTGCGCCTGATGACCCAACGAGCCGAGCAGCACGATCACCACGATTGCGACGAGCACGACGACCGACGCGTACTCGACCATACCCTGACCAATGATGCGTGGCTTGATCCGTCGCCTCGCCTCGGTGCGTCCCGCCTCGTCAGACGTTTCGCACTCCGGTAGCTCACCATCAGTGAGCGCGAGACCCACATGGCCTGCTGCGTCAGGCGAACCTTCGCACCAAGTCTCGGCCCCCTGGCCAGCAATCGCGCCATCGACGACCCGTCGCGCCTCGCGCTGAGCAGCGAGGATCTCGACGAACGTCATACCGGCCTCGAGCGTTCCGTCACCCCACGGGGCCGGCTTATCTAACGGTGAGGTGGATTCTCCTCGCATCGGTGCGCCCCAAGAAGTAGCGGCTAGCGTGTATCTCAAATTCTCAACCGGGGTGATGAAGTCGGACTAGGGCCGAATGACACGAAGTTGGGTCGTGGGCCAGCGCGACGACGTGATTCCGGCAATCATCGGCGCACTGATACCTGCTCGTCATGCCACCGTCCCGCGTCAGGTCGGATCCAGGTGCTCCGTCGCGATCGCAACGGCGGTCGCGCCTATTGAGACCTCAGCGGAGAGACATGGCGTCGACGTCACGCCCAGCGCGAATCGCGTCGAGAAGCTCGCGGACGTCACCTGACTTCGAGACGTAAGCTGATACTCCTGCCGCGGTCATCGCCCTGCGAATCAGCGTTTTGTCGAACGCCGAGAACGCAACCAGGCGTGCCGCCGGCGCCACCACCACCATCTCCTTCGCTGCTCGAAGGCCGCCCCCATCGGGCATGTTGACATCAAGGACGACGACATCCGGCTGCCACCTGCGCACCAGAGCAACGCCGTCATCAACGCCGGACGCCACTCCGAGCAGTTCCATATCGACCTGCTTGTCGATTATCCGTCCGAGGGCGGAGAGCACTTCCCCGCTGTCGTCGACAATGATGACCCTGAGTGGCATGCCGTTCATCACCGCTCACTCTGGACGTCCGCGATGCTTGCGTTCGGCGCTGGCCGATTCGTCACAGGAACGTCACGCCGCGGGGAGCTCCTCAAGGACGTTGGGCTTCTGCGGCAGCCAGACGTCGATCGTGGCGCCCTCGCTCTCGGCGCTGTCCACGCGAACCCACCCGCCCAGGGCCTCGGCACGCTCATGCATCGAGCTGAGTCCCAGATGCCCGTGTGGCGACCGCCCGTCGTCTCGGGGCGTGAAGCCCGGCCCGTCGTCACTGATGCGGGCGCTGTATCCAAGGTCTTGATCTCCCTCGAGGAGCACAGTCACCCTCGCACCATGCGCGTGCTTGTTCGCATTGTTCAACCCCTCGCGCACGATCCTGTACAACGTCGTGGCGACGATCGGGGTCGGTTCGCCTACGAGATGGTTCTGTAGAGCCACGACAAGATCTCCGTTGTCATTGAACTCCGCGACCGATTGCTCAATCGCCGTGACTAGGCCGAGTTCGAGGAGATGCGGGTGGAGATCGCTCAGCAGGCTCCGCATGCGCACAATGGCGGCCGCGATGGCGGCCTCGATGGACTGAGCGGTCGCGTCATCGGTTTCGCCGTCACCGTGCAGCAGGAACATCCGCATCTTCGCAGCGATCATCGACTGCAACATGTCGTCGTGGATGACGCCTGCGATGTGCTGCCGCTCCTGCTCCTGAACNNCTGTCGACGAGCGCTCCAGTTCGCTCGCGGACCCGAAGGTCGAGATCGTCATTCTTGCGCGCAACCTGCTCGTTCAACGAGCGGGTTTCATGCACAAACAGGAATTGCCTGACCAGCACCACCGTGGTCGTGAGAAGTAGATCCCATTCGAGAACACGATTGAGGGACCCGGCGACGACCTCGGTCACCACGGCGGCGGCGCCAGCAGCCGCGACCGTAAAATACGGCAACAGGAGGGTCCATCGAGGCTGACGAACGACCCCTCCCGCCCCCTCCGCCGAGGTGTGAAGCGCGCGAACCGCGCCGAGTCCAATGAGCGCATAGCCCATGGTCCAACCGAGGTCCGGGAAGCTCACCGACGTGTAGTTCTGCATGGTGGTGAGGAAGGCAAACGAGCTGTCGGCCAGAGCGTTGAGCAGGATGCCGCAGGCGAGCAGCGTGAGCGGCAGACGCTGGCCGACACGCAGACGCGAGAGTGTCAGCAACACGATGGTCACCATCGCGATGTCGCTGATCGGATAGGCAAGGCCGACGATCTGCGCAAGCATGTCTGTGGACGACGCGGCATACACCGGCCCGAGCACAACGTCCCAGCTGATGAAGAACAGGGCTCCGGCGATGAGCAGCCCGTCGAGCACTGAGCGTAGCCGCGCTTCGTTGCTGGTCGTGGCTCCGGGAAGCCTGAGGAGCCCGGCTATCGCGAAGGGCACCGACATGAGATAGCCGACGTCCGGATAGGAGGGGAACAGATTGGCCGGAACCAGGCTGAGCACGACCTCCTGGTACGTCCACGCCATCTGACCGAAGCACCAGCACGCTGCTGAGATGCCGATGAGGCCCCACGCCTGCCTGGTGCGCCCGCTTCCCCGAGCAGCCGTGAAGAGGCACGCGGTTGCAGCAAGGAGCGCGGAAAGCGTCTCGGAGATGTCATCGACCACGATCGTCTGGAGGTGCAGCGGTGCGACGACGAGCAACACGAGGTTGACCGCTCCCAGAACGGCCACCCCCGCGACGAGCAGGAGGAACGAGCGCCTTCCCATGGCTGTCCCGAGTGTTCAGGCCTCGGACATCGATTCGGGTGGCGACTGTGAGTCGTTGGGGTGACGATCGCGCCGCGGCGCTTCATCAGCCATCCCAATATACGATCAGGGTGTCAGCGGCTAAACACCCCGCGTCGAGCTGCGAGC
>PNBE01000017.1 GCA_003135895.1 Candidatus Dormiibacterota bacterium
ATGCAAGACGCGACCGTCGACGAGATCATCGAGTGGAAGAACACGGGATCGGTGACACACAACCTCGTGTTCGGTCACGATGCGTCGATCGGCGATCCCGTGCTCGCGGGCGGTGGCGTTTGGCAGGTGAAATTCACCGTCGCTGGTACGTACCAGTACTCGTGCACGATTCACGACGGGATGGTCGGCACCATTGTTGTGCGCCCAGGATAGAGAGCGGGCGACGCGACGTACCGCGAGGTTCGCCGATAACGCGCAGCGCTAACTCGCGGTCGGGTCCGGAGGGGACTGGCGGCCGCGCGGGCGCACCAACTCGTCGGCCATGGAAGTGAATCGTGGGATCAATCGGAGCTGCGCCTGGTGACATTCGGCCCTACCCAGCCGCTACCAGACGGACGAGAATCAGCAGGACCGCACCATCCACCTCTCATAAGAACGAGAGAAGTTGCGTCCGGAGAAAGCGCAGATGACCGACCTTCAGCAGCCCCAGCTCGAGACCCTCACCCGAGAGCAATGCCTTGACCTTTTGCAACAGGCGGTCGTCGGTCGTATCGGTTACGTGTCTGACGGCACTGCGATCATCGTGCCAGTCAACTTCACGGTGCTCGACGGTGACATCGTCTTCTGCACGGCCAAGGGAAGCAAGCTGAGTTGGTTGAGCGTCCGAGGACGCGTGTCTTTTCAGGCTGACGAGAGCAGGCCTGCGGATCATGAAGGCTGGAGTGTGCTTCTCCACGGCGTGGCTCGGGAAGTGACCGATCCGGGTGAACTCGCGGTCCTGCGGCGTCGCCCCCTGCGTTCTTGGCTGCGCTCACCAGAAGAGCATTGGGTGCGAATCGGTGTCGAATCGATATCGGGCCGGGCACTCCATGGGGCCGCGGCCGGACCGCCTGTTCGGACGCGGCCCTGACACGACCGTGCGCTCGTGTATGGGCACGCTCTCGAGGACGAATAGCGCCGCGCACCCAGCGTGCAACTAACACACCCGAGCGCCTCTTGGCGAATCCCGAGATCTAGGGATGATCAAGGCAACGAAGGCAGGAGTAGCGATGTCCCCAATCAAGGCGTGGGTCGAGGCAGCGTTCAAGCGTCTCGAGAGCAAGCTCGGGATTGACCGCGAGGGGCGATCGGTGTGGGTGTGGCTTTTGCCCCCGGGAATAGGCCTCGTCACCGCGGTGATGGTGCTGCTCATGCCCGGATTATCGAACGGGGTGGCCCTACCTGACAGGCTGACACTCGCCGTCTTCGGGCTGCTCGCCGTGACCACGATCGCCTCGATCTTCCTCATCTCGTTCGACAANNCCGCCCGATCCCGGCCATGACGACGGCGTCGAAGTGCCATGGGTACCGTCAGGCTCACCTCCACCACTCCGGCTGAACGCCCTGGATGCGGTCAGCTCAACCGAAGACGAGCGGCACCAGCACGCCGGCGACAGGCTGCAGCATCAGTTACCCTCCACGTCTCGCCTACTCAGATGATCGTGTTTGCGGAAGCCTGCTCCCAGAGGCGCCTCCGCACCCACGAAAGTCGTCGGAACGGCGGGCATCCGGAGGCTACTTGCGTCCCCCAAATGACACCGTCGCTGACACCTTCGTCCTTGGACGTTGGTGATAAATGGTGGACGCCAGCCTCCTGTTGACGGCCTGTGTGAACACGATGGCGGACCTCTGAGGACGCCGACGAACGTCAGCTCGCGCGGCTGCCAACAGTTCGCCGGCCACACAGAGATGGATGTTTTGAGGGCTGGATCGAGCGCGAGGTGATCGGCTTCTCCATCGATCGGTGCCGCTCGCCCACGTAATGTGCCCGCTGGGCATCATTCCATCCAGCTGCTCGGATTCGCTCGCGGCGGGCTGATCCTACCTGCCCTGGCACCTGAGTGGAGTTGATCAGGTCCGCACGCGGACGTAGCGGATCCGCGGATCGATCGCCGCGTAGAGAATGTCGGTGATCAATGAGCCCAGCACGGTGAGGACCCCTCCGATCAGGATCGCACCCAGCATCGTGTAGAAATCTCGATCGAGCGCGGCACTCCAGAGCGTCCTGCCCAGGCCGGGATACGAGAACAGCGCCTCGACGACCAGCTGAGCACCGAATATCTGCGGGAGCCGCGTGCCCAGCAACGTGATGATCGGAAGCGACGCATTGGGGAGCGCGTGGCGCAGGCTGACCCGGGATCGCGAGGCGCCCTTCGCTCTCGCCGTGGTGATGTACTCCTTGGTGAGCTCGTCCAGCGTCGACGCCCGGAGGTAGCGGCTGAACAGCGCAACGGTTCCGGTGGACAGCGTCAGCACGGGAAGGATCAGCGCAGCGGGGTCGGCAAGCACGTCGCCAGTGGTCCAGTCGGGGGCATTCAGGTTGAGCCAGTTGAGGTCTGTTGCCAGCACCAGGATGAGCAGGGTGCCCAGCAGGAAAGGGGGGATCGAGTACAGCGTCATCGACACGATGTTCGAGATATGCGCCCCGCGCCGCCGCCGCCGCGCCGCCTCGTACAGGGCGATCGGCAGGGTGACTGCGATCACCACGAGCGTGGACAGTCCAGTGAGGATAAGCGAGTTGATCATCGGCCCTTCGACCAGCGACTGAAGGTCGAGGTCTACCGCGGACCCTTGGATCGGGTCGATCTGATCCGCAAATCCGGGCGGCGTGAATGCGATCCGACCGTGCAGGAGGTTTCCGAGAAACGCGATGTACTGGACCGGGATCGGCTGATCGAGTCCGTTCTGATGGTCGTAGATCGCCC
>PNBE01000058.1 GCA_003135895.1 Candidatus Dormiibacterota bacterium
CCCCGAGAAGGAATGCGCGCGGGCACGCGCGGCGACGGGCACAATCCCGTATCGTAGCAAAAACCCGCGTAGAACGGCCTTCCGTGCCCGTCCGAACCGCTTGGTGCGATTCGGCTCGGGCTCGATCCGGGGTGCTGATTCTATCGAACGCGCCGGATTCGAGGCGTCCGGCTCCCGACTGCCGGAATCGCCTCGTCTGGTGCTGGTCCCGAGGGCCTACTTGATCTCGACGGTGGCGCCTGCCTCCTCGAGCTTCGCCTTGTGGGCGTCGGCCTCCGCCCTCGGAATGGCTTCGCGGATCGCCTTCGGCGCCGCATCGACCAGGTCCTTCGCCTCCTTGAGGCCGAGACCGGTGATCTCACGGACCGCCTTGATGACGTTGATCTTGGCGTCGCCGGGGTGGGTGAGGATGACCGTGAACTCGGTCTGCTCCTCGGCCGGGGTGTCGGCTGCTGCCGTCGGGGCGGCTGCGGCGGCGACCGGGGCGGCGGCTTTGATGCCGAGCTTGTCCTCCATGAGCTTCACGGCGTTGACGACATCGAGGACCGTCCAGGTCTCGAGCGCGTCAACGAACTCCTCGGGGGTGAGTGTCTTGGTGGCCATTGGTTCTCCTTAAATAACACGTGAAACGGGCTTGAGTCCGATCGGGTGGTGCCGGCTAGGCGGCGAGCTTGTCGCGATAGGCCTCGAGGGTNNCGGCTGAGCAGCACCTCGCGGGAGGGAAGTTCGGCGAGGGTGCGCACGTCGTTGCCGTCGAGGACCTGGCCCTCGGCGAGCCCGGCCACAAGTGGCAGGGTCCGCGTGGTCCGGAAGTGATCAAAGAGGATGCGCGCGGGCGCGGAGAGGTCCCCGTAGCCGATCGCAAGGCCGACGGGGCCGCTGAGGACATCCGCGAAGCCCGAGGCACCGGCCTCCACCGCCGCGCGCCTCGCGAGCGTGTTCTTGACGACGATGTAGTCGATTCCCTCGGCGCGGAGCCGTCGGCGCAGGTCCTCGAGTTGCCGGACGGTGAGGCCGCGGTAGTCGGTGACGACCGCCGAGGTCGCGCGCGAGAGCATGTCGGCCAACTGGGTCACGGCCGCGACCTTGCGCGACCCTGCCCTCGTGCCCGTGGGCTTGTCGGTGCTGGTGGGTGCCACTGCTGCCTCCGTCGGGGCCGTGCCTCCGCCGATGGCGGATCACGGCGGCGGGGCGCACCGCTTGGGCGCATTCCGGCAGCCTTGCCCACCTACGCAGGACATTGAGCGGAACGCGGTTCCGCACCTGCGGTCTTCGGCGAACGGACGACGGCGAGTCGTCTTTCTGGAAGGACGACAGCGTAGCAGGCGTAGCCCGGTTGTCGCGAGCACGCGACCGGAGTCACCGCTGGTCAGCCCGCACACTGGCGCTGTGCTCGGTTCCCTCACGGACCGGCTGCCTCGGATCCTGCCCTTCTCGCGCGCCCGCGAGCGGAGGCGTTCGCCGGCTGCCCGCCCGATCTCCGTCAGTCGCGAGGTGCTCCTCTTCGTCGTCGGATGCGCCCTCGCCGCAGCGCTGATCGGCGGTGCCAGCTTCTGGGAGGTCAACCGCGCGGCCACGGCGGAGGCGATCAATGACGCCGAGGTGATCACCCAGATCGATGCCCGCGGGGTCGCGCCGCTGCTCACCTCGGCGTTCCTCGCCGGCAACCCGGCGGCGATCGCCGCCGGGTTGCCGGCGCTGTGGCCCAGCGCGTGCTCAGCGCCCGCGTCGTTCGGGTCAAGATCTGGACCACGGCGGGGAAGGTCGTCTACTCTGACGCGCATGGCCTGATCGGGGAGACCTTCGCGCTCGGCGACGACGAGCAGTCGGCGCTCGCCCAGGGCGCGACGCGTTCCGAGGTGAGCGACCTGTCGCGCCCCGAGAACCGTTTCGAGCGCATCTTCGGCAGCCTCGTCGAGGTGTATCTGCCGGTCCGGGCTTCCAACGGGACCGAGCTCCTCTTCGAAACCTACCAGCCGGCGAGCGTGATCCAGGCGGATGAGCAGCGGGTCTGGGGCGGCATCTTTCCGGCACTGGTCGCCGGGCTCGGCCTCCTGTTCCTCGTCCAGGTCCCCTTGAGCTGGCGCCTGGCGCGCCGCCTCCAGAGGAGCAGCCGCGACCGGGCTGCCCTGCTCCAACGCGCGATCGACAGTTCCGAGACCGAGCGCTGGCGGATCGCGGGTGATCTCCACGACGGGCCGGTCCAGAACCTGACTGCAGTCAGCCTGACGCTCGGTTCGGCCGCGATGCGCTTGTCGGATCCCCAACGCCAGGCGCCGACGCACGACGAGCTGGTGAGCGTCCTGCAGACGGCGTCCGAGGAGTCGCGGACGGCCATCCGCGAACTCCGGACCATGATCATGGAGATCGCGCCGCCCGACCTGGACCGAGGCGGTCTGGATGGCGCGCTGACCCGGCTGATGGCAGTCGCCCAGGAGCACGGGCTGGCCGCGAGGCTCGAGGCCAACGCTTCGGCAGACAGCCACCCGGCCGACGATGTCGGGCTCGTCTACCGGACGGCACAGGAGAGCGTTCGCAACGTCGTCAAGCACGCCGGGGCAACCAGGGTCACCATTCGCCTCAGCCGGGAGAGGGGAAGGTTCACCCTCGAGGTCGTCGACGACGGCTGTGGGTTCAGCGCGGACGACCTCCGGCGGCGCCAGCAGAACGGACACGTGGGCCTCTCGCTGCTCCAGGAGCGGGTTGCCGAGGCCGGCGCGACCATCACGATCGTCTCGGCTCCCGGACAGGGCACCACCATCAGGCTTCAGCTCGCGCAGTCCTGAGGCGGCGCCGCCCGCGGCTCGTACCGCGGTTTGACGCGTGAACTCAACGTCTGGTAGGCTTTCGCTTCGCTCCACGAGCTTTCCTCGTATTCGCGCGCGCTGTTTCGTGGCAGAGCGCAATTCTCAATAAACGGACGGTCGTGCCTACCTTTCAGCAGCTGGTCCGCAAGGGCCGCACCAAGCCGACACACAAGACGAAGGCCCGTGCACTTCGGGGATGCCCCCAGCGCCGCGGGGTCTGCGTCCGCGTGTACACGACCACGCCCAAGAAGCCCAACTCGGCGCTCCGCAAGGTGGCCCGTGTCCGCCTGACCACCAAGGTCGAGGTCACGGCCTACATCCCGGGCATCGGTCACAACCTCCAGGAGCACTCGGTCGTGCTGATTCGTGGAGGCCGCGTTCGTGACCTCCCCGGTGTTCGCTACCACGTCATCCGCGGGACGCTGGATGCCGCGGGTACCAAGAACCGCAAGCAGGGGCGCAGCAAGTACGGCGCCAAGCGCGAGAAGAAGGCGAGCTGAGAACCGATGCCACGTCGTGCCCGCGTTCAGAAACGCGTCATCCTGCCCGACCCGATCTACGGGAGCGTTGGACTGGCGAAGTTCGTGAACTGCATCATGCTCGCCGGTAAGAAGAGCATCGCCGAGAAGATCGTCTACGACTCGTTCGAGAAGATCCGGCGCTCCTCGCGCAAGGAGCCGCTCGACGTCTTCGACCAGGCGATTCGCAACGTCACGCCCATCCTCGAGGTCAAGCCGAAGCGGGTCGGCGGTGCCACGTACCAGGTGCCCGTGGAGATCCGCCACGACCGGCGCCAGGCGCTGGCGCGCCGCTGGATCATCCGCTACGCGCGCGGCCGGGGCGGCAAGAGCATGTCGGAGAAGCTCGCCGGCGAGCTGAT
>PNBE01000171.1 GCA_003135895.1 Candidatus Dormiibacterota bacterium
ACGCATACGGGATTGCTGCTGACAGACGGGGTCGCCGAAAACCGTTGTCCTCCTCATCGAGGAATTCTCGTCGGACCGATCACTGAGCAGGTACCTCTGAGTACGTGCTGTAAGCACCCAGCGCTTGTGATATCTGTCCCCGGCTCACCCTGACGGCGACCCGATGTCCAGCGGCAAAACTGCGTAAAGGCGTCTGCTCGACACCCGAACAGCGTGTCGATCGCCGACAGTGATGGCGCACAACCGGCGGAATCACGGCTCGCGGTGCGGCGATCGCTGATTGCGCTCAGCCTGAACCAGCCGGCTCAACCACGTCACGCGCCGTTTTGCAGTGCTGCGCCGACGACGATCCCCATCGCCACACCGATGCCGATGCCCATGGCCATGTTGCCGGCCATCATTCCCAAGATCATCCCCATGCCGGCGCCGATCGCGATTCCCATGCCGATCCAATAGTCCTTTGCCCTTCCGCCGGGAGATCCCAATTATGTATTTCTCCAACGCGGCCCTATTGATGCCGCTCTCAGCTTCTCATCTTGGTCTCGCTCCATGCGGAACGACAGAGCCGAAGGTCACGAGTCGCGTGTTGCCTAGCCTGTGGGTGCCGACAATTCGGTTCGCGTTCGATGTGCGGGGCCGCGCCCGAACGGGCATCGGGCAGTAGGAAGGCTAGAGTCCCTCGGTTGCTTTGTCCGTGCGGTGGCGTACCTAAGCGTCCAGCAGCGCCACGATCTCCTCGATCTTCCAACGTGATCGCCGACCCCGGCAGCCATCGCAGGGGTACGGGCTACGGGTGACGAGATCTGAAGTTTCGTGAACGCCACGGCCCGTCACGTGCCCGAGGATCAGCGGGCCGAGTTCGGCTGGGTGCGGTCTCCCACGTACCACAACGGGACCAGCTTGGTCTCGCGGTCGATGGTGGTCACACGTTTCCCCAACGTTGCATTCGTGGCGAGTTCCGAAGGTTGCGCGCCAATTCCTGTTGAATATGATTCACGTCTTCAGGCGATCCGGATATACCGTCGCAATACGCTGAGCAAGTCGCTCACCGCCGCGCCCGATGACTCGCCTGTTGCGGTCATGCATCCGGTGAGGTGGTCTTCGACCACAAGGAGGGCGATCCCGTCCAGTGCGCTCCGAACTGCGGCGATTTGGTCGAGCACGTCGGTGCACCAGCGCTGCTCCTCGTACATCGTTCCCACCCCGCGTAGCTGGCCCGCGGCGCGGCTGATGCGGTCAAGAATCTGCTGCGAATGGCCGCCGTTCGTGAGGCGGTACTCCGGAAGCACAGCTGGCTGTCGCTCGACGGACGGGTGCGCGGGCGCAGTCATTTGCGGGCGTCTCCCGTCATATCGACGACATGCTCCGGGTCATTGCGCTGCGCGCGCAGCGATGCCACTTCGCGCTCGAGGTCGGCAATGCGGCGGTCGTCGCGCCCCAGGTTCGCCGGGGCCACGACGTTCGGTGTCTGGCCTCCACCGCGCATGCCTCGCATCATCAACATCATCATCGCGGGGCAAATGAGCAAGAGCGCCAGAAAGAACAGGGTGTTCATCTTAGAGATCTCCTTGTGTTGGGTTGCTGATTCGGGATGGCGCGGATCCGACCGGCGCGGTTGCCTACGGCGCTTGCCGGTGTGGTGCATGCAGCGTTGAATGTCCAGCCGGCGTGGCTCGTCCGTCCTCTCCGGCCGGCCGGGGCTCGAGCGCCGGAACCGCGGTCGAGGTCGCGAGACCGGCCGGCTCGTCATCACCGGCTTCGACAACCGGTTCGACCTGAGCTGGCACGGCGCTTGCCGGCAGGGGCGGGGCGGTGAAACGGCGCAGCCGGTTGGCGTTGCTCACCACCGACAGCGACGACAACGCCATCGCCGCCGCGGCGATCATGGGATTGAGCCGGATGCCGAGGAAGGGGAAGAGCACACCCGCCGCGACCGGAATGCCGACGATGTTGTAGACGAAGGCGAGGACCAGGTTCTGGCGGATGTTGCGCATCGTCGCCCTGGAAAGGCGGATGGCTGTCACCAGACCGGCAAGCGAGCCGGACACCAGGGTGATGTCACTGGCCTCGATGGCCACATCCGTACCAGTGCCGATGGCGAAGCCGACGTCGGCCTGAGCGAGCGCCGGGGCGTCATTGATCCCATCGCCGACCATGCCGACCAGCCGACCCTCATCCTGGAGGCGGCGGACCTCACGCGCCTTGTGCTCGGGGGGGACCTCGGCGAGGACCCGCCCGATCCCGACCTGTCGTGCCACAGCCGCTGCGGCGCGGCGGTCATCGCCGGTGATCATCACCGTGTCGACGCCCAGGCGGCGTAGCTCCGCCACTGCGGCTACGGAGTCTGGCTTGATCGTGTCGGCCACCGCGATCGCCCCGGCGGCTCGGCCGTCGACCGCGACCAGCATCGCGGTCGCGCCCATCTCGCTGAGGCGGTGCACACTCTCCTCGAGCGGCGCAGGATCGATACCCGCCTCAACGAGGTGACGGCGGCTGCCGACGAGGACGGTGCGCCCGTCGACCGTCGCGGTGATTCCCTTGCCGGTGACCGAGTCGAACCGTCCCGGATCGACGAGCTCGATGCCGCGCCCGCTGGCGCCGGCCACAATCGCGCTGCCAAGGGGATGCTCGGAGGAGCGCTCCGCCGAGCCCACCAGCCGCAGGAGGGTGCGCTCGTCGAATCCGACCAGCGCAACCACTTCGGTGAGCACCGGCTTGCCCGCGGTGATCGTGCCAGTCTTGTCCAGAACGATGGTGTTGAGTTTGTGGGCGGTCTCCAGCGCCTCGGCTGAGCGGATCAGGATGCCCTGCAGCGCTCCCTTCCCCGTGCCGACCATGATCGAGAGCGGCGTCGCGAGGCCCAGGGCGCAGGGGCAGGCGATGATGAGCACGGCAACTGCCGAGACCAGGGCTGACGTGAGCGCGGGTGCGGGGCCGGCCACAAACCAGACCGCGAACGTCCAGGTGGCGATCAGCATCACCGCCGGAACGAAATAGCTCGACACGAGGTCGGCAAGCCGCTGGATGGGCGCCTTCGACCCCTGGGCCTGCTCGACGAGATGGATGATCTGGGCGAGCATGGTGTCCCGGCCGACCTTGGTGGCCCGCACCTGGAAGGCGCCGGTCTGGTTGATGGTCGCGCCGATCACGGGGTCGCCGGCCTGCTTGGTCACCGGCATGGGCTCGCCGGTCACCATTGATTCGTCGACGGTCGATCGCCCTTGGACGGCTTCGCCATCCACGGGGACCTTCTCGCCCGGCCGGACCGCGACCACGTCACCGACGGCGACCGATTCGACGGCAACCTCGACGATGGCTCCGTCACGGACCAGATGCGCGGTGCGAGCTTGCAGCCCGACCAGTGCGCGGATGGCTTCGCCCGTTCCAGCCTTGGCGCGGGCCTCGAGCAACCGACCGAGCAATATCAGGGTGAGGATGGTGCCGACCGCCTCGTAATACACGTCGCGGACATCGGTCGGGAAGAGCACCGGCGCCACCGTGACCAGCAGGCTGTACGCGAACGCCGCGACAGTCCCCAAGCTGACCAGCGTGTTCATGTCTGCGGTGCGGTGGCGAAGGGTCATGAAGCCAGTTCGGTGGATCGGCCACCCCGTGTACACCATCACCGGCGCGATCAGGGCGAGTTGCACCCAATGGTTGAGCAGCGCGCCGGGAACCCAGCCTGCATGGAAGAAGTCGCTCGCCATGACGGCGAGAACCACCGGTACGGTGAGGACGGCGCCGAACACCACGCGCCGGGCGAGATCGCTGACTTCGGCGCGGCGATCGCGCGCCTCCGCGTCCTCGGTGGTGGCGAGACCGGCGGCCGTGTCGGCGGCGTCTGGCCGAGACGCTGCGATGCCATTGCTGTGAGTGGGTTCTTGGACGCTGGCGTGATCGTGGCCATCGCCGCCCGCTGCAAGAGCGCCGTTGCCGTTCGCCTCGACTCGAAGCGTTCCGTGAACCATGTTCATGCCGCAGGCGAAGCCGAATTCGCCCAGCCGGTCGGGCGTGAACTCCACAGCGGTGCGCTGGAATGCGGGGAGTGCGTGAGTGACCCCAAAGTCGGGGAAGACCACTCGCGACGTGCAGTCACCGCTCTCCTGGCGGTCGAACACCAGTCGCAGGGGAACGCCGACGCGGACCTGGATCAGGTCCGGGGCATATCCACCCTTGACCACGACCGTCAACTCCTGCACGTTGCCATGCGCCTCGGCCTTCAGCGCCCGCTTGGGGCCGAAGAAGAACCACCACAGGAAGGCGCTGAGCAGCCCGGCTCCCAGCAGCACCCCAATGCTGGCGGCGCTCATGAGTGAGGACTCGTTTCGGAAGCGACCGGCGATTGGGAATGCCGTCCCGTCTGCTTACCAACCATGAGTGCTTGCCTCCCGAGAACGATGTTATGGGTTCCGCATCGGGATTCCCTACCCCGGCAGGGTATACACTAGCCCGACCGCTTCCTCGAGCGTAGTGCCAAAGGTCACCTCTTTAGGCGGGCACGGTCACCCGGTTCGGGGGAGGACACGCGCTGCGGCACCGTGCGCCGGTCCAGCTCCCGGCGGAGTCGCCGTTCAGAGAGCCGCCCGTAGGAGAAAGGGATCCCGTCGATAAGGATGCCGGGGGGAAACAGCATGCGTGAGCCGATTGCGAGCTGCTGACCCTCCGGGCTGATCAGGTCGACAACTGCCACCTCAAGGCCGAGCTGAGCCGACTACCCTACCCTCGGACGAAGCGCTCGATCGCGGCGGTGAGCTCGTGGATCTTTGCGTCGCTGTCGCCCTGACGGATGGCGTCAGCGACGCAGTGCGAGACGTGGTCGTTGAGCAGCAGCAGCGAAACCTGCTCGAGGGCGGCCTTCACCGCGTTCGCCTGGGTGAGGACGTCGATGCAGTAGCGCTCGTCCTCGATCATCTTCTGGATACCGCGCACCTGGCCCTCGATGCGGCGTAGGCGCGCCAAGACTGCGGCCTTGTTGCCGACGTAACCCACCGGGGCGGGTGCTGCAAGGGTCGGATGCGCTGTCTTCATACCGGGTCCGGGTATACGGTACTACGTGAGCGCGGACAGTTGACCGTGCGCCAAACGCCGGCCGCGATCATGCGCTGACGTCCAATTCGGCATGCATCCCCGCTTCGTAGTGGCCGGGGATGTTGCAGATCAACTCGTAACGGCCGACAGGGAGCTGGAGCGTAACCCAGCCCATTGCATGCGAGGCGATTCCCTCCCCCGCTCCAGCCGCACATGTCGCCGAGGCCTCGCCCAAACTGCCGGATTCAGATACGCGCCCGTCGGCACCGACGGTCCGCTCGCCGACACTCCCGCTTGTCAATGGAAAGATGACCAGCTCGTGCATCAGGACGCCCATGTTCGCCACGCGCACCGACACCGTCCCCGTGTGCACTTGCGAAGAATCGACCAGCACGCGTCCGGTGCCGTACCCGGCCATCATCCCGCCCTGCATCATATTCATGTCAGTGAGGGTCACATCGACGACCTGACCGGGGAGACTCGGCGCGGAACAGGACGTTGTGCCCAGCCCTTGTAGCGGGTGCCCGAGCGAATTCTGTGCGGCGTAGACGATGCCAGCTGCTGCGGTCGCGACTGCGAGTCCACCGAGGGCGATCACGAGAATGAGGCCGCGCCGGCGTGGGAGGTTCCCCTGTGCACGCAGGACCTCGAGCCGGCGCCGGAATTCCACGTCGTCGATGGCGCCGGCGGCACGCCGCTCGCGCAGGATGGTCTCCGGGTCAGCGGCGTCATGATGAGTGTGCGGCACCAGCTCGCCCCACTTCATGAGTGGGGCCTTGTGGCGCGCAACGTATGGAGCGGCCGCGCGGAACCCGCTGTCCGCGAGAACGCTTCGACGAGCAGGTGATGCAGCATCACGACGAAGGCGGGGTCAGGCTCGGCCGCGACCGAGGGCTGCCACTTGAACCAGGCGTCGACGCCCCAGACCAGGCCGAAGACGATGCGCAGGACGCCGATGCGCTGCATCCGCCAGTCTGGAAGGACCGCCGTGCGAGCAGCACGGACCGGCTTCGCGATTGCCCGGGTGCCCCTGTTCAGAAGTGCCTGTTGTGCCGCCATCGGAGTTCCCCTCTTCGCTCAGCTCTTCGGTCGAGCGTCGGGTGGTTGCATGGCCAGCGCTTGGCGGGCCCGCATGAGTTCGGATTCGTCGATCTCGCCGCGCGCGTAGCGCGCATCGAGAATGGCCTGCGCGGAGGGCCCGCCTTGGGCGACCGGCGTCGCGGTGTGCTGTGTGCGGACGAGCCACATGACGCCAACGACGATGGCTGCGATGACGATCACCCCGACGACGAGGGAGCCGATCATCATGGCCCAGCCACCTGCTCCATAGTCAGTTCCCCACATCATCCCGGTGCCTCCTTTGTGCATTTGCTGATTTTCGAGGTGCTATACCCCGGTAGGGCTCATTCTTCGGCTCGAGCCGGCTTGGTTCCAGTGCTGTAAGGCCTGAAGCTCGAAGGACCAAGGGCAGGTTGAGTCGGCGAGCGCACGGTCAACGGTCAGCCCGGTCTTGTTGCTCAGCAAGATGGCGTCACGGTGATGGTGGTGGCAGTGGACGTCGCCACCGAACGGATCAAGCACATTTGGGCTGTCCGGAACCCCGACAAACTCCGGTCTTGGACGATGGGCTGACGCGCGCCCGTACCAGTCAGGTCGGCCTAAGCACCCGTGGTCGAGTGGTGGGGCTAGGGCTCGCCATCACGGGCTTCGCCGCGGCCGGGGGCGGATCGCAGGGGCTGCCCTCATCGGCGAGTGAGGGGTCGTTTGTCTCCCTTCGTCGCCACTTCTAGCGACATGCCGCGCAATCAGGCCTCGACGATCTGGTCGACCACCTTGTCGACTGGCTGGTCAAAACCGATCAACATGGCAAGGCGACGAGTGAGCAGGTGCGCGACGATCGGACCCGCGAGCAGTTGGAAGGCGAGGACCGGGTGCATCTTGCGAAGACGCTTGGCCGCCATCTGCTCGGCGAGATAGCGAATCAGGTCGGGGAGGCCTCGGCCCATCGAGCGGCTTAGCCCTTCCGCGGTGTCTGGTTCGCCTTTGACCATCTCGACGACAATCCGGAGGAGCAGTCCGGTGCGGCCAGCCATTGCCGCGGTCATCAAGCGCGCAGCTCAGCGAGCCGGGCTCGATCCGACGCGGTACGCTGGTCACTCGCTCCGCGCCGGCCTCGTGGTGGCGGCAGCGGCAGGGCAGACCGGCCTCCACTCGCTGTCGACATTTCGCCGCTACCCGCGTCGCGAGAGTCGGTTCGGCAGAGACGCGGCAGCGTATTTGGGGCTATGACCGCGCCCCAGAGGCGTCCAGGATGACGTTTTGGGCGCCGGTTGGCAGAGCAGCCGCGTCCGACTAAAAGCGGTCGACTGACGTTGCGGCGCCATTGAGATCGGGAGTGCCCTCCGGGGGTCAGGGAAACAGGCCTTCAACCGAGAGGTAACGCTCTCCCGTGTCATAGGTGAAGGTGAGCACTCGGGCGCCGTCGGCCATGTCGGGAAGTTTCTGGGCGACTGCGGCCAGCGCCGCCCCCGAGGAGACGCCGACCAGGACGCCTTCCTCGCGCGCGCNNGCGCCGCGTGTATTCCGCGGCCTCTTCCGGAGAGACTTGGATCACGCCATCGAGGATGTCAGTGCGCATCACGCCAGGGATGAAGCCCGCCCCGATCCCCTGGATGGGGTGGGGCGAGTGGGTTCCGCCGGAGAGCACGGGCGACAGCGTCGGCTCCACAGCGAACACCTTGAGCCCGGGCCAGAGCGGCTTCAGGACCTCGGCGCAGCCAGTGATGTGCCCCCCGGTCCCGACGCCGGTGATCAGGTAGTCGAGCCCGTCCGGGAAATCGCGCGCAATCTCCGCGGCGGTGGTGCGCCGGTGGACCTCGACGTTTGATAGGTTCTCAAACTGCATCGGGATCCAAGCCTTTGGGATCTCCGCCTGGAGTTCGTTGGCGCGCGCGATCGCGCCCCTCATGCCCAGCTCGCGGGGGGTCAGTTCCAGCTCAGCGCCGTACGCCGTCATCAGCCGGCGGCGCTCGATGGAGAATGACTCCGGCATGCACAGGATGAGCCGGTAGCTCTTGACGGCGCAGAC
>PNBE01000022.1:0-5712 GCA_003135895.1 Candidatus Dormiibacterota bacterium
ACGTTGCCGTGCTCGTCCTCGGGCTGGATGATGTAGACCTTGACCTGGTCGCCGGAGTTGAGGGTGACCGGCTGCTCGCCGCGTGCCGACAGCTCGCGGTTCGAGATGATCCCCTCGCTCTTCGCGCCGATGTCGACGAGGACCTCGTCAGGATCGACACGGACCACGACTCCATCGACGATGTCACCGTGGGCCAGGGCCCTGATCGAATTCTGATCCTCCCGCAGGAGGTCTTCCATAGTGAGCGTCTCGGGCTCCTGGGCCATCGTCGGGGTCAATGCACTCCTTTGCTCGTTCTCCTGCCTTCAGAACAATCCGTCTCGCCAGGTCAGGGTTGCGGGCTTGCGCCTTCAAATGATCGTGTTTGGGGCGTGAATGGCGCGTTTGCGCCAATGCCATCACGATCTCGCCGAGTGTATCACCCAGGGCAGATCGATCCTCTTTCGCCAATTCGTTGCACACCGTTGGCGCCGCCGCGACAGTGCCATCAGCGAGGCGTCGCAACCGCCGTGCGACGCTGCGCCACGAAATGCGAGTGACCATCACCTGCGAGGAATGCGGCGAGCGCCACCGTCTCGAACGGCGTGTCAGCGAGCCGGGTCCCATCTGGATCGTGTGCCACAACTGCGAGCTCCCGCTGCAAGCGGTGCTCGACGGAGTGACATCCCCGACAACGGCTCCTGCAGCCCAGCCCTCACGGACTCCGTCCGCCTGGGCCGGCGTCGTCGACTTCAGCGCCGCCTGAGCGACGTCGCTCCTTCGGGAGCCCCGTCACCGGCAGCTTGAGGAGGGGGCGGAAGGAACCGATCGGTGGTGGTACTGATGGCGAGACCTGAGCTACGCTAGCCGTCATGGCGACCACCTCCTCGCCCACGCCGACCAAGGCTCCCGCCCCGGCGAAGGCCCCGGGACGCGAGCAGCGCGACCAGCGCGAGTTCGGCTGGAACGTGATGGTCTGGAACGACCCGATCACCCTGATGTCCTATGTCGTGCTCGTGCTCCGGCGGCTCTTCGGATACGACCATGCCACGGCCACGCGCCTGATGCTCCAGGTCCACAACGAGGGCCGCGCCGTGGTCGCGACCCAGCCGCGGGAACAGGCCGAGGTGTCGGTCGCCCAGCTCCACTCGTTTGGACTCCAGGCGACCCTGGGCCGTCCCTGAGCCGCCGGCGAGCTCGGCACATGGCCCAGGTGCTCCGCCGCCGCGGCCGGATTCAGGTGAAGGTCGACAAGCGTGAGCGTGAGGCGCTGATCGGCATCATCGATTCGCTGAGCCCGAGGCTCGCCGCTCCCCTGGCGTCGGCGCCGCGCGCTTACGACGACGCCAAGCTCCAGGCCGAGTACGACCGTTGGGTGCGGCCCGACATCGAGAAGGGCCGCGAGGTCGACCTGACGATGGTCCGCGATGCGCTCAGCGGCGGCGAGGACACCCTGCCGCTCACCGAGGCGCAGACGCTCGCCTGGCTGCGTGCGTTCAATCATCTCCGGGTCGCCGCGGGCGAGATCCTCGGTATCGAGTCGGANNCTGGGGTATCTCCAGGAGGAGTTGGTCGCGGCCCTCGACTCGTAACCGACACCGGGCCCGTCCCTCGCCGCGGAGGTCGGCGCCACCCCGGGCTGGGCCTGACGTCCTCGACGAGATGCAGGTCACCGGGGCTCGCCGGACCGGCGACCTCAGTGCTTGGGGCGATGGTGGTGCTTCTTGCCTCCCGGGGCCGCGGGTGCGGCGTCGGTCGGAGTACCCGGAGGCACGCTCGGCACGAGCGCAGCCTCACCGGTTGTGGCACCGGTGCCCGGCATGAAGTACGCCGTTCCCCACGCTGTGTTTGCAGTCGCGAGTCCGGCCGGCACCGACGGCCAGCCGTCCGCGTGGCCGGAGAGCGCGTGCGCCATCACCTGGTGCCAGATGGGCGCGGCTCCGGTGATCCCGGTCGTGCCCTGCATCGCCGAGTCGTCGGCGTTGCCCACCCAGGTGGCGGTGGCGAGCTGTGGCGTCCAACCCACGGTGAAGTTGTCCTTGAAGTTTTCGCTCGTGCCGGTCTTGGCAGCAACAACGTGGCCGGGCAGCGTCAGCAAGCCGTGTGCACCGAAGTCCAGGACACGGTTCTTGTCGTTGCTCAGCATCGTATTCATGATGTATGCCGCGCGGGGGTCGACGATCTTCTTGGCGGCCGGGGTCGCATTGGGCAGCACTTGACCGTTGAGACTTGCGGCGATGATGAACCGGGCCGGATGCAGGACCCCGGAGTCCGCCAGTACCGTTCCCGCCTGCGCCATCTCCAGCGGCGGTATCGGATAGGTGCCGAGAGTCATGCTCGGGCTGTACGACTGTGGCGACTTGCCCAGCGTGGTAACGCCCATCGCTCGCGCCATATTCACGATGGCGGGGATGCCCGTGGCCATCTCCACGCGAATCGCGGGGATGTTGAGCGAATTTCCGAGCGCTTCCTCGACCGGGAGAACGCCATGCCAGGTGCGGGTGTAGTCGTTCGGGCTGTACGGCTGGGTCCCGTTCGTTCCGCCGCCCGTGGGAAGCGTCAAGGGTCCGTCGAGGACCGGCGTCACCATGCTGACGCGCCCGTTCTGGATTGCGGTGGTGTACGTGAAGATCTTGAACGAGGATCCCGGCTGGCGCGGCGCCGCCGCCATGTCGATCTGGCCTCCCGGTGCGCTCGGACCCGCGCTGCCCACGTACGCGAGGACATCCCCGGAGGCCGGTGAGATGACCACCGCTGCGCCGTCGGTGACATGCAGCCTGCCGAGTTGTGCAATCTGCGCGCTGACGGCGTGTTGCGTGAACTGCTGGAGCGCGAGATCGAGGGTCGAGGTGATCCGCAGGCCCGCTGTCAGTGCGTCGAGATGCCAGGTGTTCCGCACGCTCTCCACAACGCGCGCTGTGAAGAACGGCACCAGGTTCACGTTGTCCAGATTTGACGTCGCGTAGACGAGATGTTGGTGCGCAGCCGCCGTCGCCTGCGCACGCGTGATGTCGCCCGTATCGACCATCGCATCGAGGACCAGCTGCTGTCGCGCGGATGCAGCGGCCGCATTGACATGAGGGTCATCGCCGCTGGGGTTGTTGGGGATGCCCGCGAGCATCGCCGCCTGGGCGAGGTCGAGGTGGCTCGCATCGATGCCGAAATATGTCTGCGCCGCAGCCTCGATGCCTGTTGCGCCCGAGCCGAAGTAGATGTCATTGAGATAGTCGTCGAGGATGACCGAGCGCGAGTTCGAGCTGGCGAGGCGCTGTGCGAGCGCGATCTGCTGAAGCTTGTAGGCGATGGTCTTCGAATCGCTGAGGTAGAGAATCTTCGCCAGCTGCATGGGGATCGTGCTGGCACCCTGCGAGGTGCCGTGGGTCAGGTTGGAGACCGCAGCTGCCGCGAGACGTGGCACATCGATGGCCCCTTCAGTCCAGAAGGAACGGTCCTCGACTGCGACCATCGCGCGCTGCACGAGCGGTGAGATGGCTGTCAGCGGGACCGGGATCCGCGTGGCCCCGGCTGGATGCAGGTCCGCGATCAGGCCGCCCGTCCGGTCGTACACGAGTGAATCCGTCGCGAGCACCCGCGGGTGTGCGCCCGCGGTCGAGGCTGTCGCATCGCCGATCGCGAACAGGATGATCGCCGAGCCGACGATCGGCAGCATCAGGAGTCCTGCGACCAGCCCGATGATGATCCGGCGTGTCCGCCGCTTCTCGCGCGCCGCCGGCAGCGCCGCGCGGAGCCGGCGATGACGAACCAGCCTGCGGCGGCGCCGGAGATCGGCGTTCACGAGCGCAGAGTCGGGCCGGTGGGGATGGTTTCCCAAATGAAAACGGTCTCTCTGTGAAGCTTGCATCGAGTGCCGCCCACACGCCCCGATAGCGCGCGGACCTGCCGCCCAGCCTACCCAGAGTGTACCCACCGGTGCCCGCCGCGCTGGGTGGAGAGGCGGCCGGGTTCAGCCGGTCGGGAAGCCGCCGCTGGGCGCGCGATAGTGCGAGGCATCGATCACCTGGTGATGGATGTCTCCGGCGGTGTGGCCCTGCGGTGGCCAGCGCGCCCAGATCTCGGAGGTCACGTCGTCGACCCCATCCACGAGCACGCGAGCCCACACCTGTCCGAGATAGGCCTCGACCTCGACCGGGGCCGGGAACATGCGCCAGCCACCCCCCCTCGGCGTGGTGGTCAGATGCGCCTGCGGCTCCTCGTTCGAGCTCTGCGGGCCGGGAACTGGATCGGCGTGATCCGCGTGATCCGACATCCTCATAGCCTCCTCGAAATGGCAGCGGGGCGCGAACCCGGTCAGTCTGATGGGCGTGCGCGGCCGCTCGCAACTGCGTCATAGTCATGTTGATCACACCCCGGGGAGTGGCGTCGTAGTCGGAGGCGATCGCGTGGCACACGGCAACTCGCGCTGGATTCCGCTTCTCTCGCTTGCTTTCGCAGCGCCGCTGGCCGCCTGCGGAGGGACGAGCACCCCCGCAGGGACGTCGGCTCCAGCGACTTCCGCACCGGTTGCGACCGCGGCCGCGACGCCGACCGCGTCGACGGCGTCAGCTCAGTGCCCCAGCGGGGCCACGGTCGGGTCCGCACTGGGCATCACGCTCCCCAATGCGACCGGAGTCGGCGGTGGGGGCCAGCTCCCCGGTGGCGCGACGGGTATCGTCTGCGACTACCACGCTGCGATTTCCAACGTGCTCATCGAGGTGCTGAACAACGCAGGTGCGTCCTTCATCCCAGGATTCACCTCGCACTTCCTCGGCACCGTCAAGAGCGTGTCCGGCGTCGGCGACCAGGCGACATCCTTCTACGAGCCGCTGGGCGCCGGCCATGACAACGAGGGCGTGGTCGCAGCCAAGGGCACCACGCTCGTGGACGTCACCGCGACATACACGCCGGCGACACTCAGTCAGATCGAGGCGCTCGTCAACTCGCTGCTCTAGCGGCAACCCGCCTCGCGCCTCGGTACCGGCGCCCCGGCGGAAGCCGGCGCTCCAGCGCACTCAGCATTCGTGCGACGGGCGGCAACCCGGCAATCAGCCACGTGATCGCACCACACCCAGCTCCGAGCGCAGCCCCGGCGATCACATCGGTCGCGTAGTGCACTCCCACATACACACACCCGAATCCCACCACAGCCATCCCCACGACGAACACCAGACCCAGACGCCCCCACGCCAGCACGCCGATCACCGCCGCCACGGCCGCAAACGCCGTGAGGCTGGAGGGAAAGGAGTTGTTGGGTGGGTGCGGATACAGCGGCACGAAATGCAGCGCAACAAACGGGCGAGGCCGATACAGCAGCTGTCCCACCTCATGACACACCCACTGCGTCACTCCCAACCCCACCAGCGCCGCGACCCCCGGCCGCAGCCGCCCATCCCAGATCCACAAACCAAAAAACCCAACCGGGCACAGAACAATGAACCCCGCCGTCCCCCAGATAACCAGAGGCGTCACCCAAGCATGCGCAACAGCAAATGCATGAAGCGCAGCCGAGGATCCGTCAATAAACGTCTGCATCAATCAGTCAACTGTGCGTCGTCAAGCTGCGCGCGGGACGGGCCAATAGGGCCCCGGCCTAACGAGCCCTAGCACGACGCGGCCTGCGGGTGGCACCGCGGGGGGGCAGCGCCGACGCGCCCAAAAGCGCGGCGGCGAGGGGTCCCCGCGGTGACAGGACCCGCACACCACTGAGCAGTGCCTAGTAGCGAGTGACCTTCATCG
>PNBE01000022.1:5860-8242 GCA_003135895.1 Candidatus Dormiibacterota bacterium
TGCGTGTCCTTGATCAGGACCGCGTCGTACAGCCCCATACGGTGGTTGACGGCGCCGCCCATGCGGGTCGCGTATTTCTCGATGGCGCGCAGTCCCGGGGTGGTCTTGCGGGTGTCGAGGATCTTTGCTTTGGTGCCGTCGACCGCCTTCACATACTTGGCGGTCATGGTCGCGATGCCGCTCAGGTGCTGCAGGAAGTTGAGACCGACGCGCTCAGCGGTCATCATCCCGCGAGCGGGGCCGAACAGCCGCGCCACGATCTGATCCGCCTGGACCTTCTCGCCGTCCTTGGTCTTGGGATCGAACTGGATGCGCTCATCCACACGCTGGAACACGCGCTGCGCGATGCTGAGGCCGGCGATCACGCCGTCCTGCTTGCAAACGATCTTGCCCCGACAGGTCATATCGGCAGGAATCACAGCCTGCGTCGTGACATCGCCAGCTCCGACGTCCTCGGCGAGCGCCGACTCNNGCTTGGGGGAGATCAGAACGGAGATGGCAGCCTCGGCTCTCCTCGCGGGCCATGGCCGCGGTGCACACCAGCGACGCCGTGGATGCAGCGGCGTGGAGCTGCATCGTCGACAGCGTGGTGGCGCCTGCTGTCGCTGCCGCGACCGCCTCGCACTCGCGAGACGCAGCACGCAGCCCGGACTCGTCGCGAACCACGCCCGCCCCACTCCAGAGTGCGTCGCGGAGCGTGTTCCATCCCTCGCGAAGGTCGAGCTTGGATGCGCGCGGGCTCGAGGTGCGCTGCACCGGAGCAGCCTGGGGTGGGGGCGATTCTGCCGCCCATCCCAATGCGGCGTGTGCCGCTCGCTGCGAGAAGACGAGTGACTCGAGCAGGCTGTTGCTGGCGAGCCGGTTCGCACCGTGCACGCCGCTGTGAGCAACCTCACCGCAGGCGTAGAGGCCGGGGACGGTGGTTGCACCGTCGAGGTCGGTCTTGACGCCGCCGATCAGGTAATGGGCCGCAGGCGATACCGGGATTGGCTGACGCGCGATGTCGAGGCCGTAGCGTGCGCAGGTCGCCGCGATGGTCGGGAAGCGCACCGCCGCGCGGGCCCCGAGTGGAGAGCAGTCGAGGAAGACGCAGGGCTCACCACTGCGTTCGAGCTCCTCCCAGATGGCCCGAGCGACGACGTCCCGACCGGCAAGCTCGCCGCGGGGATCGACGTCGAGGACGAAGCGCTTGCCGTCGCGGTTGACGATCCAGGCGCCCTCGCCGCGCACCGCCTCACTGATGAGGAACCTCGGTGCGCCGTCCATGGCGAGCGCCGTCGGATGGAACTGCGCGAACTCCAGACCGGCCACCTCGGCGCCGGCGGCATAGCCGAGGGCGACGCCGTCTCCGGTTGCGGATTCAGGGTTCGTGCTGTTGCGCCAGAGGCGGCTGGCCCCACCACTCGCCAGGACGACCGCGGCCGACGACAGGGTGGTCGTGTACGACTCAGATGGGTTGGTCGTGATCGACACGCCACAACCGACCCCGTCGGTCGTGGTGATGATGCCGGTGACATCAGCGTGCTCGATGACCTGCGCACCACTCGCGCGCAGACGCCGGATCAGTGCGGTCTCGACCTCGAGTCCGGTCCCGTCGCCACGCGCATGGAGGATGCGCGGGCGCGAATGTGCCGCCTCCTGGGCCAGCAACAGCTCGCCGTCCTGGGTATCGAANNTGACAGAGGCCGCGACCGGCGGCCATGGTGTCCTGGTAATGCAATTCCGCTGAGTCACCGTCCCCCACCGCGGCCGCAATCCCGCCCTGCGCGAACCGGCTGCACCCGTCGTCGAGGGCGCCTTTGGTGACAACGGCAACCCGTGCGCGCGGCGCAGCGGTCAATGCTGCGGAGAGTCCCGCTATGCCACTTCCGACGACAACGACGTCGTAATCCGCCGATGCGGCCCCGTTGATCACGCGATCGCCGCCTGCTCACGAACACGGTTGTCTGCATCCACACGCACAATCGTCGGCTTGAAGTCGCGGAACTCGTGCTCGTCCATCTGCGCGTATGTGACGAGGATCACGATGTCGCCGGGGCTGCCGAGGTGCGCCATCGCACCATTGAGCGTGATTTCTCCAGGAGCAGCCTCGATCACGTACGTGACTGCGCGAGATCCATTGGTGGTATTGACGACGTGCACCTGCTCGCCTGCAACCATGTCGGCTGCGCGCATCAACTCAGGCGCGATGCCGCACGACCCTTCGAAGTCGACAGCAGCTCGCGTCACCGTGGCGCGGTGGATTTTCGACTTCATGATGACCCGCTGCATGATCTCCCCTAGACGCCACGACCAACGGGCGCTGTGTCGACCCCCAGCCGAACGACATCAATCAACCGTGTGCTCCCTATTCTAGCAGCCAGTACGATTTGGTTTGTGGGG
>PNBE01000144.1 GCA_003135895.1 Candidatus Dormiibacterota bacterium
GAGATCGCGCCGCTGATGAACGGCTGCACCGCGGCCATCATCCGGAGGTGGCCCTGCCACGCGATCGAGCGCTTGCCGTTCTGTGGCGTGAATGCGCAGTCGAAGACGGCGACGTCCTCGTCGCGCAGCGTCGGTGCGCCCTCGATGGTGTCGTTGGTGTCGATGAAGGCGATGATGTCTCCGATCGCTGTCTCGCCATAGCCGAGCCGGCGCAATGCGGCGGGCACGGTGCCGTTGACCATCTTCAACATGCCGCCGCCGACGAGCTTCTTGTACTTGACGAGCGCGATGTCCGGCTCGACGCCGGTGGTGTCGCAGTCGAGCATGAAGCTGATCGTTCCGGTNNCCGACGAGATCGGGCTCGATGTTGTCGGTGGGGATGTTGTACGCGGCCTCGCGATGCTTGCCGACCACCCGCAGCATCGGCTGGCGGTTGGCCGCGTAGCCGCTGAAGGGGCCGATCTCACGGGCGATGCGTGAGGACTGCGCGTACGCCTCGCCGGTGAGGATCGAGGTGAGGCAGGCGGCGAGGTCACGACCCTGGGGGGAGTCGTAGGGAACGCCCCGGGCCATGAGCAGCGCACCGAGATTCGCGTAGCCGAGGCCGAGCGGACGGAACTCCTCGCTGTTACGGGCGATCTTTTCGGTCGGATACGACGCGTTGCTGACCAGGATCTCCTGCGCCGTGATCGTGATGTGGATCGCGTGCTTGTAGGCCTCGATGTCGATCGAACCGTCATCGTTGAGGAACCGGGTGAGGTTGATCGACGCCAGGTTGCAGCTGGTGTCGTCGAGAAACATGTACTCGCTGCAGGGGTTGCTGGCGTTGATACGTCCGGTCACTGCAGATGTGTGCCAGTCGTTGATGGTGGTGTCGTACTGCATGCCGGGATCGCCGCACTGCCATGCCGACTCGGCGATGAGACGCATCAGATCGCGAGCCTTCACGGTCTTGAGGATCCGGTTGGAGTCGGTCACCGCGCGCAGGTGCCAGTCGCGGTCGTCCTGCACCGCGCGCATGAACTCATCGGTCACACGCACGGAGTTGTTGCTGTTCTGGAAGAAGACGGAGGCGTACGCCTCGCCCGTGAACGCACTGTCGTAGCCAGCCTCGATGAGCGCCCACGCCTTGCGCTCCTCGCTGACCTTGCAGGTGATGAACTCCTCGACGTCGGGATGGTCGGCATTGAGGATGACCATCTTGGCGGCGCGACGGGTTGTCCCACCACTCTTGATGACGCCGGCGAAAGCGTCGAATCCCTTCATGAAGGACACCGGGCCGCTGGCGGTTCCGCCGCCGGCGAGCGACTCGGTGGCCGAGCGGATGGTCGAGAGGTTGGTCCCGGTGCCGCTGCCGTACTTGAAGAGCATGCCCTCGGTCTTAGCCAGGGTGAGGATCGATTCCATCGTGTCCTCGACGCTGTTGATGAAGCACGCCGAGATCTGAGGCTTGCTGGTGGCGACGCCGAGGTTGAACCACACCGGGCTGTTGAAGCTCATCTTCTGATGCAGCAACAGGTGGGTGAGCTCGTCCTGGAACGCCTGGGCATCAGTCTCGGTGGCGAAATAGCCGCCTTCCCTGCCCCACTTCCCGATCGTTTCCGCGACCCTCGCGATCATCTGCTTGACACTGGTCTCACGTCCGGGTGTGCCGAGCTTGCCGCGGAAGTACTTGCTCACCACCACGTTTGTGGCCATCTGTGACCAGAACGTCGGGATCTCGCAGTCCTTCTGCTCGAAAACGGTCTCACCCTTCTCGTTGCCGATCGCGGCGGTCCGGGTTTCCCAGGTGACTTCATCGAACGGATGCACACCCTCGTGGGTGAAGCGCCGCTCGACGTGAATGCCGCCGCCCTCAACCTCGACTTTGTCACTGACACGTGCCTGCGCAGTCCCGTTTCTGCGACCCGACCGACGTCCCGACGGCGGTTCCATCGAGATGCTGTGCGAGTCGTCTGGGACGGGTTTGGAGGCGGATCGATCCACGGTCTTTCCTCTTCTAGCTGGTGGGCGCTTCATTGTGCAGAGACGTGTGCAGGACCGCGCCCTGGCGACCTCCAGCCCCAATCTCCGCGTACTGAGATCACTCTAATGATCCCATATCTTGGGGCTCGGCCGTCCGGGAGCCCCCATATCTTGCGAGTCGAGAGGCCTGACGTCAAGGGGGTACGACACCTGAGTTTCACCACTGAGTATGGATCGGTGCAGTTCGGGAACCTCGATCCGCATGGCCACGCGCCGATCGCCGGCAAGAAGCAGGAACTCGCCCCGAGATGCGGTCTCGAGGAAGTTTCGCTGCGCCTCGGTGAGACCGAACGCACGCTCCATCCGTGCTGTTTCCGCGGCTCGATGGCCGCCGAGGAGGACCACCGCGCAATTGGTCGCGATCACGCTGCCCTCGTCGGTACCGAGCAGGTCCTGCGCGTTCTGCGTCGCCACCACGAGTGAGGCGCTGTATTTGCGGCAGCGCCGGGCCAGCTGCACGAGTAGATCACGAAGCGGCCGGTGGACGCAGAGCGCACCAACCTCATCGAAGACGATGTGTCGGCGCCGGCGATCGCGTCGTACGAGCTCCCACAGCCACCGAGCGACGATCAAGGTGGCTGCCGCCACGTGCTCGGGGGGCATGTCGCGAAGCGAGATCGCGCAGATACCGGAATCGACAGCGAGCGACGTCGGGCGGTTGAAGAGCGCGCCGAGGCCCCCCGTGCAGAAGCGGCGCACGACCATCGCGACTGGCCGTGCCTCGATGTCGAGCATCGCCAGGCAGTCCTCGAGAAGCGGCGAGCGGTTTTCGACGAGCGCGCGCTGCATCGCCGCGCGTGCGGCAGCATCGACGACAGCGCGTTCGACGTCGCCGAGCCCGTCGCCGCAGAGCACGGTGACGAGATCGACCACCGCCGCGACCGTCTCCTCTGGGTCGTTCGCTGCGCCCTCGAACACGTTGACTGCAGCATCCGTGCCCGGAGACAGTTCGAGATAACGCCCGCCGAGGGAGGTGACCAGGGCGCGGTACTCGCCCTCGGGATCGATGATCACCGAGTTCACGCCCGCGACCGCCGCCTCGAGCACGAGCGTGCCGATCGCGAAGCTCTTGCCGTGGCCGGAGGCCGCGAACACAGCCATATTCGGATTGGGATGGCGGGTGGTGTCGAAGGGTGCGACGCGCACCGGGAGCCCCGAACGGGTCGCGGCACCGAGGCGGTAACCGTCGGGATCCGAGCAGCCCGCCTCGACCCAGGGGATGCACGTCGCGGCCGCGGTGGAATCGACGAGCTTGCCCGCGCGCATCGCATTGACACCAAGCGGGAGCGTGCTGACGTACGCGGCCCTGTGCCGGAAATGGGTGACTTCCACGCCGATCCATGCCGATGCGAACCCGAGGCTCAGCAGGTCGCTGTTCGCTCGCATCTCATCTATCGACGCACCGCGAGCAGTGGCGATCACCGACAGATACAGCGGCCTTCCCAGGTTGCGGGCGAGGCGCTCGCGCAGGGCGGTCGCGGAGTCGAGCCCGATGTCGACGTGGATATCTCCGAGAGCGCCGCGTTCGTCCTCGAGCATCCGGTGCGCAGAGAAGTCGCGAAGGCGACGGTTCAGCCGCCCGAGTGCGTCGCCGAGCGGCGCCGGCTCGAGGTGAATGGCGATGTCGGCCTCGGCCTGCACGCAGAGCAGCGGTGCCAGCCATCCGGGCCCGACTGGATGTCCGGGGAGTCGCTGCAGGGTGTGTCCGCGAAACATGTGATCGCCGCAGATGGCTTGCTCGCGTTGCTCGCACCACGTCATCGCGATGTGCGAACCGAAGTCCTCGATCAATGCCGATGCAAGCGTGGTCCCGTCGAGGCGGTGCGCTCTCACACCGAGTGCAGCGAAGCGATCGCAGGCCTGTGCGCACGCCGAGTCGAGGGCACCGGGTGTCTCGGCGGAGAGGATCACGAAGACCTGATGCGTGTGCCGCTCGCCGTCGCGGATCTGAGCAGCCCAGTAGCTGCGCATCGCGTCGTCGAGACCGGGGTGCGCTCCAGCAGCCGGTGTGGTTTCCGCGTCAGTAAGCCGTCGCACCCGAATGAGCAACTGCATCGGGCGCTCGAGCGTGTGGCAGATCCGGGCAAAGGCGGCCGATGCAGCCGCCTGACGGGCGGCGTCGAGCGATTCGATGTCGAGATCACTGGTCGCGAGGACCGCTGAGAGACCGCCGAGGCGCTCGCACCGGTCCGAATGAATCACGATGTCTTCGCTGATCGGCGCGCGGGCACGACCCGAACCGCGCGCGGCGGCCCTGGTCAGGCGATCCATGAAGACCGCATCTCGCTGCCGATACGGCGCGCCAGACGTCGGAGCGCTATCGCCGCCGGACTGGACTCCTCCAGGCCGACGAGACGATGCGCGTTCTCAGCGCTGATGACCGCGTCGTCATCGGGGATTTCGCCGATCANNTTGACGATGTAGCGGAGCTGGTGACGCAGCCCGAGCCGGCGCAGCGCCTCAGTGCTGCGATACGCGTCGTGAACGCCGCCCGCTGTGGGCACGACCACGACGAAGACGTCATCGCACGCGCACAGCGCGGTGGTGGTCAGCGGATTCAACTCCGGGCCGACGTCGAGCACCACCAGGTCGAAGCCCTCCATGTCGAGCTCGCGGAGCACCTCGCGCAGCAGCGCCGGCGTCACCGGCCACTCCGGGTTCACCGCGCTCTGCGGGCCGAGCAGGACACGCGCACCCGAGGCATGGCTGACCATGAAATCGATGACACTTCGGTCGTCGGGCAGCGCGAGCGCGTAGTCCAGGAGCGTTCGCTCGGGCGTGCCGAGACGGATGGCGACGCTCGGACTGCGAAGGTCGAGGTCGACGAGTGCGACGCGCGGCGCGGGCTGGCCGGCACTATGGCTGGCTGCGAGGAGGCAGGTGAGTTCCGTGGCCAGCGTGCTACGCCCGGTGCCGCCGCGCAGTGAGAAGAAGGTCACGCGCCTGGCGCCGCCCGCGCGGCTCGCCGGCCGGATAACCGGCGGCGTGCTCCGCTCACTCGGCGCCCGGACTCCCGGCGGAGCGATCGGTTCCCGCGCCGATGACGGCGTGTGCCGGTCGGTGAGGCGCCGGCTGATGCCCGACCCAAAGAGTTCGAGGATCGGCGCCTGGGGAGTCTCAATCGGCTCCGGCGCGGCACTTTCCATTGGGGGAGCGGCCGCGAGCTCCCAACGAGTCGTCCCGCGCCGCGGCCGCATCCAGAACAGCCCCGCGAAGACCGCCCAGTCGAGCGCCGGGCGTCCGGCAACTCGCAGCCATCCCAAGCCGGCGGCCACAACTGCAATGAGCGCGGCAAGCGGGTCGACCACTGCCGGAGGCCATGGCGAGCGCACCAGCGCGTACGCGGCGAGCGCTCCCACCATGACCACCGCGAGCTGTCCGGCACCCAGCCCGAAGGCCACCATGTCGGGCCTGTCGAAGCCGTCGGCGAACTCGATCTGATCCATGCCGCCACTCCACTATGTGCGTTCGCAGAATGACAGTATCGTATGGATTGGATCCTTCCGATTCGCGGACAAAGCGGCCGAGCAACGCCGCGGAGTTGGCCCCTCAGGCCTCCGCCGCGATGCCTGCGCCGCCGCATAATCGACACCGGTGTCAATGTCGGTCCAGGCGGTGGAGGTGGTCATGGCAGCGATCGTCGAGCCCGAGGTGGCGACGTATCAGCAGTACATCGACGGCGAATGGACCGGCGCCGAGGACGGCCGCACCTACGGGGTCATCAACCCGTCGACGGAAGAGGTCATGGCGGTCGCGCCTGCCAGCACCCGCGCCGACGCCCGCCGCGCCGTCGCCGCCGCACGCCGCTCATTCGACGCCGGGGACTGGCGCCTCAAGTCACAACTGCAACGCACCCAGATCATGTTCCAGATCGTCGAGCACCTCCAGGAGGTCTCCGAGGACTGGGGCCTGCTCGAGTCCCAGAATGCCGGCGCAGCGCTGCGCAAGACGTCGGTCGTCGACGTGCCGCTCGCCATCGAGTGGTTCCGGAGCATGGCCGAGCAGGCACTGGCAATCCCCTGGTACGAGCCGCTCCCCTGGATCGATTCGCCGTACGTGTCGTGGAACTTCGTGCAGCGCGAGCCGGTCGGGGTGTGCGCCGGGATCATCCCGTGGAACTACCCGCTCATCTTCGCGATGTGGAAGATCGCGCCGGCGCTCGCCATGGGCAACTCGGTCATCCTCAAACCCGCCGCGCAGACGCCGCTCTCCGCGCTCGCGGTAGCACGCGCGATCGACGAGACCGGGCTCCTCCCCAAAGGCGTGCTCAACGTGGTCACCGGCGACAGCGTCGACGCGGGCATCGAGCTCGTGGAGAACCCCGATGTGGACAAGGTCGCATTCACCGGTTCCACCGCGACCGGCCGCAAGATCCTCGCCGCCGCCGCCCCCACCATAAAGAAGGTGACGCTCGAGCTCGGCGGCAAGTCAGCGAACATCGTCTGTCCCGACGCCGACCTCGATATCGCCGTCGACGGTTCGCTCTTCGGCACCTTCTTCCATCAGGGGCAGATGTGCGAATCGGGGACGCGCCTCTTCGTCCACGACGACATCTACGACACGTTCGTCGACCGCCTCGTCGATGGTGCAGCGTCGCTCCGCGTCGGTGACGCGGCCGACTTCGACACGCAGGTCGGCCCGGTGATCAGCAGGGCGCAGTACGACATGATCCTGTCCGCCATCGGACGCGCGAAACAGGAGGGCGCGACCATCGCATGCGGGGGCGGACGCGCGCCCAACGTCGGCAATCGCGGGTTCTTCATCCAGCCCACCGTGCTCACCAACGTCTCGCCCGATTCGCACGCCGGCACCGAGGAGATCTTCGGACCGGTGCTTGCGGTGCAGCGCTGGAGCGACCTCGGCGAGGTGATCCAGCGGGCCAACCGGACCATCTACGGGCTCGCCGGCGGCGTCTGGTCACGGGACACGCGCGGCGCGATCGAGATCGCCAAGCAACTGCGCACCGGGACCGTCTGGATCAACGACTGGCACTTGGTGAATCCGCTCGCGCCGTTCGGAGGCTACAAGCAGAGCGGTATCGGTCGCGAGCACGGACGCGAGGGACTGCTCGCGTACACCGAGGTGAAGCACATCCATGTCGACCAGGGCGTGCCCCGGAGCGAGCGCTACTTCTGGGACGTGCTGCTCGGCTGAGCCACCAGCTCGTCGACGAACGCGGCGATCGCCGATGCGACTTCCTTCGGACGCTGCACGGGGAGGTCGTGCACTCCGTCGATCCACACGAAGCGGGCGCGATCGCCGACCACCTCCTGCGCACGAGCGATGGACCGCACCTTCGGCGAGTCCTCGGGAGACGGTGACCCGGCGGGGATGAAGAGCATCGGGCAGCGCACCTCGGCCATCAGCTCGAAGCCGTTGGCGTCGAAGAGGTGGTGGGCGATCTCCATGTGATGCTCGAGCGACAAGCGCGGCCGCACCGTGCCCGCGCCGCTGCCGTCATCCTCGAAGTTGCCGCTGAGAATCTCGGCAGCGGTGTCGGGATCCGAGCCGTCGCGCAGCGGCGACGAGTCCATCCACGCGCGCAGCATCGCGGGCGTGATCCCGGTCAGGGCCGGCGGCCGCATGGTCTGCTCGGCCATCTCCCAGCTCGGCCCGAAGTACGCCTTGAGGTCGCCGGCCCCGCCGTCGATGCAGATCACGCCGAGCGCCAGCGCCGGGTAGGCCGCCGCGAACGCGAGCGCGACGGTCGCGCCCCAGCTGTGCCCGACCACCACGATCGGCTCGGGATGGCGGAGCGCCGCGAGCAATCCCTCGAGATCGCGGGAAACGGTGTCGAAGGCGTAGCCGCTGTCGGGCCGATCGCTCTTGCCGTGGCCGGGGAGGTCGACCGCGATCACCCGGCGGGCGGGCACCAGGTGATCCGCGACCAGGTCCCACCAACGCGCATTGCTCGCCAGCCCATGGAGGGCGAGGAGCGCGGGTTCGCCGCCGGCACGATCGCGCACCGAGATCGTGAGGCGGGGAGTATCGACGCGGAATTCAGCGACGGGATGGGTCATTGGTGACGGGATTGTGGCCGCTGAACCCCTCGACCGGACGGTCCCGGTAGCATGGCGCGGCGGGCAGGCCCCGCTCGGCCTGAGATGGAGTCGAGCCTTTGTCGGCGATTGAGCCGTACACGCGCAGGATCCTGGGGAACGTCCAGCCGATCATCGTCGCCAATCGGGCGCCGCTGGTCCTGCACCAAGCCGATCCGTATCGGGGTACCCCCGAGCGGCTGGTGAAAGGCGCCGGGGGTTTGGTCACCGCGATGACCTCGCTCGCATCGGCGACCGATGCGGTGTGGGTCGCACTGGCCCGCGATGCCTCGGATCGCACGCTTGCCGCGCTCGGTGACCCCGCCGAGCTGACCACCGAGGACGGCACCAAGCTCAAGGTCGCGTTCGTCGAGCCGACCAGCGAGGCATACGACCTCTACTACAACGTGATCGCCAACCCGCTGCTCTGGTTCATCCAGCATTACCTGTGGGATCTCGCCCGCGAACCGGTCGTCGACGAGACCATTCACCGAGCGTGGATCGACGGCTACATGAACGTGAACCAGCTGGTCGCCAAACGCGTGCTCGCCGAAGTCGACCGCTCCGACAAACCGGCGGTCGTCTTCGTGCAGGACTACCAGATGTACTGCGTCCCGGGGTTGATCCGCGAGCAGCGACCTGACGTGCGCATCCAGCACTTCGTGCACATCCCGTGGCCCACGCCGCAGTACTGGACGGTCCTGCCGCGGCACATCCGCGATGCGATCGTGCACGGCCTGCTCGGTGCGGACATCATCGGATTCCAGACGTCGCACGATGTGCGCAACTTCCTGATGACCTGCGAGCAGAACCTCGGATTGACCGTCGACCATCGCGAGCGCACCGTGTTCTCCGAGGGCCGCGCAGTGTGGGTGCGCAATTACCCGATCAGCGTCGATCCGAAGACGTTCATCCAGCACGCCGAACAGCCGGCGGTGCTCGCCGAGATCGAGCGCATCGAGCAGTGGCGGCCGAAGCACCTCATCCTCCGCGTCGACCGCACGGATTTGAGCAAGAACATCGTGCGCGGGTTCCTTGCATACGAGCGCATGCTCGAGGCGCATCCGGAACTGACCGGCGACGTCATGTTCTGGGCATTCCTGCAACCGAGCCGGCAGGACATCGACGACTATCGCGCGTACCTGGGCAGCGTATTGCGGGTCGCCGCGCGGATCAATCGCGAATACAGTCGTGGCGGGTGGACGCCAATTCGCGTGGAGATCGACGACAACATGGAGCGCGCGATTGCCGGATATCGCATCTTCGACGTGCTCTTGGTCAATCCGATCTACGACGGGATGAACCTGGTGGCCAAGGAGGGCCCGCTCGTCAATCAGCGCGACGGGGTGCTGGTGCTGAGTGAGAACGCGGGCTCACACGAGGAGCTCGGCGAATGGGCGATCACCGTCAATCCGTTCGACATCGTTGAGACCGCGGAGGCGCTCCACCTCGGGCTGATGATGGACGAGCCGCAGAAGAAGGCTCGCCAGGCAAAGATTCGCGACATGGTCCGGACCAATGACATCACTCGCTGGATCTCGCTCCAGCTCCAGGACCTCCGCGAGCTGATCGACTAGCGACCGCCGCGCGAAGGAGAGGGGCTCAGTGGTTGAAGCCGGCGAACCCTGCGATGAAGAGCCAGCCGACGACGGCGAAGGCGGTCACCCAGACGGTGATCCACGCGCGACTGGTCTCAAAACGACGGCTGCGGCGGAGGTAACGGCGGCGAACCGCCAGGTCGGCGGAGCCGTCGGGGCCGCCGCGGGGGAGTCGTCGAAGAGGGGAGATTTCCGCCATCTGCTGTGTCCAACGGGGGTGGCCGTGGACCGGTTACGCCCCCCGTGGTACGCGCAAGTATCATGCAACCTTGCGAGTTTGGGTGAGCTTGCGGGCGACGCGCCGCACTGCAGTGTCGCGTTGAACTCCCGATCGGATGTCTGGAGGTACCGTGGACGGCGACGCGCCCGATAGCACCGACCCCATCTCGCTCGCGCGTGCGGTGGTCGAGGATGCCATCAGGCTGGTGCGTGCCGAAATCGGCGTCGTCGGCGCGGAGCTGAAGCGGGCGATCATTCAACTGGTGATCGCGATGGTGATGATCGTTGTTGCACTGGCCTTCCTCCTGATTGCGGTGATCGAGGCATTGGGGGCGCTGCCGTCGGGGCTCGGCATCCTGGGGGCGGAGTGGGTGCGCTGGCTGGCGCTCGGCGGAGCCTTCCTGGTGCTCGCGGCTGTGCTGATCTTCATCGGGCAGTCGCGGGCGAGGAAGGCGATCAAACGAGGGCGGATGCAGATCGAAAGCACGTTGAAGGAGGATGCCGAGTGGCTCCGGGAACTGACGAAGCGCAGCGTCAAAGGGAGCTGACCAAGCAGGCGCTGGCGACCAGCGCCGCCCGGTTGGAGCAGAAGGTGCGTGCCGAACTCGACTGGAAGGCGCGCCTGCGCCGTGATGGGCCTCGGTACGCCGCCATCGCCGGCGGGGCAATCGTGCTTGTGGGGACGATCGTGTTCATCCGGTCGCGGCTCCGCGGCGACAAGGCCGAGGAGGAGTCGGTGCCGGTGACGCTGGATGACCTCGTGGCCGAGCTCCAGGCGCTGCGCAAGGAGGTCAAGAAGGGCGGGGACAAGACGCCCGTCTGGCAGAAGGTCGCGCTCCGCGCGGTGACCGCGGCTGGGTCGGCCGGAGGCGCCTACGCCGCCAAGCGGCTGGTCGACCGCCAAGAGGCTAAGGCCGGGGCCTGACCGCGATCGTGATCCGGCCGATGGCGCAAAGCGCGCCGTCGTCGTTGGTGATCTCGACGTCCCAGATCCAGGTGGTTCGCCCGCGGTGGCGCGGCTTGGCCTCGGCGTGGATCGTGCCCTTGGTGATCGGGCGCAGGAAGCTCATGTTGTTGGACATCCCCACGGAGATGTTGCCGGCGTCCTTGACGCCCAGGTAGGTGCCGACCGAGGTGATGGTCTCGCCGATCGCGCAGAAGACGCCGCCGTGGACGATGCCGAACGGTTGGAGAACCTTCGGGGTGACCGGGCACGTCGCGCTCATGCGCTCCGGGGTGGTCTCGCCGAGCTCGAGCCCGTAGAGGGAGTCGAAGACCATGCTCTGGCCGGGATCGAGGCTCGCCATAAGGCGGGGAAGTGTCGCACGACCCCCGGCGAGGTCGCGGTCAGCGCTTGACGAGCAGCTCGGTCAGCGCGCCTTCGTGCGAGGAGAGCAGCGAGTGAAGCTCGAGCATCTCGTCACCGGTGATGGGGTCGGCCATGTCCGGGACGCCCTCATCGATGGCGGGAACCTTGTTCTCCTCGGCCTCGGTCTGGAAGATGATCTGGAGGAGGTTCTCGTCGTTGCAGGACGCGCAGGTCACCCGGACCAGGGCGCGGTTGCCCTGCTGGGCGAGGACGTTGATCCCGCAGTCGGCCATGTTCTCGCCACANNGGGTGTCCGGTACACTCGATGGCCTCCGCTGGGGAGTGGCCAAGTGGTAAGGCAGCTGATTCTGGATCAGCCAATCAGAGGTTCGAATCCTCTCTCCCCAGCCAAGCCGAATTTTGAATTCAATTCGGGCATTTTCGGGTGATTTCGACCTGTGGATAAGTCCCCAAAACATCACCCGATTAGTCTCCTGAGCATTGATTTTTCGGCTCAGTCGACGGCGATCGAATCGATCGTCACGCGGTTCCGAACCGATGGCAAGGCGTTCGCAGAGTGGCCGAACCTACGGCGACGGATCGAGTGGCTCTTTGAGGGACTCCATCTGGACGCAAGCAAGGGGTTCCGCCGAGGCGGCGATCGTCCGGACGCGGTGTGGAAACCGGTTGTGGATGCGCTCGATCAGGCGGATGAGGAGCGACGTCGATATGCCCCCGACTTTGCGGATATCTGAAATGGCGGTCCCGATGCGTCGTCTGACGCTAAGGAGCGCCGACTCGCGCTTGTGGAGGGCGAATCTGTGAAAGAGTTCTCAAGGCGTGTCGCAAGGCGATGGGGCCATGAGAGATCGGGCGGGCGAGCATCGCCAACGCTGGCTCAGCCGATCAGAGGTTCGAATCCGGTCCCTCAGCCAACTCGATCTACACTCGGCGGGTGTCGAGATGTCCGAGTTGCGGACGAGAGAACAGCGACGACGCCCGATTTTGCTCGGCGTGCGGATCTCCGATCGGCGTTACCGGCCAAAGCACGGAGGCCCGCAGGACCGTGACCGTGGTCTTCACAGATGTGACTGGATCAACTGCGCTCGGCGAGAGCCTGGATCCCGAGTCGCTGCGCCGCGTACTCACCAAATACTTCGACTCGATGCAGGATGTCATCGAACGTTACGGTGGCGTCGTGGAGAAGTTCATCGGCGACGCGGTCATGGCGGTCTTCGGCATCCCGCAGCTGCACGAAGATGATGCACTGCGCGCGGTGAAGGCAGCTTCGGCGATGCGCGAGCAGCTCGCCACGCTCAATCACGAGCTCACGCGCGATCACGGTGTCCGAATCGAGACCCGCACCGGGGTCAACACTGGTGAGGTGGTCGCGGGCGACCCGGCGGCCGGACAGCGGCTGATTACTGGTGATGCCGTGAACGTCGCCGCGCGACTGGAACAGGTCGCAGCCCCGGGAGAGATCGTGCTCGGCGCGAAAACGCATCGGCTCGTTCGCGACGTCGTGCGCGTCGAGGCGCTCGAACCCCTCGATCTGAAAGGGAAGAGCGCGAAGGTGGCGGCATTCCGGTTGCTGGAGGTTCTGCCGGATGCGGCCGCGATTGCGCGCCGCTTGGACTCGCCGTTCGTCGGGCGAGAGCCCGAGCTCAAGCTCCTGAGGGACCAACTCGCCGGCTGCGTGGCCGAGCGCGCCTGCGGCCTGGTGACCGTGCTGGGTGCTCCTGGGATCGGCAAGTCCCGTCTCATAGCGGAGCTCATCGCCGGCCGCGGGGAGGCAGGGTTCGTGGTGGGCCACTGCCTTCCCTATGGCGACGGCATCACCTATTGGCCGCTCGTCGAGATTGTCAAGCAGATCGCCGGCGGCGATGCGCACTCGGTTGCGACACTCGTTCCGGAGGACAGTGAACTTGTGGCGCAGGGCATCACCGCCGTGGTCGGGCAAAGTGAGGGCGCCGCATCTCCCGAGGAGACTTTTTGGGCCGTTCGAAAGCTGTTCGAAGCGCTGGCGCGCGATCGCCCGTTGATTGTCGTGCTCGAAGACCTCGAGTGGGCGGAGCCGACGTTCCTCGACCTCGTCGAATACATGCTCGGCTTCGCGTCCGCCCCGATCTTCCTGGTTGCGGTGGCGCGGCCAGACCTCCTCGAACGTCGTCCATCGTGGACGGCACCGCGGCCGAACTCGACGTTGCTCGTGCTCAAGCCGCTCCCCGAGAGGGAATCGGAATCGCTCTTCGACCACCTGCTCGAGGGTGCGAACGTCCAGCCGGAACTCCGGATGCGCATTCTCGAGGCGGCCGAGGGGAACCCCTTGTTCGTCGAGCAGATGCTCGCCATGAGCGCCGAGAGCGACCTCACAGAGTCGCAGATTCCCCCAACAATCCAGGCACTGCTCGCTGCTCGCATCGACCGTCTGGAACCGGACGAGCGCGCTGTGGCGGAGCGCGCGTCCGTCGAGGGCAGGCTTTTCCATCGCGGCGGGGTCGTCGAGCTGGCACCGCCTCACGTCCGGGCCAGAGTGAGCGCCCAGCTGCTCATCCTCGTCCGCAAAGACTTGATCCAGCCGCGTCAGGCCGAGTTCCTGGGTGAGGACGCGTTCTGGTTCAAGCACAACCTCATCCGCGACGCCGCCTATGCCGGGATCCCGAAAGAGCTGCGTTCAGAGCTGCACGAGCGGTTCGCCAACTGGCTCGAGCACAAGGCAGGCGACCGGTCTCGGGAGTACGAGGAGATTCTCGGCTACCACTTGGAGCAGGCATATCGCTACCGCCGTGAGCTTGGCCCCCTCGACAGCCGGGCCCGTGAGCTCGGCCGTCGAGCAGGTGAGCTGCTCGGCCGCGCGGGTGAACGGGCAGTCTCGAGGCTTGACGTCACCGCCGCGATCAACCTGCTCGATCGAGCTCTGGCGGTGCTCCCCGATGGCCACCCGGGGCAGAACGCACTGCAGTTGGCGCTTTGCGATGCCCTCGCTGAGGCCGGAGAGCTCGAGCGTGGAACACGGATTCTCACCCAGGTGGCCGCCGCGGCTGCGGCGACCAACGATTTGACGATCGCCTGGCGGGCGCGCATTCAGCTCGCGCTGATACAGCAGAGGACGAACACGATGTCCTCCGACGATGCCTTGCGCCTCGTCGAGGAGGCCGTCGCAGCGCTGACGCCGATTGGCGACGATGCCGGACTTGCGATTGCCTGGCAACTTGCCGGACAGGTGCAGAACCTGCTCGGCGGCCTGGACGAGCTGCGAGCCGTGATGCAGCGTGCGCTCGGCCACGCGCGCCGCGCCGGAAATGTCCGGCTCGAAACTGAAAGCGTCTTCTGGATAGGTCAGAGCGCGTTCTTCAGCAATCGCTCGCTCAGCCAGAGCATGAACATATGCAGCGACCTCGTCGATGCGGCGCAGACGCCTCTCCAGCGTGCGCACGCGCGCTTCTGGCTGGCGGCCATTCGCGGAGTCTCCGGCGAGTTGAGCGATGCTCGGCTTGAGCTCGAAGAAGCTCGACGGACCTATCACGAACTCGGCCTCGAGACATTGCGCGCCGGGACCGCCATGGCCTGCGCCCTGGTCGAGTTGCAGGCCGGCGATCCCGTCCTCGCCGAGGAGATCCTGCGTGAGGGTGACGCGGTGTTGGAAGCGGCGGGCGAGAAGGGCTTCCGATGCACCCTCCTGGCATACCTCGGCGAGGCTCTGTACCAACAGGGTCGATACGAAGAGGCGGAGCGGTTCGTCGCTGAGAGTGAGGCAATCAGCTCGCCCGAGGACGCTGTGAATCTCTTGTTGTTGGCGACGCTCAAGGCGAGACTGTTTGCTCGTCGCCGAGACTATGTCCGCGCCGAGCAGGCGGCTCGGGAAGCACTGGCTCCGGCAGCGGATTCCAAATTCAGGTTTGCTTTGGAAGACGCTTTGATGGGCCTCGCTGAGATCCTTCTTCTCGCACGGAGAGGAGAGGAGGCGCGCAGGCCGACGCAGCAGGCGCTCGAACTCTACGAGCGAAGAGGCCTCGTGCCCTCCGCCGAACGCGCGCGCCGGTTTCTCGCCGGCCTTCCATCCACGTAGAATCTGTCTCGTCAGGGCGGACTTCGCCGCCCCCGGGTTCCGCCCATCGCATGATGATCATGCGCTCCCGCGGCGCTTTGAGCCACGTGAATGCCGTCCGAGGTTGCCTATGATGCAACCGGTCACAACGGAGTCGGGAGAACGCCATGGCAACTCGTAGCGCGCAGGTCAACCTGCTGAGCGGGGTCGAGCTCTTCGCCGGGCTGACCAGGAAGGAGGCAGGGTTTCTCCTTCAGTTCATGCGCGACTACAGCTATCCAGCCGGAAAGCTGATGGTGGAGGAGGGCGACAGCGGAGGTCGCTTCTTCCTCATCGTTTCGGGCACTGCAGTGGTCAGCCGGAACGGACGCCGCATTCGCCGTCTTGGGCCAGGCGATTCATTTGGCGACATCGCATTGATCGATGGCGGTCCACGCTCCGCAACGGTCACCGCAGAGACACCCATCAGCACGCTGTCGCTGGCGTTGTGGAACTTCAAGGCGGCCCTGCTCGAGAATCCGAGCATCACCTACAAGCTGCTGCTCGTCCTGTGCAGGCGACTGCGTGACGCGGAGTCCCGCGCGCCGATCTGATCNNGTCTCGACCATCGTGGCAACGCAGGCGCTCGGCGCGCTCCAGCTGCGTGATGCGCAGCTTCTCCTCGGTCGTCGTCCCGGCTCGTGACTGCTGTCAACCTCAGACTGCCTCACCCACGTACGCAGCGACTCGGCGCGAACGCCGAGCTGTGCTGCGACGCGCGTGATGACGCCGTGACGCTCGCCGTTGTGCTCGATCGCCTCGAAGACCATCCGGACCGCCCGCTCCCTGAGCTCAGGCGGGTACCGGCGTGTCGCGGGGTGCTTCGATGCTTCCATGGCTCCATCTTCTCCAGGTGGTGGAGCCTCCAGCTTCCCCAGCTGGGTTCAGCTTAGCCAACGCGGTTTCGGCGCCAGCGACCCAAACCCGAGTCGATCTGCTCGAGCGTGGACGGCACCGCTGTCGCCTGCATGACAGACGTCGGCGCCCGCTGTGCTACAAGATCGTGTACGCCCCAGCGCGACGACCCGAACCGATGGGGACTTACGGGAGACGACCGTGTGGGACAGAACAATCCCGGTTGCAGCTAACCGAGCAAGCGTGACCCGCCGCGGACGCCGCCTCCCGCGATGCGCCGTGGCCGCCCTCTGTGGGATGGCCGCGGTCGCTTGCGGCGGTGGAGCGGCACCCGGTCCCACCCCGAGTCTGCCGTCGGCATCGTCCGGCATGACCTTCAGCGAGCTCGCGGCGGGGCGGTTCGACTCGGCGGCGACGGGCAGCCAATTCCTGCGAATCGTGCAATTTGTCCAAGCCCCGAACCAGCACGTTGCATCAAAGAAACACCAGGCGGGCATCATTTACGTGGCGACCGGCGAGCAACGTCTCACCTACACCCTGAGTGGAACAAGGATCGACATCCATGCGGGCACGGCGCTGTTCCTGCAGGATGTCAACCACTCGCACGCCACCCTCCCACCCGAAATGAGCAAGTGGTACTTCATCGCACTGTGGCCGGATACGCCGCAGAGCCAAACGCTCGTGCCGCCGGCAGCGCAAGTGTTCCAGACCGAGGATCTTCCGCTGAACGTACTGCCGCCGGGGTCGTACACCGAGACGCTCCGCAGGGTGACGCTCCAGCCTGGGGGTCGGAGCCCCGCGCACCGCTTCGGTGGCCTTGAGGTGGTGTTCGTACTGGACGGAACGCTCAAGGTTGACGTCTCCGGCCAGGCGCCGGTGCAACTGCCCCTCGGTCAGGCAACGTACGTCGCACCCCAAACCCTGACCCAGGAAGTGGCCACGGGAAGCCAGAAGGTCGACTACCTGGCGTACTTCGTCACGCAACAGGGAAAGCCGTTCGAGATTGACGCGACCAGTGCTCCCCCAGGCTAACCGATGCGACGGATCCGGTTCGCATCACTGTCCGCGATAAAGAGGGTGCCGCCGGAGTCGACGGCGACCCCGAGTGGCAGGGAGAGCCCGGCTGCGGTCGCGACCACGTGGTCGCCGGTAAACCCGTGCATTCCGTCGCCGGCCACCGTCCTGATGCTGCTGGCGTTGTTGTTGACGTAGAAGACGACTTCGCGCACACGGTTGTTGGCCGCGTCTGCGATGAACAGGTGACCAGCTCCGTCGACCGCGAGGCATCCACCGCCACTGCTTGCGAGGTCAAGTGTGGCGAGAAACGCCGGGCCGTTGTCTTCCGTGAAGCCTGCATTGTTGTTGCCGGCGATCGTGTGTATGGAGCCGCCTGCGTCAACAACGCGCACACGGTTGTTCCCGACGTCGGCGATGTAGATGTTGTCCTCCGCATCCACTGCCACACATTGCGGGCTGTCGAGTTCCGCGTTTGTGGCCGGCCCGCCGTCGCCTTGGTAGGACGCTTGCCCGGTGCCGGCCACGGTTGTGATGATCGCATTCGCCATGGTGGGGTCGGGAGTGAGCTTGCGGACGCGGTTGTTCGCCTTGTCGGCAATGATGATCGTCCCGTTTGTTCCCCCGAATCCGATTGCCACGCCCGTCGGATCGTTGAGGGCGGCTTGGATCGCCAGAACGTTGTCACCTCCGTCCCCCTGATGACCCGATCCCGCGATCGTAGTGATCGTCCCGCCTGGTGTCACTTCGCGGATACGGTTATTCAGCGAGTCCGCGATGAAGACATCACCGACGCTGTCGATGGCGATCGATTGAGGGCCGTTGAGCTCTGCGGCGATGGCTGGCCCGCCATCGCCTGTGAATCCGGCGACACCAGTGCCCGCGATCGTGGTCACGGTCCCATTCTTATTGATCCTTCGCACCCGATTGCCGTCCACGAAATTGACGCGGCCATCCGGGTCAAGAGCGACGGCAACGGGATGATCAAGTTCGGTGGCCGTGGCTTGCTTCCCGTC
>PNBE01000040.1:0-847 GCA_003135895.1 Candidatus Dormiibacterota bacterium
GACTCCGCGAGCCCCTGGCCGGATATGTCCTGACCCGGCGCTAGACGCCGGAGCTCGGGGTCGCCGCGTCCCGTCCCCGACCTCGGAGATACCAGGCGACCACCGCGATCACCACGACCACCCCGATCACGATGGCGGCCGTCCCGATCGGACCCGACACCTTGGTGTAGCTCGCCCCCACGGCGTAGCCGAGGACGGCAAGGAAGGTGACCCAGACGGTCGACCCGACGAGTGAGAGGGCGCCGAACCAGACCGGTTGCATCTTCGCCAGGCCCGCCGGAAAAGAGATGTACGTGTGGATCACCGGGAGCATCCGCCCGAAGAAGACCGCCGCCAGCCCATAACGCTCGATCCAGCGGTCGGCGAGGTCGAGGTGTCGAGGCGAGATGCCGATGCGCCTCCCCGGACCCAGGAGCAGGGGGCGGCCGAAGCGCCGAGCCAGTGCGTAAGCCAGTAGCGCTCCCAGCCAATTGCCCGCGACGCCGACGATGATGACCACGACGATGTTGAAGTGGCCCGCGGCGGCGAGCACACCTGCGACCGGCATGATCACCTCGCTCGGGAAGGGCACGCCGCAACTGTTGATGAGCATCAGCACGAACACGATGAGGAGACCTCCGCTGGTCACCCACTGGCCGATGACGCCGCCCATGGCCCGGGATTGTGGCCTACGCTGCCGCGAACATGCGCCGTTTGCTTCGCCCAACATCGATCCCGGCGTGGCCGGTTCCCTTCGACTCAGCCGCCGAGCTCGACTGGGGACGCCCGGAATTCGCGCGCCGTCTGCTTCGCGAACACCTCGACCAAACTCACGACGGCGCGAGCCGGAGGCGCTCGGTGATCGCCG
>PNBE01000040.1:873-1031 GCA_003135895.1 Candidatus Dormiibacterota bacterium
GTGACCGGCATCGACGTGAGTGCCGCTGCGCTTCGCCACGGGCGGTCGCTCGCGCGACAGGCGCACCTGCTCGGGAGCGCTCGATTCGTGAAGGGGGACCTGCGTGATGTACCGCTTCCCAGCGGCGGCTTCGACGCGGCGCTGCTCGTGTACTTCGT